>DASXPC010000306.1:0-20622 GCA_036493815.1 Fimbriiglobus sp. | reverse complement strand
ATGGGACGGCCGCCCGGAGCTCGGAACGTACCGGGTGGTCGTGGCGGCGGACGACGGGCAGCGGACCGTCTGTTTGATTCCGAGTCCCCCGGAGGGTAGCCGATCGGCGATATTCGGGGCGGAACCAATCGGAAGAACGAGCGGAAAGTGTGGTGGGCCTGCGGGATAATTCATCGGGAGGAATTGCCCGATTGCCTTCGACAGGGTGGGGATTTGGGATAAAATATAGGAACCCCGCCTTGCCGCCTTCCGGCGGCCGATTGAGGTTTGATTCATGCGATTCTTTTGGATTCCCGCTCTCGTTCTGGCCGGGCCGGCGTTCGCAGCCGACCCGGATGAGGTTGAGTTCTTCGAGAAGAACGTCCGGCCCGTGTTTGTGGAACATTGTGCGAAGTGCCACGGGGCGAAGAAGCAATCGGGCGGGCTGCGCCTGGATACGGTCGGGGGGATCCGGAAAGGTTCGGACAACGGACCGGTGGTGGTGGCGGGAAAACCGGGGACGAGCATGCTGGTGAAGGCCGTGCGGCGGGAAGGGGATACCCCCATGCCGCCGAAAACGGCGCTCCCGGCCGAGGCCGTGGCGGCTCTAACCGAATGGGTGAAGCGGGGGGCGGTGCTGCCGGCCGAAACGGTCGCCAAATCCAAGGGCCAGGACCACTGGGCGTTCCAACCGGTGGTCGATCCGGCCGTGCCCGCGGTACCCGGGGCGGCGACACCGATCGATGCGTTCGTTAGGGCAAAGCTGTTGGCAGAGAAACTCCCCATCGGCATTCGCGCGGACAAGAGAACGCTTTTGCGTCGGGTCTCGTTCGACCTCATCGGCTTGCCGCCAAGTGCGGCGGAGGTCGAGGCGTTCGAGTCGGACAATTCACCCCACGCGTACGAAGCCGCCGTCGACCGCCTCCTGGCCTCGCCACACTTCGGCGAACGCTGGGCCCGGCACTGGATGGACGTGGCCCGGTATTCGGACACCAAGGGGTACGTTTTCACCGAGGACCGGAGTTACCCGTTCGCGTTCACGTACCGGGACTATCTGATCCGGAGTTACAACGAGGACCGGCCGTACGACCGGATGATTCGCGAGCAGATCGCGGCGGACCGGATGCCGCAGACCGAAGATCGGATGCCGCTGGCCGCGCTCGGTTTTCTCACTCTCGGGCGGCGGTTTCTGAATAACCAACCGGACATCATCGCCGACCGGATCGACGTCGTCACCCGCGGATTCATGGGACTGACGGTCGGCTGCGCGCGGTGCCACGACCACAAGTACGATCCGATCCCGACCGCGGATTACTATTCGCTGTACGGAGTGTTTGCCGGAACGATCGAGCCGAAGAACCTTCCGCTGATCGGCACGAAGGAGCAACTGGCGAACGCGAAGGTGTTCGACGCCGAGGTGAAGCGGATGGAGCAGGCAGCGGCCGACTTTCAAGCGAAGATGTACGCGGAGGCACTCGCGCCGTTCCGTCGGCCGCAGTCGGTCGCGAAGTACATGCTGGCCGCCCGGGCGCTGCGTGGCAAGAGTGCCAAAGAAGTGGACAATTACCTCGCCGCGAACGGGCTGGACGTTCGCATTTTGGAGCGGTGGCGGTCGTACATGGACGCCCCGCACCGGAAGGCGGACCCAACGTTCGTGCCGTGGTTCGCGGTGGTCGACCTGCCGGCCGAGGGGTTTGCGGCCAAGGCCGAGCATGCGATCGAAGGGTTGAAGAAGGGGAACGAAACCGTCAAAGCGGTTCTTCGGGCCGCAGAGCCGGAGTCGATTCGTCAGGTGGCCGCCCTGTACGGCGAATTGCTCGGGGGGAACGTCGACCCGGACTTTACCCTCGTGCTGACCGGCCCGGGAGGGACGACGAACCTGGAACCGGTGGTCGCAGACAAGTTGGTGGCGATTGCGGTCAAGAAGGAGTTTCGGAAGCTGCGGAATGCCGCCGCCGCGTTTCGGGCCACAAGCCCACTTTCCCCGCCCCGGGCGATGGCGGTTCAAGACGCCCCGCGGCAAACCGAACCGGTCATCTTTTTACGGGGTAACCCGGCGAACCGCGGGCCGAAAGTGCCGAGGCAGTTTCCGGCGGTGATTGCCGGGCCGAACCGGAAGCCGTTCACCGACGGTAGCGGTCGGCTCGAACTGGCGAACGCCATTGCCAGTCCGAACAACCCGCTTACCGCCCGCGTCTATGTCAATCGCATCTGGGGGCATCTGTTCGGCCAGGGACTCGTCCGCACGCCGAGCGACTTCGGCACCCGCTGCGATCCGCCCGTCTATCCCAAACTGCTCGACTGGTTGGCGGCCCGGTTTGTTCAGGACGGTTGGAGCACAAAAAAGCTGATCCGGCGAATCGTCCTTTCGGACACATACCAGCAATCGTCGGCTTTGACGGCCGACATTTACCGCCTCGACCCGGAAAACCGTCTGCTCACGCATCAGACCCGCAAGCGGCTGGAGTTCGAGCCGCTTCGCGATTCGCTCCTCGTCGCTGCCGGCCGACTCGACGAAACGGTTTACGGGAAATCGGTCGATCTGTTCAAGACGCCGGCACCCACCCGCCGGGCAGTGTACGGGTACATCGATCGGCAAAACCTCCCCGGTACGTTCCGGGCGTTCGACCTCGCTTCACCCGACCAGCACACCCCGCAGCGGTTCCAAACGACCGTGCCGCAGCAGGCTTTGTTCCTAATGAACAGCCCGTTCGTGGCCGAGCAGGCGAAGGCGGTGGCCGAGAGGAAAGAAGTCGCAGCCGCGTCCGACCGGCCGGAAAAAGTGCGGGCCGTTTACCGGGCCGTCTTGGGCCGGAACCCGACGACGGAAGAAACGGCCTTGGCTGTTCAGTTCATCCGGGAGGCGACATCCGCATCGGGCAAACTCGGGCCGTGGGGGCAGTTTGCACAGGTGTTAATGTTGAGCAACGAGTTCGCGGTGGTGGATTAGCCAATGGACGAATACATTCTAGTTTGGGTCGTCGTGATTTGCAGCAGCGTTATGTTCGTCGCTTGCTGGATTGGTACTTTGCTTGTTATTCGGGATACGGTGCGTGGGTCCGGTCGCTGGAAAATCAATTATCGCTTACTGTCTGATGGAATTGAGTGCCCGAAATGTGGATCATTTCTGGCTGCTTTGAGATTGCCCAAAAATAGACGACAAGCATTAGATGGTGGATCGACATGTGGATGGTGTGGTTGCGAGGTCGACAAGTGGGGGAAACCAGTCGGCCCAATAACTTGAATAAGAGGTAATGAAATGATATTTTCCCGCCGCGATGCTCTTGCCCGGTGTGGCACTGGCCTCGGCCTTTTGGGCCTTTCCACAATTTTGCGTGACGCCGGTCTATTAGCCGCTGAGGCGAACGGGGTGAACCCGCTCGCCCCGAAGGCCCCGCCATTCCCGGGCACGGCCAAGCGAGTGATCCACATTTTCGCCAACGGCGGACCGTCGCACGTCGATACGTTCGACCCGAAACCGATGCTGACGAAATACGCCGGCAAACCGCTGCCGACCCGGAACCTGAAGACCGAACGGAAAACCGGCTCGGCCCTCGCCTCGCCGTTTAAGTTCAAGAAGTACGGCCAATCCGGTCTCGAAATCAGCGAACTGTTCGAACACACGGCGAAACACGCCGACGACCTGTGTGTGATTCGCTCCATGCATGCGGACGTGCCGAACCACGAGCCGTCCCTGCTGTTGATGAACTGCGGCGAAGCCCGGCTGGTCCGGCCGAGCTTCGGTTCCTGGGTGACGTATGGCCTCGGAACGGAGAACCAGAACCTGCCAGGGTTCGTAGCCATGTGTCCGAACGGCTACCCGATCCAGGAGAGCCAGAACTGGCAGGCCGGGTTCCTGCCGGGCGTCTTCCAGGGCACCTATATCGACACCCAGCATACCGAGGTGGAAAAGCTGATCGAAAACGTGCGGAACAAAACCGCCCCGCCCGGCGCCCAGCGGAAGCAACTCGACCTGCTCATGAAGCTGAACCGGGCGCACGAGGCCGAACGCCCCAACGACCCGCAACTCGAAGCCCGCATTCAGTCGTTCGAACTCGCCTACCGCATGCAGTCGGAAGCATCCGACGCGTTCGACGTGTCGAAGGAACCCAAACACGTTATCGAAGCGTATGGTAAGGGCGTCCAAGCCCGGCAACTGCTCATCGCCCGCCGGTTGCTCGAACGGGGCGTGCGGTTCGTCCAGGTCTGGCACGGCCAGGGCCAACCTTGGGACAGCCACGACGACCTGGAAATCAATCACCGCAAACTTGCGGGCCAGTGCGACCGGGCCATTGGGGCGTTGCTTTCCGATTTGAAACGGCTCGGCCTGTTCGATTCCACGCTGGTTCAGTGGGGGGGGGAATTCGGGCGGACGCCGGTGGTGGAACTGCCCCAGGCCGGGTCGAACGCCGGCAAAGTCAACGGCCGGGATCACAACCACTGGGGCTTTACCGTCTGGCTCGCCGGCGGCGGAGTCAAGGGCGGCCAGGCCTTCGGTGCGACCGACGAATTCGGTTTCCGGGCCGTGGAGGATAAGGTTCACGTGCACGACCTGCACGCGACCATGCTCAAACTCCTCGGGTTCGACCACGAAAAATTCACCTACCGGTACGCCGGACGCGATTTCCGACTGACCGACGTCTACGGAAAAGTGGTGAAGGGGTTGATCGCCTAGCGCAGAAACACGCGAATCCGCCCTTCCATTCCGATCGAGCGATATGTCCCCATTCCCGGACGATGCGGTTGCCATCTGGTCGGCCGGGGTCGATGCGGTCCGCGCCTGGCCGCTCCTTTCAGCCGCATGGTCTGAACTTTCTCCTCTCATTAGGTACGAGATCGACGCCGCACCGCGATTATTCGTGGTGGGGGCCGGAAAAGCCGGGGCCGCGATGGCCGCGGAATTAGAAAGAATATTACAGCCCAGACTCGACCGAGTCGTGGGCCTCGTGAACGTCCCGGCCGGAACGACTCGACCGCTCGCCCGGATTCGGCTTCACGCGGCCCGGCCTTCCGGATCGAACTACCCCACCGCCGCCGGCGTCGCGGGGGGGGAGGAGATGCTTTCCCTCCTGTCTTCGGCCGGCCCCGACGACGTCGCCCTCTGCCTCCTTTCCGGCGGCGGGTCCGCACTGCTTCCTGTCCCGCCCCCGGGCCTCACACTGGGCGATAAACAGACCGTCACGAAACTACTCCACGCGAGCGGAGCCACGATCCGCGAGATGAACCTGGTGCGGAAGCACCTTTCGCGGGTCAAAGGCGGCCAACTCGCCGGGTGCTTCCACGGGAAGCGACTCCTCTCACTCATCATTTCCGACGTGGTCGGTGATCCGCTCGACGTAATTGCTTCTGGCCCGACCGCCCCGGACCCGACCACCTTTGCCGACGCCTTGGCCGTGCTTGACCGGTTCAAACTGAAGGAACGGGTGCCGGTGAGCGTGCTCGATCATCTTCTTGCGGGAGAACGGGGAGAGGTTGCGGAGACGCCGAAATCTCTTCCACCGAACGCGACGAACGTCGTGATCGGATCGAACGCGACGGCCCTCGCCGCAGCCCGCTCCGCGGCAGAAAACCGCGGATATCGCGTCTTCGACCTCGGTCCGTACGTCGAAGGCGAAACGCGGGAGGTGGCGGTGGCTTTAGCCGGGGTCGTAAAGAGCATCCGCAACCGAAACGAACCGGTCACCCCACCGGTGTGTATTCTGATCGGCGGGGAAACGACGGTCACTCTCGGCCCGAACCCCGGGAAGGGGGGGCGGAATCAGGAATTCGTGCTGGCCCTGGCAGAGAAACTCGGCATCGAAGAGATTCGCGACATTTGCGTATTGAGTGGAGGAACGGACGGGGAGGACGGTCCGACCGATGCGGCCGGCGCCTGGGCCACAACCGAAACGTTGACCCGTGCGGCCGCACTCGGTCTCGACCCGGGCGAGTTCCTCCGCCGGCACGACGCTTACCCATTTTTTGACGCCACCAACTGCCTCCTCCGCACCGGCCTCACCGAAACAAACGTCATGGACCTGCGCGTGATCCTCATCCGGTAACTTCTTGGGCAAGAATTGCCGCCTGGGCGAATCACGTTGTAAAACTTTCCTCCCGTTTCCCGCTATCCCAACTTCTCCGGGCTGCTTATTACCAATTTCAGCCGGATTGTTCGGAAAATGCCCCCTTCCGGGCTTTGGCATTCCCCTTGCATTGCAATTCCGTCGTCGGACCCCTCGACTTTGGGGCCGGTGATTGAGAAGAGGCGCGGCACCGGGCCGGAACCCGTTGCCGCTACCGCCCGGCTACTTCGTTCCGCTTTCGGGATCGATGTCGCCGGGCGGAAGTATTTTCACATTCTGCCAAAATGATGTTCAAGTCGGCCGCCGGGCCTCCACTATTTAGGTTGTCACCTGGAGTTCCGCCATGCGGCTAACGCTTCGCACCCTGCTCGCCTATTTGGACGATACGCTCCCCTCCGACGAGGCCAAGACGATTGGCGAGAAGGTGGCAGAAAGTGAATCGGCCCGGGAGTTGATCGACCGGATCCGCAAACTGACCCGGAAACGGGGCCTCTCGGTGCCCGCCAACGGCGACGCGAACACGCCGGACGACCCGAACGTGGTGTCCGATTACTTGAGCGACACCCTTTTTTCGGACGAAATCAACCAGTTCGAAGAAGCTTGCTTGAATTCGGACGTGAACCTGGCCGAGGTGGCTTCGTGCCATCAGATTCTGACGCTGCTCATGAGCGAACCGATGCGGGTGCCACCGACGGCCCGGCAACGGATGTATCAACTGGTGAAGGGGCCGGAGAGCCTGCCGAACCGCAAGCCCGGGGCGACGTTGCCAATCGGTGGTGAGCCGCCGGAGGGATCGAAGCCGGAATCGTTCGATGCGGACGCGACGCTGCTACTCGGCGTGCCGGCCCTCGCGGGAGCGGATACCGGGGCAAAAAAAGCGTTCCCCGTTTTGATCGGACTTGTTTTACTCGTCGGTATGCTCCTGTCGGGCTACCTCGCCTGGCCAAAGTCGGCGGCAACGGTGGCGGGCACTCGACCCACGGCTGCACAAACGAAACCGGGCAACGACAAACAAGCCCCCGTCGTCATCGAGGAACCGAAACGGGAAATGGCTCCGCCCCCGCGGGCGGTGGTGCCGAATTGATTAACCGAGCACGGGCGTTTCCCCCGCCTGAAAGTCGATCACCTCAATTTCTACGTTCCTGTAGCCGTTCCAGTCGTTGATTCGCGGCGTGAAGGCGAGACTGACGTCGCCGTTGGCACTCTTCAATTCGTCCAACCTTTCGGCCGCGTTCCATGCCACGGCCCGCATTTTGGCATTACCCTGCTTTACACGGAAACTGAGGTGTCTTTCCCCCTGGCCAATTTTCTTCGGCTCGCCGTCGAGTTTGAGCCCAGACGCGAGGAATCGCGGCCGGGGGTTGTCCTGTCCGTATGGTTCCAACTGGTCGATTTCCTTCATCAGGCCGATAGTCATGGCGGAAAGTGGCAATTCCTCGTCGAGGAGGAGCCGGGGTGGAGGTGGGTTGCCGCCGGGGAAGCGGGTGCGGACATGTTCGACGAATCGTTCGCGGAAGGTAAGGACGTTCTGGGTGAGCAGTTTCAACCCCGCGGCGGCGGCGTGTCCGCCGTGGGAAACGAGACAATCGGAACAGGCGGCGAGGGCCTCGTGCAACGGCACGTCGGACCCGGCCCGGCCGCTGCCGCCGACGACGGCTTCCCCCGCGGGCCGGGCGATCAACACCACCGGCCGGGCATATTGCTCGGCGAGCCGCCCCGCGACGATACCAATGACACCCGGGTGCCACTCGGCCGCGGCCAGCACGATGGCCGGATCATTGTCGTACCCGTTGAGTCGGACCAGGTCCCGCGCCTCGGCGGCGATCGTCCTTTCGATACCCTGCCGCCGTTTGTTCTGCTCTTCCAGAAACTCGGCCGCCTCCCGGGCCTTTACCGGATTGGTCGTCGTGAGCAGTTCCACAACGAGTCGAGCACATCCGAGTCGGCCCGCCGCGTTTACTCGCGGGGCAAGTTTGAAACTGATATCCTCGGCCTTTAGTGGCTTGTCCTTCCCCAGTCCGGCGGCTTCGCACAAGGCCTTTAGCCCGACCGACGGCTTTTCTACGATCCGCTTCAGCCCGTGCCGGACAAACACGCGATTTTCGTCGCGGAGTGGCATGACATCCGCAACGAGTCCCAGGGCGGCTAGGCCGACCAGGTCCATCAGGAGTTCGCGGAATTCGGCCGTGACTCGATCCGCACCGCTCGCCCGTTGGGCCAAAGCCCAGGCGAGTTTGAACGCGACCCCTGCGCCGGATAACCCCGCGAAGGGATACGTGCTTCCGGGTAGGCGAGGATGAACCAGGATCGAAGCGGCGGGAAGGGTTTCCTTCATCTCGTGGTGGTCGGTCACGATCAGTTCGAGGCCGAGATCCCGGGCCGCGTCGGCTTCGGCCAAGCCCGTGATACCGCAGTCGACCGTCACCACGATGTCGACGCCCGATTCTTTGATCGTTTTCAGAGCGTCCGAATTCAGTCCGTATCCTTCATCGAGTCGGTTGGGAATGTAAAACTCGGCAGCGGTCCCGAGTTGGAGGAGCATGCGAAGCAGAATCGCGGTGCCCGTGACGCCGTCGGCGTCGTAATCGCCGAAGATGCAAACGCGTTTCTTTTCCGCGGCTGCCCGAAACAGGCGGTCGGCGGCTGCCGGGATGCCGGGCAGGCCGTCGGGCGAATGCCAGCCGGACATCGGGGCATCGAGGAACGCTTTGGCATCCGGTGCCACAGTGACGCCCCGGATTATCAGGAGTTGGGCAACGGCCTCGGAGACTCCTGCGGCCTTTGCCAGATATTTTGCGGCGTCCGGGTCCGCCGGCCGAAGTTGCCAGACCTTTCGCGGTGTCGACATGGGGCAAGTCTATCTTTCCGGACCGGAACGGGCACCGCAAGTTGTACGGGCCGGGCTTTCCACCTTCGCGGTATCCCGGAACGAATCGTCGTTCCGGGAAGTCATGACGACTTCGCCATGACCGGTCGGTCCGGGCGGGAAATTTCATGAAGTTCCATTCAAGTTGCTCAGCGGGCGTGCCGCCGCGGTCGATGAAACGGTTACGTCTTCGGTCCCGGCCGCGGCCTCCTTTTGGCGGCGACGGTGAAGTGAGCCGAAGCGGTTCGGCCTGGGTGAGAATGTCTTGCCCGGCCCCTGACCGGCCGCCGGCCACGGACCCCATTCCCTGCTAGGAGGTTGAGTACTGTGAATGCCGCCTTTCTGCTCATGACCTCGGCCTGCCTGGCCGGGGCCGATTTCCAGCCACCGGCCGCCGCGGCTCCGCCTGCCGCAGCCGCCCCGGTTGCCGCCGCCCCGTGTGGCGGGTGCGACAGCGGATGCGGTTCCGGGTGCGGCAGCACCTGTGGCGACTCTTGCCAACGCGTTTCCATGTTCGACAAAATCCGCGCCCGCATGCACAGCATGCACCGCAGCAAGGGCTGCTGTGAAGTCGCCCCGAGTTGCAGCACCTGCGCCGCGCCGACCCCAGTTTGTCAAACTTGCAACGCGGCCCCGACCTGCGGCACCCCGTTGTTCAAAGGCTCCTTGTTCCACAAGAAAGATTCTTGTTCCTCCTGCTCCAGTGGGTGCGGCGGGGCAGGTTCCTGCGACCCGTGTCCGCGGGTGAGCTTGCTCGACAAGCTCAAAGCGAGGTGCGCCAGCCACAAGAGGTCGTCGTCTTGCGACAGCGGCTGCGGCGGCGGGTGCTCCGCCCCGTCTTGTGGCTGCGGCGCGGCCCCGGTCATGGTCGCCCCGGCGACCTCCGGAGGTGCGGCTCCCGCTCCCATGCCGATGTCGAACGGGGAAAAGAAGCAATCCTAGTTTTCCTTCCTCCGGGGCTTGTTCTCGGAGGGCCGAAGACTTTGCCCGGCCGCGGGGAGACCCGCGGCCGTCGCGTTTTCCCCCCTGACCCATTGCCGGCGTGCTACACTGACCGCGATGGATCGGACTCGCGGCGGAGACGCACAATGGCCGGGCCGACGGACGGAAATGAACTGGCGAATCGCATCGCCAAGCTCGTCGAAGAAAAAGGCTGGAATCAGGAAGACTTCGCCCGCAGTTCAGACCTGAACCGCCACACCGTCCGCCAGATTCTTAACGGCGGCCCGAAGCGTCGTCTGCGAAACGCGACCGTGTCTCAGTGCGCCGACGCCCTCGGCCTCACCGTCAACGAACTGCGCACCCTCCCGCTCGACCGGCTACTCGCCCGGATGCACGGCAAACCGCCCGCGGATGAGGAAGCGCTCAAACTTCTCCGCCTGAAGACGACGTTGCCCGAATTCGTTTCCTGGCTCGAACGCAATCCCGACCGGGCCGAGGAATTTCGGGCCGATGAGATCGGCGAGTTGCTGGAACTTCAAGCGGCGAATGGACCGATGGAGCGGCTCGGCGTCGAAGCCGTGGTCCTGCTCATCGAACGCCGTCGCGAACTCCTGTTCAAAGTCCGTGCTATCTCGACGACAGAATACCTGACCCTGCTGGAAC
Source organism: Fimbriiglobus sp. (assembly GCA_036493815.1). GTDB lineage: Bacteria > Planctomycetota > Planctomycetia > Gemmatales > Gemmataceae > DASXPC01. The sequence continues at coordinate 10,110 of DASXPC010000306.1, read as the reverse complement.
AGGTCGTCGAACTGGTGCACGAAAAGGTGACGCGGAGTAAGGAACAGAAGTCGGGGTAGTTGGCTAATTGCCCAAAACTTTCCCTTCGAACTCGACGGCGTAGGGTTTCAATTGGGACATTTGGGAAATCATCTTCACGGCTTCCCCGGCCATCATTTCGGACTCGGCGACGAACTTCACGGTCAATTTCCCAGGTTTCGTTTGGACGATTTCCAACACCGTTGCGGTCGTGCGACAGGCCTCGCGAACGGTCCGTTCCAACTCGATGAGCGAGTTGTCCGACATCGCGGCCGCTGCGGGCTTGATGGTAATGGGTGACGCAAGCGAACCGGTCGGTGTGGATATCGGAGTCTGTGTGGAGACCGTCAAAGGCGTCGAATCGACCGGGATAAAATTTTTGGCAGGCAGCCAACCCGGGTCTCCTTGCGGGAGCGGGATGGCGGGCGTTTCGGCCTGCGGGGCAAACGGTAATCGTTTCGGATTCGTCGGTTCGACCTCAGTCGCTGCCGTCGGAATCAGGGTCACCTTCGGGGCGGGATGGACTTCCACCGAGACGGACGGAACCCGGGCCGGCTGCCATGCCGGCTGTGGCTCGGCCGGCGGAGTCGGACGGTTGGGGGCCTCGCTCCGGCCGACGGTTGGAGTAGGTGCAACGGGGACCGTGGGAACGACACCACTCGATTCCCGCCAGACTGGTTCCGATGCGGGAGCCTCCGGCGAAAGCGGATTCGTTGTCGGAATTACGGAGACCACGGGCAGCGTCGGTTTCGGAGTCGTCACCAGCGCCGGCGGAGGCGTCACCGTCTTGGCCGGCGTCTCCGACTCGGTCACTTCCCCCACCACGTTCGTGCCCGGATAGGTGTGGTTCAACGGCGCGGATGGTGCCCCGACATAGTGTGGCGGCTCGGCCCCTCCCGCCAGTCGCGTCATGGCCGTCGGGCCGACCATCGGAAACGCCCCGGGCGTGGCTCCGGTGCGGACGAACCACCGGGCCGATCCGTTCGGGTATGACTGCCCGTCCGGGGAGTAAACGTTCTGGCCCGGCGTCGTCGTGCCCCAACCGTACCAGCGGTATGCGGGCGGGGCCGCATAGACACGCGGAGATCCGCGGTTCGGAAGGCCCTTTCCGTTCGGTCGAGGTTGGTTTGCGTTAACCTGAGTTTGTGAGGCGAGAAATCCCTGGTTGGGCCGGGGTTGGAACGCGTAAGGGTTTGGTCCATTTGCGGGCACGCTGGGCGAGTCGGAAAAGGTCTCCTTCAGGTTTTTCCAGGCCCGGCCGAGCATCGACGGCTCGTCTTTCTTCGGCGACACATTCGACGACGCGGTACGCGTAATGGCCGCGGGTTCTTGCATAGTCACGTTTGCCCAGGGCGAAGCAGAAGCTGATGTCAACTGGGCCGGTGGAGTCGTCGTGGGGAAATACGAATGAAAGGGCGGGTCAGGGTCGGCAGCCCGCGCCGTCGGTTCGGCCGCCGGAACGGCGGGTCGGAGCCAGGCAGCCGGTCCGTCCGGACCTTGTGCCGAGCTCAATGCCGGAACGAAAATCCAGGCGGAGATCCCGATGCCGGCGCCGGCCGACAACATTCGGATTGCGATCGTGCGATGATTCACGGCAACGATTCCCTTCGAAAACCGGATCGCTTGCATCGTTTCGCGGCGAAACGATCAGGGCACCTTGATCTGTGGCTTTTGCGGTTTGGTAAACCCTCCGGGCCTTGGAGCGGCCAGGCCGGGGAAACTCCCGCCAGTGTTTGCAAACTGAACCGCATGACCGGCCGGCGAGAGCGTCGTCTTTTTCGGCGTGGACGAAAACTCGAACTCGGGCTGGATCGCTTCCCGCCCGCCACCCGGGGGCGTTGGCGGCAAATAGACGGGGCGAATCGGAAACAAACTGGGATACGCAGTTCCGGCAGACAGGCCGTATCCACTGTTCTGCAATGCGGGGCGAACGCCGTAGTAGTAGTTCACGGCCGGTATCCCACCCCGAAGAAGATTCAGGTACGGACTGAGCGGTTGCGTTACCCGGTTGTATGGGTTGGCCTGATAGTTTGCGGGTGTTTGGTAAGGAACGAACGGCCCCCCCTGTGGGGGGTATTGGGCTGCGGCCGAAGTCGCACTGAAGGCCAGGATGACGAGAGGAAGTCCCGTTCGTATCGACAATTTCCACATGCTTCATTCCCCCATGCCAAGTATCGACGCATACTAATTCGTCGTCCCGAAACCGGGGCCGCGACCCTGTACTTGATTTACCACATTTGTGCCAAGCAGTGTGATTCCGAATAGTCTTTCGACCGGGGAAAGAATTCGTGCCATCGCCGTGTCGATGGTCACCAGTTTCTGGGCTTTGACGTAGATACGGTCGCCTGGCATCACCTGATAATTCGTGGCGGCGATTCCGTACTGGGTGGTGCCGACCCAGTCCACGGGCAGGATTTGTTCCGGCATTCCCGGCATCGGGGCCCGGCGGGCGATCCAAATGTCCCGCTTGGACGAGACGGGTGGCAACCCCCCGATCGCGGCAATGGCGTCGGTTACGGTTTCGCTCCCGACGATCGGTCGGGCGACCACCTGTTCCCCGGCTCCGCCGCCGTCGGTGATGACGTAGTAAACCTTGCTCGCGTAGGCCGTCACGTCGAGCACGACGTAAATGGTGTCCGGTTTGATACCCTGGGTTCCGGGAAGGGTGAGGACTTCTTTTCGGGCGATTTTTTGCCTCACCGCCTCGGCCGCCTGCTCTTTGGTTAGGCCGGCCACCGAAACGCTGCCCCAAATACCCAGGTAAACCGTACCGTCCACGTGAACTTGAAACTCGTTCCGCACCGGTTGTACGGGCAGGTCGCGGACCACGGCTCGCTTGGTCTTCGGTTTGTCCGCCGCCGCGTCTTCCTCCTCTTCCGTGATCGTTACCACTTCAATCAGCAACCGGTCCGGCGGTTCGATAACGTAAGGCGGCAAAGTAATCTTGTTCAGTTCCCGCGGCACGCTCGCGTCGGGCAGGGGCACCAGGCCGAGTTCGTGCGGGTGCAGGTCCGGCGACTGGCCGGGATGGACACACCCAACCGCAGTCAGCCCCACGGCCGCGACGACCGCTCCCATTCCTCGAAGTCGTCGGTTCATGGAATCGTCCCCACCCTGGCGAGACAACTTGCCTCGTCGGAACAATCGACGCGACCCGCACGGGGGCTACAGCTTTTTTCTCCGGAACAGGTTCGCGGAAATGACTTGGGCGAAACGGGAAAAATGGGAAATTCGCTCAAGTTATTTCGACGGAGGGGATGCGGAGCCAAATCGGCAATAGGATAAGAAGTGAGTTGTCCCCGGAGCCACAGATGCCGGTCGAGTTCGACACGCGACATCTGACGGCGGAACTCATGGACAACCTGGGGATTGCCCCGGCCGTTCTGGATTCGGCACTCGTCGGTCTCGCCCATATCAACGCCTGGACCCGTTCGACAGCCTGTTTGGCGGGGCCGGTCTTGAATCAGGTTCGCAAGACACCCGGACGTACGTTCCGAATTCTCGACGTGGCTAGCGGAGCAGGCGACGTTCCGATTCGGCTGTATCGGGCCGCGACCGCGGCCGGCCTCTCACTCGAAATCGACGGGTGCGACGTTCAACCCCATGCCGTATCGCACGCGAATCGGATGGCGAAGCGGTGCGGTTCGCGGGTGCGGTTTTTCCGTCACGACGTCCTCCGCGAACCCCTCCCTGCCGGCTACGACGCCGTCACGTGTTCACTCTTCCTGCATCATTTGACGGACGGCGAAGCCGTGACCCTGTTGCGGAGAATGGCGGACGCGGGGCGGGTCGTCTACGTCTGCGATCTGGTTCGGTCGCGGACGACGTTTCTACTCGTCTGGATCGCTTGCCACACGTTAACCCGATCGCGCGTGAACTGGTCCGACGGCCCCGCGTCGGCCCGGGCCGCCTTCAAACCCCTCGAAGCCGCCGCTCTCGCCGAACGTGCGGGCATGACCGACGTGGTCGTCGCCCGCCGCCGGCCGTGCCGATTTCTCCTCACCGGCAGAAAAGGATCCTCTGCATGAGTTTCGTCGTCCAAGGAATTGGGACCGCCTGTCCACCGTTCGCCGCGTCCCCGGAAATCGGCTTACAAGTCGCCCGTCATTTAGCCGGACCCGACGTCCGCACTTCGACCTGGCTCGGCCCGCTGTACACCGGCAGTGGGGTGAAATTCCGACACCAGGCACTCGGGGAAAAGCCGATTGCCGACCTGTTCGCGGGAACGAACGATTCCGGTTCGCCGTTCCTGCCGTCGCCGGAAACGGACGGGGTCGGCCCGACAACCGGGGCGCGGCTGCGGGAGTATGCGAAGGAGGCGGGACCGCTGGTTCTCCGGGCCGCGGTTGACGCCATGTCCGCTGCCGACCGGGACCCCGGTACGATCACCCACCTCATTACCGTGACGTGTACCGGATTTCAGTCGCCTGGAATCGACTATGCACTTATTCGCGGTCTCGGGCTGTCGCCGAACGTGGAACGAACTCAGGTCGGGTTCATGGGGTGCCACGGGGCGTTAAACGGGCTGCGTGTTGCCTCGGCCTTCGCATCTGCAGATTCCCAGGCTGTCGTGTTGTTGGCCGCCGTCGAGTTGTGCAGCATGCACTACTACTACGGCAGCCGGGCCGACCGGCTGATTGCCAATGCTATCTTCGCGGACGGGGCCGGAGCAGTGGTCGGCACCGGCGGCGATGGACCCTGGCGGGTCGACGCCACCGGGTCGTGCCTTATCCCCGACTCGGCCGATGACATGGCCTGGGTGATCGGGGATCACGGATTTGAAATGACCTTGTCCCGGAAAGTTCCCGGAAAGATTGCGGTCCATCTGAAACCGTGGCTCGACGGCTGGCTCGTCCGCCACGGGCTGTCCGTGGAGGCGGTCGGAAGTTGGGCTATTCACCCCGGTGGGCCGAAAATCCTGTCCGCCGTCGAGGAAGGATTGAACCTTTCCGAAGGGGCAATGGCCGCCTCTCGCGGAGTGTTCACCGATTACGGGAACATGTCGAGCCCGACGGTGCTTTTCATTCTGAACCGGCTTCGAAACGCCAATGCGCCTCGGCCCTGCGTCGCCTTGGGGTTTGGACCGGGTTTGGTCGCCGAAGCGTCGTTGTTCCGTTGAATCCGAAATGTGCCGGGAGACGGAAACCCTTCCTCTGTCCATTCGGCTCGTTCAATTCATGGAAATCCTGGCCAGATTGAAGTACGCGAGCAGCGTGGTGAAATCGGCGAGTGCCAGGGCAATCGGCCCCGCGGCGAGGCGGGGTTCGCGATTGGTGGCGCGGAGTAAGGCGGGTATTGCGAAACCGATCGCGGCGGCGGCGGTCACGCCGAAGGCGATTCCCCCGACGAGCACGAGAACGACCGACCGGTCGTGAAGCCAGAGGCCGGCCACGAGCCCGATTAGGATGGCGGACCCGATACCGAGAAGAACGCCGGTGTAGGTTTCCGCGGCCAAATCCCGTAGGAGACGGCGGGCGTCGAGCCGGTTCGAGGCCATCCGCTGAAGCCCGAGGGAAACCGACTGTATCGAAACGCTCTCGGCCAAGGCCAGAACGACGGGGATGAATAGGGCAAACACCGCATTCCGTTGTGAGAGCACGTCTTCGAAAAACCCGGACAGGATTGCCGCTGCTAAACCGCCGCCGATATTGCAAAGGAGCCAAGGGAACCGGTCGCGGGCGGCCCGGGTCGGTTTCCTTTGCGTGGCCGTAGATAAATGTACGCCGATGAGTTGAAACAGGTCGTCCCGGGGCACCGATTCGTCGGATTCCATCGTCAGTTCGGCCGTATACAGATCGACGTCGATCGCCCCGAGTAGGCGCCGGTCCGTGTCGACGACGGGGAAAGCAAGCAGGCGGTGGAAGGTAAAAAACTCGCACGCGTCGAGCACGGTGGCATTCGCCGGTATCGCGACGACGGACTTGATCATGATCTCGGTAATACGCGTTTCGGGCGGGCTCAGCAGCAACCGACGTGTCGGCACGACGCCGGCAAGTTTCCGGTCCTCGTCCGTGACGTAAAAATAAATAATCCGGTTGGCGGGTGGGGTGGAGCGGATGTGTGCGAGGCTGTCCGCGACCGTCCATTGCGGCCGAAGCGTAGCCAGGTCGGTCTTGGCGTGTTTGAGAACCGGTTCGGCCAGAACGGCCGGTGACATGCGGGGGACAATGGTCGGACTCGGGACGGGTAAGTTCATGCCGTCTTTATCGTCACGACCCGGCCGCCGACGAGGGGCCATCTCGGACATTCCGACCCCGACCTGATGAGGGGAGTTTTCCCCCGGCAATTGCTCGGTTAATGTAGTCGGGAGCCAGCCCGCCGCGAAAGTACACTCGGGCGGGTCTCCCACGAGGACCTTCATGGCCACCGACGTCTCCGGGATTGCCAGCAAGCTCGTCGCGAACATGGAAAAGGTCATCATCGGCAAGCGGCCGCAACTGGCGCTCGCCCTCGCCGCCTACTTCTGCGAAGGGCACATCCTCCTCGAAGATGTTCCCGGAGTCGCCAAGACCATGTTCGCCCGGGCCCTCGCCAAGAGCGTCGGCTGCGCGTTCAAACGGCTGCAGTGTACGCCGGACCTGCTCCCGACCGACGTCACCGGCGTTTCGGTCTTCAACCAGAAGTCCGGCGAATTCGAATTCCGCCCCGGACCGGTCTTCGCCCAGACGCTGCTTGCCGACGAAATTAACCGGGCCACGCCACGGACCCAGGCGGCCCTGCTGGAAGCAATGGGTGAACGGCGGGTGAGTGCCGACGGGCAGACGTACGTGCTGAAACCGCCGTTCCTGGTGATAGCCACCCAGAATCCGGTGGACCAGGAAGGGACGTTCCCGCTGCCCGAAGCCCAGCTCGACCGTTTCCTGATTCGCCTCAGTCTCGGCTACCCGAGTTTTGAGGAGGAATCGATCATGCTGACCCGGCTGCAGAAAGGTCACCCGATCGACGACCTCCATGCGGTGGTGCGGGCCGAGGACGTGATTGCCTGCCAGGATGCGATCCGGGAGATTCACGTTGACGACAAGATCAAGAAGTACATCCTCGACATCGTTCACGCGAGCCGGGAACACGAAGACATTATGTTGGGTGGCAGCCCGCGGTCGTCGATCGCTTTGTTCCGAACCGGGCAAGCCCTTGCCGCAATCCAGGGCCGGAATTTTGTGACGCCGGACGACGTAAAGCGAATGGCCCATCCTGTTCTCGCTCACAGACTGATCTTGCGGCCGGAAAGTCGACTCAGAAAAAAGACGCCCGCGGCCGTTGTGACGGAATTGATAGCCGACGCGCGGGTGCCGGTATTGGAGAGGAATACCGAGCCGGCCGAAAATGTGTTCACGTCGTGAAAACGATTGGGGGAATGGATGCGATGGTTTGTCGGAATTTTTTTGCTCATCGGTCTGGCCCTCGCACTGCAGGCGGGGCTGGTCGCGTTTGCAGGATACGTTCTCCTCGGCGTCTTCCTCCTGTCACGGTACCTTGCCCGGAACTGGATTGCATCGCTCGCAGCCGAAAGGGAAGTGAATACCGAACCGCGGGAAGTCGGCGAAGAGACCGACGTGCTGGTACGGGTGAAGAATGAAGGCAAGCTGGTCATTCCCTGGGTGTTGGCCGAAGATTTGCTGCCGAACCGGGCGCTCCGCAAGCCGTCGCCTGCCGTCACGATCAAGGGTTCTCGCCTTCGCGTTCTCTTCCTTCGGTCCGGTTCCACAAAACTAGTCAAGTACAAAATCACGTACACGCGACGCGGGTATTATGCCATCGGCCCTGTCGCAGTCGAAACGGGCGACGTGTTCGGCTTACACCGAAGGCACCGCGTTCTGACCGAAGCCAGGTTCGTAATGGTGTACCCGCGGATGCTGCCGATCACGCGGTACGACTTTGCGAGCGAGCGGCCGATCGGCGAGATTCGACTGGCGAATCGGCTCTTCGAAGACCCGACCCGGACGGCCGGCGTACGGCCCTACGTCGCCGGCGACCCGCTCCAGCGCATCCACTGGCGGGCCACCGCACGGACCGGACTGCTTCACTGTCGGGTGTACGAGCCGACGTCCCTAGCCGGTGCGAGCTTGCTCATCGATTTCCACTCCGAAGGCTATCCGGCTCGCGGTGAACCGTACCGGTCCGAGTTGGCCGTTACTACCGCGGTGTCGTTGGCCTACGCGGTTTGCGGTTTGAATCAGCAGATCGGCATCGCCAGTAACGGACGGGATGCGGCCGACAGGATTCGGGAAGAGTCGTTGCAGACGGAAGAGGCGTTGAAGGAAGAAGAGTACCACACCCGGCTGGAAGCGCGGGAGCACTTCGAAATGAAGGAAAAGAACGACCGCCTTCGACCGGTCGTAGTCGATACCCGCCGCGGATTCGATCAGTTTCAGCAGATACGGGAAACACTGGCTCGCCTCGAGCTGACCGACGGCATGGGATTCGAGCGGCTGGTAATTGAAATGTTGCCGCGGTTGCCGCGGGACGCGACCGTGATTGCCATCTTGCCCCGGGTGACAGTGGAAATGTCGCTCGCCCTCGGTCACTTACGACGGCAGGGATTCGCCGTTTCAGCCTTACTCATCGGCATGGCCGACGACGGCAGTGACACCCGGGCCGTCGCCCACGGCCGTTTGATCGCCGAGGGCGTCCGCGACATTCGTTACGTTAATACCGATAACGACGTCATGGCTCTCGGCGACCGCGCCGCCGTCGCCATGCCGGCGGATTACCAATTCCAGACACAACTCGCATAATTGAGGCATGAAATCGCGCCTGCTCGCCTACGCCCAACTGATGCGCTTGCCGAATGTGTTCACGGCATTTGCCGATGTACTTCTCGGCTGGACCGTCGCGGGCGAATCGTTCAACTCATTCACCCCACTCGGACTTTTACTTCTCGCAACCGGCTGCCTTTACTCCGCAGGCATGGCACTCAACGATTATTTCGATCGAAAGGAAGATGCCAAGACACGCCCCACGCGGCCGATTCCCAGTGGACGTGTGGAACCGGAAGAAGCACTCGTCTTGGGAATCGTGTTGCTAATCGCCGGCGTGATTGCCGCCGTTTTCACCGGAAACTTCGTCGGCACCACCGGCTACCCCAGTGGTGTCATGTGCCCGCCCGTGGCGGCCATCCTCATCGCGATCTCGGTCCTGATGTACGACACCTGGATTAAGCACACCACGTTCGGTCCTGTCGGAATGGGCCTCTGTCGCTTCTTCAACGTCGTCTTGGGATTTTCCGTCGCCAACCCGCGGCCATTCCCCGACGAACTCATGTGGCACTCGGCAGCCACCGTCGGCCTCTACATCGTCGGCGTCACCTGGTTCGCCCGAACCGAGGAGGGAGAAAGTCGCCGCAGGCACCTCGTCTACGCCACGCTCGTCATGCTTGCCGCCCTCGGTCTCGCGGTCACCGTGCCCGTGCACCTCAGTCCGGGCACGTCGTTTGTCTTCTTCCCGTACTTAGTCGTTGCCTTCGGGTTCTACGTGGGGCTTCCGATATCGCGGGCGATTCAGAAGCCCGGCCCCAAGCAAGTCCAGGCTGCAGTGAAGCGGTGCATCCTCGGGCTCGTCGTGCTGGACGCGGTCCTCGCCTCTGCGTTCGTCGGCCCGGCAGGACTTCTTCTGGTTTTGCTGTTGCTCCCCGCGTCCTGGCTCGGAAAATGGGTGTATTCGACTTAACCAAGAGGCTGCCATGACACCCGATCGCCGTTCGTTCCTCGCCGCCGGAGGCGCCACCGTGGCCGGAATGTTGACCGGAGAATTTGCCCGGGCGGACGACTCCGTCGCGAAGGCGTTTATCGACAATCACGTGTCGAAAATCCGCCCGCTGGAAATTGCCGGTAACCGGGCGTGGTGGGACGCCAACATCAGTGGCAAGGACGAGGACTTCAAAAAGAAGGAAGACGCCCAGAACAAGATCGACGCAGCCCTGGCCGAGAAGGGCCCGTTCGAAACGATCAAAGCGTTGAAGAAGGAGAAGGATGCTGGGACGATCACAGACCGCCTCGTCGCCCGGCAGGTCGAACTGCTCTACCTGCAATACCTCGAAAAGCAGGTCGAACCCTCCTTGCTCAAAAAGCTCACCAACAAGTCGAACGCGGTGGA
>DASXPC010000305.1:0-8847 GCA_036493815.1 Fimbriiglobus sp. | reverse complement strand
GACTCACGGCCGCGTCGCGTCCGTGAGTCGAAGGGATCGCATGGCTATTCGTCACCCGTCCTTTTCACTGTTGTAGTCGTCGCCTTTGTCGGTTCCTCTGCTTTTTCGTCGAGCACCGATTTCGCCATTGAAGCTTTGCTTTCAACCAGCACGCCTTCGAGTTTCTTCACGAGAGTTTCGTACTGGACCTGGGTGGCATCGCGTTGACCGGTGGTTTGTTTGAGTCGTCCGTACAGTTCGTCCCGTTCCCGCTCGACGGCCAGGCCGTGGCTTTTTTCGTTCCCCAATTTGATCTGAGCGTCCCGTTCGGCCGCCCGGCCGCGGGCCAGTTCCCGGGCGAGTTTCTGCTCGGCTTCGTTCAACAGGGCGGTGGTTTCGCTCAGATCGGCTTCGAGTTTAGCCGTCCGGTTTTCGAGTTGTTTTTTTTGCAAGTCGGCCGAGGCCGGGTTGCGACCGCAGCCCCAGGCCCCGAGCATGAGTAGGAAAAAGAGGGCGAGTTTATCGCGCGTGCGGGTCATAACAATCCTCCGACGGCCCGCGGTGACCCGGGGAATATGCGCCACCCGCACCTTCCCCGTCTCCGACCGGGTTCGACGTTCCCCCATTTACTCGACCCCCGCCAACCCCGGACTTGACCGAAATTTCCTCAACTGCCGGACCGGACTTGCTTCTCTCCACGGTACGGGTAGCATCGCCGGTCTCTCCGGTTCGGCTCAAGAAAGGCCCACGATGCCCGTTCCCCCTCTTTTGGCGGCCGTCAGCTACATTCAGGACCTCGACCCGATCGGCAACCGACTCGCCTCAACCGTGGTGGCCGCTTTGCCGGTCCTCGTGCTGTTTTACCTGCTGGTCGGCCGGCGGTGGGTGGCGAGTGCGGCCGGGGCTGCGGGGGCTGCGGTCGCAGTACTTTTGGCCTGGCTCGTTTACCGAATGCCTCTGCACATGGCCGTTTCCGCGTTCGCGAACGGTGTGGCGTTCGGCCTGTTGCCGATCGGGTTGACGGTGTTCGGGGCGATGCTGCTTTACAACATCACCGTCGAGACCGGAAATTTCGCCATCATCCGCCGCTCGATCGGCGGGTTATCGGGAGACGCACGGATCCAATCGGTGCTGATCGGGTTTTGTTTCGGGGCCCTCATGGAAGGGGCTGCGGGGTCGGGGTCGCCGGTGGCCATCGGCGGCGCGATGCTGGTCGGGCTCGGGGTGCCGCCGTTCCGGGCGGCGGTGATCTGCCTGATCGCCAACACGTCGCCGGTGTGTTACGGGGGAATGGGGACGCCGGTGCTGACGCTTGCGGGCACGGCCAACTTGCCCGCCGACAGCATCAGCCACATGTGCGGGCACCAACTGCCGCTCTTGTCGTGTCTGATCCCGCTGTACATGGTCAAGTGCATGTGCACGTGGCGGCAGACGCTCGCCATCTGGCCGGCGCTGGCCGTGGGGGGCGGGTCGTTCGCCGCGTTCCAGTACACGTTCGCCACTTTGCACACCTGGGGCGTCGGCTTGCCCGCCGTCTGGCCGATGACCGACATCGGCGGCGGCATTTTTTCCCTCATCACCCTCGCGTTGTTCCTGCGGTTCGTCTGGCGGCCGAAGCACGAATGGAAATTCCCCTCCGAACAAGCAGGGTCCGGACAGACGGCGGAACCGAGGAATCCGAAAGACACGCGGGTCGCCGAAGCGGAAGAACAGGTCGAATCGATTATGCCCGGCGGCCGGGGCATGGTGGAACGGACCGACCCGCTCACGCCCGGCCGAATCGCCCTCGCCTGGTCGCCGTTCATCATCATGTCACTCTGCCTGGTGGCGTCGGGCGTCATCCGCGAGCAGGAAAAGAAAGGGCCGCTGGACCTGGGTTTTGCGAAATCCGTTTATTCCTACCCCATTCCGTCGCTGCACCGGGAAGTGGAACGCGCCCAGCGGCTGCAGAAATTGGCCCCCGATGCGATCGCGGCCGTGACCGGCGGGTTGGCTCCGGCCGCCGGCATTCTCAGCGACGGCCCGTCGGGAATGAAACTCCGCGAAACGGAAGCGGCCGAATTCAAAATCCCCTGGCTGTCCACTCCCGGGACGCCGGTCGTGGTAGCCGCGCTGATTTCCGCTTTGGTGCTGCGGGCCTCCCGGCGGACGGTCGCGGTCGTGTTCCGCCGGACCTTCATTCAGATGAAGATCCCGATACCGACCATCGCCTGCATGCTCGGCCTTAGCTACGTCACCAAATACGCCGGCATGGATGCGACGCTCGGTGTCGCGTTCGCCGAAACGGGCGTGCTCTACCCGTTTTTCGCCGCCATCCTCGGCTGGCTCGGAGTTTTCCTCACCGGCACCGACGCCGGCAGCAACGCCCTGTTTGGCAGCTTGCAACGGATCACGGCCGACCAGGTATGGAACGCCGGCCATATTACGCACCTGACTCGCGGCCAGGCCGAGTTGCTGATCTGCACCGCAAACAGTACCGGCGGAGTCATGGGCAAAATGATCGACGCCCAGAGCATTTGCGTCGCCACCGCCGGCACGAACCAGATCGGAAAAGAGGCGGACATCTTCAAGACCGTGGTCTGGCATTCGATCCTACTCGCCTCAATCGTCGGCCTGCTCACGACCCTCCAAGCCTACGTGCCGCCTTTCACCGCGATGGTGCCGCATCCGTAAAGTGGATTCTCCGCGCTCTCCGCGGTGAAAATGCTTTTCGTAAAATGACGGCCCCGAGGAGACGTTTACATGCCTGCGACCCGGACCGAGACCGACACGATGGGCCCGATCGATGTGCCGGCCGACCGGTACTACGGGGCCCAAACCGCCCGTTCGCTCATTCACTTCGCCATCGGTGATAACGTCATGCCCCGGGCCGTTTTGCGAGCGTTTGGGGTGCTGAAAAAGGCGGCCGCCGCAACCAACACCGGACTGAAACTGCTACCGAAGGAAAAGAACGACCTGATCGCGAAAGCCGCGGACGAGGTGATCGCCGGCACGCTCGACGCCCATGTCCCGCTCCGCATCTGGCAGACCGGCAGCGGCACGCAGACCAACATGAACGTGAACGAAGTGATCGCCAATCGGGCGATTGAATTGGCGGGCGGTGCGATGGGGTCGAAGAAGCCCGTGCACCCGAACGACGACGTGAACATGAGCCAGTCGTCGAACGACACGTTTCCGACGGCCATGCACATCGCCGCGGCCGAGGAGATCACACACCGATTATTGCCGCGGGTGAAGGAGCTGCGCGATTGCTTGTCGAAGAAGTCGGCGGAGTTTAAGGACGTGGTGAAGATCGGCCGCACGCACCTGATGGACGCCGTGCCGCTGACCCTCGGTCAGGAGTTCTCCGGCTACGTCGCCCAAATCGATTTCGGAATGAATGCCATCAAACAATCGCTTCCCGGACTTTATGAACTCGCTCTCGGCGGCACGGCCGTGGGGACCGGGCTGAACGCACACCCCGAGTTCGCGGTGAAAGTGGCGAAAGAGATTGCCGGTCTCACCGCTCTGCCGTTCGTGACGGCACCGAACAAATTCGCTGCCCTGGCCGGGCACGAGGCGCTCACCTTCACCAGTGGTGCGTTGAAGACGCTCGCCGTCGGCCTCATGAAGATCGCCAACGACATCCGCTGGCTCGCGTCAGGCCCCCGGTGCGGTCTCGGCGAACTCACGATTCCCGAAAACGAGCCAGGCAGTTCGATCATGCCGGGAAAGGTGAACCCGACGCAGAGCGAAGCCATGACGATGGTCTGCGTCCAGGTCATGGCGAACGACGTCGCCGTCGGCATGGGGGCGAGTCAGGGGAACTTCGAACTGAACGTTTTCAAGCCGGTCATCATTCACAACGTGCTGCACTCGGTCCGTTTGCTCGCCGACGCCTGCCACATGTTCACCGAACATTGTGCATCGGGCATTGCCGCGAACCAGAAGCAGATTGCCGGGCACCTTAACAATTCGCTGATGCTGGTCACCAGTTTGAATCGGCACATCGGCTACGACGCCGCGGCGAAGATCGCCAAAACCGCCCACCACAACGGGACGACGCTGAAGGAGGAAGCGGTGAAACTGGCCCCGCCGCTGAAAGACGGCAGCGGCGTGTTGACGGCGGAGAAGTTCGACCAGATCGTCCGGCCCGAGAAGATGACAGGGCCGGCAGCAGGATAAACCGTGTTCCCGATGAAGCGTCGGGAACGCGTTCACGCCGTCTCTAGGATCGTGGAATCCGCAGGATGAACATCGCCCCGCCGCCGGACGCATCTTCAACAACCAAGTCCCCGCCGTGCTCCCGTAAAGTCTTTCGGCTGACGGGCAACCCGAGGCCGGTTCCGCGACTCCCTTTCGTGCTGACGAACGGCTTAAAGATGGCTTCGCGTTGATCCTCCGGCACTCCGCTGCCATTGTCTTCGACCGTCACTTCGATCCACCGGTCGTCCGGCGTCGTTCTCACGTGAATCGCGACCCGCGGCGATTCCACACCCTCGACCGCGTCAATGGCATTCCCCACCACGTTCAAAAGTGATCGGTGAATGCCTTCGGGGTCGCACGGGATTTTCGCCAATCCTTTTGGCGGGTCGAAGACGAGTTCGACCTTCCGGTCCGCCGCACGGCCGCGCAGCCCTTCGAGCACGTCGGTCGCCAAGGCCACCAGGTCCGTGGGTTCGAGGTTTGGTTCGCGCTCCTTGGAATAACTCAGCATGTCGAGGATCAATTCGTCGATCCGTCTCTGGTTGCGCTCGACCAGTTTCCAACCCTTCCCCAGCAAGTCGGAATCGTTCTCTGCCAGGGCCGTGCGGACCATGTCACTGCCGAATCGCACGCCGGTCATGATGTTTTTGATGTGATGGGAAAGCGCGGCGATGGTTTGCCCGACCGCTGCCAGACGTTCCGCGTTGACGAGGGCCTGATAATACCGCGTCTCCTCGACCGCGAGGGCGGCCTGGTGCCCGACGGCCACGGCGAGGTCGAGGTGGTCCGGAGTGAACCGGGCGGTCGTCGCCCCGGGTGCAACGGCGGCGAGCGGGGCAACAAGATCGAGGTACAGCATGCCGACCGCGTCGTGCCGGCCGCGCAGGGGAACGCAAATCACTTCCCGAATGCCGTGACGGGCGATGCTTTCCCCGCCGGCAAATCGATCGTCCGCACCCGCATCGGAGAGGAGGACGCCCTCGCCCGACGCCCGCACGTGATCGACAACCGTTCGACTCAGGCTGCCGTCCGGGCCGCGGATTGTCGAGCTCGAACGGGTCACCCGCGGCTGCAACTCGCCCGAATCCGGGTCGGCCAGGAGCACGCACCCGTGATCCGCACCGGAGGCCCGCACCACGAGCGTAAGCACCCGGCCCAATAGGTCGTCCACGTCGAGAATCTGGTTCACCGCGGCCGCCACTTCGTACA
Source organism: Fimbriiglobus sp. (assembly GCA_036493815.1). Lineage (GTDB taxonomy): Bacteria > Planctomycetota > Planctomycetia > Gemmatales > Gemmataceae > DASXPC01. The sequence goes on along the minus strand of DASXPC010000305.1, from coordinate 3,474 downwards.
GCACTGCGAGGTGGGCCGGGCGAACCACCGACACTTCCGCGGGTACCGCCTTCACCACCGGCAACGCGGCCGACTCCGGCGCGGTGGACCAGGGAGATGCGTGCGTCCGGGTCGAGCCGCCCCGGTCGGAACCGGGGTCGATCGCGAAGAGGAGCACCGATTCGCCGAGTGCGATTTCGTCGCCGAACTGAAGCGGCGAGGTATGTACCGGGTGGCCGTTGACGCGGGTGCCGTTACCACTTTCCAGATCGACGAGCAGCACGCCCTCCGGGCCGGGTCGAAGTTCGAAATGCCGGCGGGAAACCTGCGGGTCGCGCAGCGGGACGGGATTGCCGGAGTGCCGGCCGACGGTCGTTACCGCCCCCGGCGCGACCGGGAACTGTCTGCCCTCGTCCGGCCCTTTGGTGACGATCAGCCGCGGCACCAATCTCTCCGATTCGGTTCATTCGAAAGAGCCAGATTGTTACGGCTCTTCCAAGTACGTATACCCGTCCAGCCCGCTCTCGTAGAACCGCATGAACTGCTTGAACTCTTGGGCCGTCAGCCGGCCAGACCGCACGGCCCGCTCGGCGTCCTTGCGGATGCGGTCCGTCAATTTCTCGGCAGAATATTGCACGTAGTTCAACACCTCGGACACCGTGTCCCCCTTGATCACGGTGTCCAGGTTCGGCGTGCCGTCTTCTTCCAGGGTCACGTGGACCGCGTTGGTGTCGCCGAGCAGGTTGTGGAGGTCGCCGAGGATTTCCTGGTACGCCCCGAGCAGGAAGACGCCGATGTAGTACGGTTCGCCGTCGGTGACGCTGTGAAGTTCGAGCGAGTTCTGCACGTCCTTCAGGTCGATGAATTGATCGATCTTGCCGTCCGAGTCGCAGGTGATATCCCCGAGCACGCCGCGGCGGGTGGGCAGCTCGTTAAGCCGGTGGATCGGCATGATGGGGAAGAGCTGTTTGATCGCCCACGAGTCGGGCATGCTCTGGAAGACGGAAAAGTTACAGAAGTAGGTGTCGGACAGCATCGCGTCCAACCCCTGCAATTCTTCGGGGACGTAGTCGAGGTCGCGGACGATCCGCTGGAGTTTGCGGCCAAAGGCCCAGAAGATCCGTTCCGCCACCGCGCGGAGTTCGACCGATAGGAACCCGAGGTTGAACAGGTTCAACACTTCTTCCATCGCCTGGATCGCATCGTGGTAGCTTTCCAGGAAGTTCTTCTTGTTGACGTCGCGGTGGTTGCCGAGCAGGTCCTGCACCGGCTGCGGGGCATCGGGCGGCAGGTCGGCGGGGGCTTCGTAGCGGTCGAAATTGTGAGTGCCGAGGACGTCGAACACGAGCACGGAGTTGTAGGCGACGACGGCCCGGCCGCTTTCGGTGATGACGTCCGGGTGGGGCACGCCGGCTTCGTCGCAGACGCTCTTGATTCGGAAGATGACGTCGTTGGCGTATTCCTGCAGGGTGTAGTTGGTGCTCGATTCGAAATCGGTTTGAGAGCCGTCGTAGTCGATCCCGAGGCCGCCGCCGACGTCGATAATCTTGAGCCCGGCGCCGAGGCGGTAGAGTTCGACGTAGACCCGGGCGGCTTCGGTCAGGGCGTCCTTCACTTTGCGGATGTTGGAAACCTGGCTGCCCATGTGGAAGTGGGTCATCTGCAGGCAGTCTTCGAGGCCGCGGGTTTTGAGGTACTCGTAGGCTTCGAGGACTTCGGTCAGGGTGAGGCCGAACTTCGAGCGATATCCCGCGCTGCCCCGCCACCGTCCGGAACCGCGTGCGGCGAGCTTAACCCGGACGCCGAGGGGCTGGCGGACGCCGAGCTCTTCCATGTGCCGGACGACGAGTTCCAGTTCCGAGAATTTTTCGATCACCGGGATGACGTTTTTCCCCAGCTTGCGGGCGAGAACGACCATCTTGATGAACTCGTCGTCTTTGAACCCGTTGCAGATGATCGGCGTTTCGCCGCCCCCGTTGGTGAGGGCCAAGACGGCGAGGAGTTCCGGCTTCGACCCGGCTTCGAGACCGAACCCGAACGGCTTGCCGAACGCGAGTACTTCCTCGACCACGTGCCGTTGCTGGTTCACTTTGATCGGATAGACGCAGGCATACTTGCCCTGGTAGCCGTATTCTTCGATCGCCTTGCCGAACGACCCCGCGATTTCGGCGATGCGGTGCTTGAGCACGTCGGAGAAGCGGAGCAGGATCGGCAGTTGCAGGCCGCGATGCTGGAGTTGATCGATCAGGTCTTTCAGGTCCATCCCGGTTTCGGGGTTTTTGTCCGGGTGGACCGAAACGTGCCCGAGCTTGTTGACGCCGAAGTAGCCCTTGCCCCAGTGGTTGACGCCGTAGGTTTCGATGGCGTCGTGCACCCGCCACAACTGGATGGGGTCGGCGTCCGGGGCTTTGCGGTCCGAGAGTTTAGCCATCAGGGTGTGCCTTCGGCAAGCGGGCGGAACTGCGGACATGATACGCGATGAGGGCGGGGGTGCAACGGAGCGGCGGGAGGGGACTACGCGCGGCGGCCGGGGTCGGCTAGAATTTGAGTACCCACGGAGGCCGCCGCCATGCCTTGTCCGTTTCCCGGGATGGACCCGTACCTGGAAAGCCCGACCGTGTGGTCTGCGTTCCACCAGAACCTGGCCGCCGCGTTGTACCACGCCGTGTTGCCCGGCCTGGCCGACCGTTACCGGGCGCGGATCGGGTCGCGGGATTATGCGACCGAACTCGCGCTGTTCACTTCGGTCGTGCGGGAACCGCACACCGAACCCTTCGTCGAAATTCGTCAACGCACCGACAATAGGCTGGTCACGCTGGTCGATTTCGTCAGCCCGGCGAACCGGACGACGGCGGTCGGGAAGGGCGCGTACCTCGACACCCGGATGGAAGCCTTGAATCAGCGCGCGGCCGTCGTGGAAATCGATCTCGTCACCCAAGGGACGCCGCCGCTCGATTTCGACCGGTCCCAGTTGCCCGACCATCAGTACACGGTCACGGTCACGCGCGGCACGGCCCCGCATAAACATCAGGTCTACGCCGCCGTGCTCGCCAAACGGCTCCCGCCATTCAAGCTACCTCTCGCCACCGACGACCGGGACACGGTGATCGACCTGCAGGTGGCCTTCACCCGGGCCTACGACGCGGCGGATTTCGCCCGCAAAATCGATTACGCGGCCGACCTCCCGGCCGACGTGATCCTCCCGGACGAAGAAAAGGCGTGGGCGGTCGACCTCCTGAACCGGGTCAAGCACAAATAATTGAAGAAGAATCTTCGCATCCCTCGACCGCCCGAGAGTCTTATCGTTCCGTTTCGGTAAGCCGGGCGATTCAGGTCGGGATGTGAAAATTCGCACGTCGTACCGTGTCGAATGCGGCTGCCTTTATCGAATCGCCCGCTTTGGTCTCCCCTCGCGCTCTACGAATTGACAGAATCCCAATCGCCTCGCAGTCCCAGGACCGAACCGCCGCCGCAATTGGCCCATGGTTGGACCTT
>DASXPC010000304.1:0-2900 GCA_036493815.1 Fimbriiglobus sp. | reverse complement strand
TGCGGCGAAAGAGGTGTTCGGGGAACGGGTCGCCGCCGTGGTTCCGGTTTGTTCCGCACCGGGCCGTGAATACGGGGTTCGCAGCGAGTTGCTGGCGACGGTGACCGGACTCCTCGGCGAGGCCAGGGGCGTCGCCGTATTGAAAGCATTGCACGCCGAGGCCGAAGCGGGGCAGGCGCGGAAAGTGGTCGAACAGGTGGTGAACGCCGGCCAGGAAGCACTTCGGGTCTTGTGGGACCGGGTCAGGAAGTGAGGGCTTTTTGCAACCGGGCGATCTGTTCCGCCATCGGCCGGGGGGCGGACGGTGTTTCCTTGCCGAATTCGCCCTGGATTTTCAGCCAGATGAAGACGGGTCCGATTCCGGAAAGTGCAATGCCGGCCGTATCGTTCCATTCGGGTGCCGTATCGACGGAATAGACCCGTGAGATGCCGCTCGCTTTCGCGAGGCCGGCGTAGTCAGTTTTCCCCGCACCGGCCACCGCCTGCCCGCCGGTGACCTCGTACAGGCCGTTATCGATCAAGACGACGTGGACCGGCACGTCGTGTTGCGCCAGTGTGACGAGGCAGCCGAGGTTCATCAGTAAACTGCCGTCGCCGGAGACGACGACGACCCCCCGCCCCGGTTTGGCGAGGGCGAGGCCGAGGCCGAGCGGCACCGCCTGACCCATGCTCGATGGGATGTAGGCGAAATCGAGCGGCGAGTCGGAAAGCGCCGGCCACGGGCCGACGGCGCTCATCGTCGTAACGACGACGTGGTCCCACCGGTTGGCGGCGATCGGGGCCAAAGCTTCGGGGAGGGTCATCATGCCATTACTCCGCCCACAATAGTGCCGCCGCGCTGGGCAGTGTCCCCAGTGTGTTCAAGTGGACCAGGACGGCGTTCTCCGTTCCCGTAAACGGGTCGAATCGGAGGATCGGTATTTTCCAGGCGGTGACGACCGGCTCGATAAATGTCGGGCAGGAGTCCTTCGACTTACCGTCCTTGGCCGCCCGTGCACTCCGCACTCCAATGAGAAGTTTCAGCGGCAGGCCAAGGTCGTGGACCACGTTCCGTACGGCATCCCCCGCTTCGAAGAAGCCGGTGCATTGGATCATTACAAGAGGCTTGGCACCGCCGAGCATCAGCCCGGCCGCGATTCCGACCGCTTCCCCCTCGCGGCACGGGCGAATCAGAGTCAGTCCGGGTGCCGCGTCGAGAGCTTCGTTCCACGTGCCGAGGTGGCTGTCCGGGATCCAGACGACGTGGGTGAATCCGGCGGTCGCGATCGCTTCGGTGATGGCAGGTCCGTGAATCACGGGCTGACCTCGGAGTGATGATGACTACACTAACCCTTTCGATGCGTATTGGCGAGCCGGGAGCGCGAGCGACCGGAGAAACCGGTGCATTACTTCCCGGACTTCGGCTCGGAGTTCCTGCCCCACCGCAGGCCTGTCGTCGTCTGGACGCCGCCCGGGTACGAACGAAATTCCCACCGCTATCCCGTATTTTACCTGCAGGACGGCCAGAATCTTTTCGACCCGGCCACCGCCTTCGGGGGCAATCCCTGGCGGTGCGACGAAACGGCCGAGCGAGTCATCCACGAAGGCTCCGCTCGACCGATGATCCTCGTCGGCGTCGGCAATTCGCCCGACCGGCTCCAAGAGTACGGACCCCGCCGCGAGGGACCGGAAACCAACCTCGCTAAACCCTACGGCCAGTTCCTGACCGAAGAGTTGAAACCCTTCGTCGACGATAACTTCCGCATACTTCCCGGTCCAGAGAACACAGCCGTCGGCGGGTCGTCCATGGGTGGCCTCATCGCTTTGCAACTTTGTCGTTGGTATCCGGACGTTTTCGGCCTCTGCGGAGCGATTTCCCCGTCCCTCTGGTGGGACCACCAGGCTTTCCTGAAGGCCATGAAGTGGCGCACGAGATGGATCGAGCGCACGCGCGTCTGGCTCGACATGGGCGGTCGGGAAGGGAGCACACCGGCAGCTCGGGAAGGGAATCTGTTACGGGCGCGCAAACTTGCCATAGTATTCGCCAAATTGGGTAAACGGGTGGGGGATGATTTTCAGTACTTGGAAGTGCCGGACGGCGAACACAACGAACGCGACTGGGGTGCGCGGTTCGATCAGGTGCTGCGGTTCCTCTTCCGGCCGGGCTGGGTGGTCTAGTAAAGTTTGGTTTCAGTATTCTAATGCCAGTATTGAATTACGCTATGGACACGCGGTCATGCTCACCAAACTAACAATCCGTAACTTTAAGAGATTTCGGGTAGCCGAAATCGAACTCGGAAAAGCCGTTGTTTTCATCGGGCCGAACAATTCGGGAAAAACGACGGCACTTCAAGCGCTTGCCCTTTGGGAGATCGGCATGCGCGCCTGGCTCGGAAAACGAGGCGGAAAGGCATCCCCGGAAAAGCGACCGGGAGTTGCAATAAACCGAAGAGATTTGATTTCTATTCCTACACCATCCGCAAACTTACTGTGGCTTCGTAAACACACACGAAACGTTCAAAATGCAAATGGGAAACCACGCACAAGTAACGTTCGAGTCGATGTAGTTATTGATGGGGTAACTGAAGATAACGCTTGGCAATGTGGTTTCGAATTTGATTTTCAAAACGAAGAATCCTTCGTTTGTCGACCGGTTCGCCTTCCGGATTACGAGCATTCACAGGTAAGTCAAGCGAAGTTTTCATTGATCCCTGATCAGGCAAAGACCGTTCGTGTCGCGTATCTCCCACCAATGTCCGGATTGACAGACCGCGAACACCTTAACTGTACTTTCCGCAACAACCATGCACTCACGCGGCCAGTTGCAGCAGGCGTTCCGTGGCGGCGTGGATTTTCTTCGCGGTCGGTGCCGCGGCCAATACGGCCGATAATTCGTCCCGCAACAGTTCCCGGCGTAACGC
>DASXPC010000303.1:0-3483 GCA_036493815.1 Fimbriiglobus sp. | reverse complement strand
CAGAATGTCGCCCCTTTCTTCGAGCTGCGAAATGAGCCTGCTGTGCTTCTGCCGAAGGGCACCCCTCTCAAATGCAGTAAAATCCGCTGCTTGCTTGGGGTCGCGAAGAATACTGCCGACTTGTGAACCATTACCCTGCGGGGTTAACATGGGGGTAACGGAAGACCCATGTTTGCATCCACGGACGACCTACCATGATCCTACCTCCCGAAGCCGGCGACCTGATCCAGTCTCTCGTCCCGACCTTTACCCAGCCGACCGCCCAACGGTTCCTGACGCTTCTGGTGGCGGCCCTCCTGACCCAGGCCGCCGGACGACCGCGAACCTGCTCCGCACCCTCGCACCGGCCGCACAACCGAATGGAATCTACACCAATCGAGATTCGTTCTGTGCACCAGTCCACCGGCAAATGTAACCCATGCACAGTTGTCCTTGGATTACGGAATCAACCATGTTCGTGGCCGGGATTGCAAATCCGTAGTAGACTTCCGGCGATCCCAACCGACCGCCCGGAAACCCCCGGTCCGAACCGACCGCACCGCGGCCCGACATGATTTTTACCACGTTTACGTTCCTCGTTTTCATTCTGATCGTTCTGCCGCTCTACTTCCTTCTGCCTCACCGAGCGCAAAACGTAATGCTTCTGGCAGCAAGCTACGTTTTTTACGGCTGGTGGGACTGGCGGTTCCTGTTTCTACTCCTGTTCTCCACCGTTCTCGACTATATGATCGGGCTCGGTCTGGCCGCACCGCGGCTGGTGAATCGCCGCAAGGCCCTCGTCACGATCAGTATCGTCACCCAGCTTTTGCTCCTCGGCGTTTTTAAGTACTACGACTTCTTCGCGACGTCGTTTGCCACCTTAGCTTCCCAGTTCGGTTGGCACGTCGACCCGTGGCTCATCCAACTCGTTCTGCCGGTCGGCATTTCCTTTTACACGTTTCACACTCTCAGTTACACGATCGACATTTACCGCGGAATACTCGCCCCGACCCGGGACTTCATTGCGTTCGCCCTGTTCATCAGTTTTTTCCCGCAGCTCGTGGCCGGGCCGATCGCCCGTGCCCGGCACCTGCTGCCGCAGATGATTAACCCGCGGCACCCGCTTTTGACCGACTGGTTCGAAGGGTGTTACCTCTTCTATTGGGGATTGTTCAAGAAAGTGGTCGTCGCGGATACGCTGGCCCAAATCGTGGACAAAGCGTTTACCAACCCCGCCCGGTTAAATGCGTTCACCGTTCTCGTCGCGGTTTATGCGTTCGCCTGGCAGATTTACTGCGATTTTTCCGGGTACACTGACATGGCCCGCGGGTGTTCGAAATGGTTCGGCATCGACCTGCAGATAAACTTCAAGGTCCCGTATTTGTCCGTCGATCCGAGCGACTTTTGGAAGCGGTGGCACATCTCACTATCCAGCATGCTGCGGGACTACTTGTACATCCCGCTCGGAGGCAACCGGTACGGTCGAACTTACCGAAACCTGATCCTGACCATGCTTCTCGGCGGCCTGTGGCACGGGGCGAACTGGACGTATGCCCTGTGGGGACTATACCACGGCGTGCTGTTGGTCGCGTACCGTCTGATTTGTCCCGGGCTCGAAACCCGGCTGAAATCCCCGTGGGCCCGGGCGCTGCACACCATTTGGTTCTTCCACCTCGTATGCCTCGGATGGCTGATTTTCCGGGCCGATTCGATTACGCAACTGGCCGGCCTTCTGGAAGCGTTTACGCGCGCCCCGAAATTCGAACCCGGCCTCGCCGCTCGGCTCCTCGTCGCCGTCCCGGTGTTCCTCCTCGAACTGGCCATCTATTTCCGAAACGATCAGGTGGCGTTCCTTCGCTTCCCGTGGATCGTACGGGTGGTCGTGTACGTCGGAATTTACTGGGCTCTCCTCACCGTCGGGCGGTGGGGAACGGAAGGCTTCATCTACTTTCAGTTTTAGGGCGGTTGCGATGATTCGATGTCCCATTTCGTCGGCCGCTGCCGTGGCGGTGCTCGTCGTCGGCGTGTCCGAACTGGCATTCCTCAGCCGCACCGAACTGCTCACCGGACTGCCCGTATTTCAACCGACGGTGGACGATGCGACGCTGGTTGCAAAACGGCGGTTGTTGCCGCGGGTGACGAACGAAATCCTTCTGATCGGCGACAGTTCCTGCACGATGGGTCTGGACCCGGCGGTGTTCGAGGCCGCCGGGCTCGGCCGACCGGTGAACCTCGGCACATTGGCCAGTTTCACCATGCCCGGGTTTGCCGCCCTCGGCGTGGAAGCACTCGAGTACCGCCCGCGGGCCGTCGTGGTTTCGGTTCTTCCGCGTTCGTTCGAAATGACCGAGGCCCAAGCCCGGGAATTCGACCTCCTCGGCCGCTACCTCACCGCATACGGCCGGCAATCCCCCGCTTACGACCTCCGCCCGGCCGACCGTTGGTCGTGGTTCGCACGCAAGCACCGGTTCAACATTTTTCCGCCGGAGTTCGGTGGGTCGTTTGCGGCTTACGCGGGAAAACTGGACGAGTGGAATGGCCACTACCACGAACGGGGAACTTACGCGGGGGCAAAACCGTTTGAATATAAAGCCCGTTTCCAGCCAACGGAGTATTGTCGGATCGGGTTGCTGCAATTGGCCGATGCCACACGAAACCGGGGCGTACCACTATTGTTCTGGTGGTCGCCTTCACCAACCGATGCGGTCTCGGCGGAGTACCTGACGGACGCGAGCCGATATGTAGACGAATTCGCAGCCGGGGCTCCCGATTTTATTGTTCTGCGACCGGCCCCGTCATGGGATCCGGAGAACTTCGGCTCCGTCACCCACCTGACGCCGACCGCGGCCAAATCGAACTCGGAAGAACTGGCGAAATACATCCATCTCAACTTGAATTAAGCCGCAACCCGCGTGCGAAGCACGATACCCGTCAACTCATCGTACACTTAACCAGTTCAACCGCTTGGGATATAAAAACGGCGTTCCGGGCGGAGGAAACTCCCCGTCAACAACTGCTAATTGACCCCGGGAAATCGATTTAAACGCGATGGGACGGGAATTCCCCCCGGGCAACTCAACGTCACCTGGCAATCCATCACACGCCGAGCCAACCGTCCGCCAGCGCCGAGCGGACGCATGAAATCGAAGGAACATTCCGAAGGGTCGCGAAACCGGCCGAGGCGACCCGCTCCCGTTCCGCGGTCATGCCGGGTCGAAGGTAGCTCTCGCAGCAATCGACAAGCTCCGCGTAGTCGCAAAATGCAACGCCGTCCGCGTAGGGCGTGTCGTCACTCCGTTCCGAAATCACGAAGCCGCGGTTGTTGAGCAGGTAGCTGATGCGGACCTGCTCCAGTGGGGCCGTCGCGAACTGATGGACGTTGAGTACGATTTTGGCGCGAGCGATGAACCGATCGCGGGACGGCCCGTACGACCCGAACAGGGTTCGAACGGCATGACCGCGGCGGGAAAGTTCGTTGAGGACGCGGACCCGGCGGGGGTTTAG
>DASXPC010000302.1:0-3745 GCA_036493815.1 Fimbriiglobus sp. | reverse complement strand
GTGCGATACTGCCACGGCCGGCTCCTTCCGGGATGGCGGATGTCGTAACACCACCCATCGTCCCGGACGGACCGGCAATTCGTCGAGGCCAACCGTCGGCACCACGGCTCAGAGTTCAAGGTTGTTGCGGAAAGTACAGTTTCGAATGTAAAAAGAGTTTTGTCGGCTGAGGGGACGGGATAGTTTTGGATTATGCCGGGAATTTCAAACAAAAGGCTTTTCCAAACCGATGGACTTCTCCCCCGAAGACCTGATCGACACGGTGGACCGCGAAATCCGGATTGTTCTGGAGCGCGCCGCGGTCGTCGAACCGCCGGTGGACGCGCTGCAGGTTGTGCAGGATCAGTTCAATGTTGAGATTCGCTATGAGGAGGACGAAGACGATTCGGCCGGCCGGTTCGGCCCTCGACCGCCACGACGCAAGGGGCCGGCGAATGTACTTATTCTTCGCGAAGACCAATCCCCGGAATCGCAGCATGCGATGGCCGCCCGCATCGTCGCTCGATACCTGCTGCCACCGATTCTTACCCGCCTCGGCATCGCCCCCGGCACTGAAAACAAGTCGGCCCAGACGCAACTCTACGGCCTCATTGTCCCGCGACTTCTCCTCCCGTCCCGCTGGTTCGAGTCCGATTCCCGTAAAGCCGGGTATGACCTGTACGCGGTGAAAGCCCGGTATTCGACGGCCCATCTGGAAACCATTGCTCTGCGGTGGCTCGACCTCGAAGAGCCGTGCGTTATCGCGATCCTGGACGACGAAACGGTCTCAAGCCGGCGGGCCAATCGATTCGCAGCGACGCGGAAACTCTCTGTGGCAGAAGAGTTGTGCGCCGAGAAAGTGAAAGAAACGGCCAAACCCGCCCAGGTTAGAAACGACGATTGGAGCGCCTGGGGCTGGCCCACGAAGGGGGTGCCGTTCGGCCGAATTGTCCTGCGCGCCGTGCCGGACGAGGTATAATAGACGGAACGTAACCCCGGCGGTCGGCACCCTTAGTGCCCGACCGCCGAACTGTTTTTGCCCGGGTGGGGTGAGTCCTCACCGACGGTCCGAGGAGTGTCGGCCATGGCAGACGACCGCATCCCGATGACCCGCGAGGGGTACGAAAAGCGGAAGGCCGATCTCGACCGGCTGAAGAACGTCGAGATGATCGAAATTGCCAAACGCGTGGCCTCCGCCCGAGACCTCGGCGACTTGAGCGAGAACGCCGAATACCACGCCGCGCGCGAGGATCACGGTCTGATGCAGGCCAAGATCAACATGCTGGCCGACGAGCTAAACCGGGCCGTGATCATCGACCCGGCCAACCTGCCGAAAGACACGGTCGTGTTCGGCTGCCGGGTCAAGGTGAAAGACCTCGATCTGGACGAGGAGGAGTCGTTCGAACTGGTCGGCCCCGGCCAGGAAAACCCGGACAAGAACCGCATCCTCACCAGCAGCCCCATCGGCCAGGGATTGCTCGGCAAAAAAAAAGGCGAGACGGTGGAAATCCCCGTCCCCCGCGGCACCATCCGCTTCAAAATCCTCGACATCGCCTTCGCAGCAGCGTAATCTCAAGCCGTCTTGTTCCCATGCTCCCCGTGGGAACGCCCGCCTCCGAAGCTCCGCGCCGAGTTCGCGCTCCTCGCACGCGACCGTGACACATGCAAACTCTCCTCCTCCTCGCCGCGGCACTCGCCCAACCTCCGGCCGCCCCGAAGCCGCCAGCTCAACCACTCAAGTTCGACATCCGGGACTGGACCCCGCGGCCCGCGTCGAAGGGCGAGCCGTGGGAGACGAAGAAGGACCCCGACTGGGACGATCCACGGTTCCGGTCGATGGACACCGGGCCGTTCTTCGACGCGACGTTCAAGTTCCCGCTGAACAAAACACAGCAGCAACTCGTCTACAAGGGCGTCGCGGTTCGGTTGAAATCGACCAGTCCGAATCCGGTTGAAGGCGGCGTGATCTTCGACCGCGCCACCTGCCGGCTCATGGCCGGGTGGACCGGCGGGTACTTGGAACAGAGCATCCGGCGGTTTGGGCTGTTGAACACGCCGACGCCGAAGGGGCAGATGCTCTTCGCGAACCCGGCCGGGCCAGGGTGGGCGGACGCGAATGGGAAGTGGGACGCGAAAGGGCCGTTCACAGCGCCGCTGTCGAAGGAGTGGGTGCGGTACAAGGGGATCTACGTGAAGGGGGACCGAGTGACTTTTCAGTATACGGTTGGCGGGACGGAGGTTTTAGAAACGGCAAAACTCGTCGTCGCGAACAATAAGGCAATCATCCATCTCTCGATTTCCGTCAGCCCCCACGAAAAAGTACTCAGCCATTTCGAACAATACGGCATTCGGACGTTCGGCCCCTCTCAGATCAGCCACGTTTATACCTATTCGTCGGGTCAAGATCCGAACTTTGCTCCTGAAGATGTGGTAGCATTCACCAAACCCGGCCCCCGCCGCTGGGGCGAACCGATCATTACGAAATTCGTCAAGGGCGACGAGACCGGCCCGTTCGCGATCGATACCTACACGATCCCGTACGACAACAGGTTCAAGGCCCTCTTCTTTTGCACCGGGCTCGACTTTCTGCCCGACGGCCGACTCGCCGTCTGCACCTGCCACGGCGACGTCTGGCTGGTGAAGCAGTCCGGCGACACCTGCTCCTGGCAGCGGTTCGCCACTGGCCTCTATCAACCCCTCGGTCTTAAAGTGGTGGACGGAAAAATCGTCGTCCACGAACGGGGCCAACTCACACGCCTTCACGACCTCAATAACAACGGCGAAGCCGATTTCTACGAATGCATCGCAAACGACTGGGACACGGGCCAAGGCGAACACAGTTACGACACCTGCCTCGAAACCGACCCTCAGGGCAACTTTTATCACTTCAAGACCGGCGACACCGACCTGCCCACCGGCGGCACGCTCCTCAAGACGGCGAAAGACGGGTCGAAGACGGAAATCTACTGCACCGGGTTCCGGCACCCGATCGGCCTTGGCATTTCGCCCACGGGCATTGTCACCGGGGCCGACCAGGAAGGGAACTACATGCCGGCGACGCGTGTGGACGAGTACAAACCGGGCGGCTTCTACGGCGACCTGCGGGCGCATCACCGAATGGCTGCCCCGAAGATTTACGATGGACCGCTGACGTGGATTCCGCGCGAAGTCGACAACTCCGCCGGCGGGCAGGTGTGGATGCCGGAGAAGACGTTCGGCCCGCTCGCAGGATTGCCAATCCATTTCAGCTACGGGCGGTGCAAGGCATTTGTACTGCTCCGTCAAGTCTTATCCGATGGTACGGTGCAAGGTGGCGTCGCCGATCTCGGGTTGCATTTCCTCTCCGGCGTCTGCCGGGGACGATTCGGCCCCGACGGCAATCTCTACACATGCGGCCTGAACGGCTGGCAGACGGCCGCCAAGGCCGACGGCAGCCTGCAACGCGTCCGCTACACCGGCAAGCCCATCACAGTTCCGGTGAAACTCTCCGTGGTGCCCACCGGTGTCCGGCTCACGTTCGCGCAACAACTCGACCCCGTCACGGCCACGAACCCGAAAAACTTCAACGCCGCCTGGTGGAATTACAGATGGAGTGCCGACTACGGGTCCAAGCGGTGGAAAGTGTCGAACCCGCGGCAGGAGGGGCAGGACGACCTGCCGGTTAAGGGTGCGAAGTTGATCGATGGGCATACGGTAGAAATCCAAGTACGCGGAATGCGCCCCGCGATGCAGATGCATACCGGGTTCAACATCAAAACCGCGGACG
>DASXPC010000301.1:0-30754 GCA_036493815.1 Fimbriiglobus sp. | reverse complement strand
GATTTATTGTCTTGGCATCCGACCGTACCCGAAGGGACCGGTCGGATGCCAAACCAACCAGCCAGGGATAATCGGCCGTATCACGGCACTCGTTCAGCGACTAGTTTTCCACGTCGAACGCCCGAAGACTAGAATAATTTGTACGAAAATTCCGAGAATGGACAAACCGGACGTGGCAACTGGGTGCGGCAAACCGAACGATTTCCAGGGAGTACATACGTCTTCAGCGGCCAGCAAGTCTGTCTTTGGCTGATAAGATTGGACGTCTGCACCATCACTTCCCGCGTCCACCGTCAGAACGACCGGCGGCCTTTCGATTTCACAACGGTCCGTAACCTTCCTCGGCATGCTGGGCGAATTGGGTAAGATTTCCCGTCATCGGGCCATTTCGCGTCTCAGGGATTTCCATTCGCCCGGGTCAATCCTATCACGCCCACGGGACGAACTCGTGCGGGATCTTGGATCGCACGGTATGATTATTTTGCCGCCGGAGAGCTACCGCGATGTTCATCCCAGCCTTGGCTGTTCTGTTGATGACTCCCTCCGCCGAACCCGGGAGCGTTACCTTTACGTCGGACGATGCAAAGAATCAAGTCCCCGAGCGGCACCGACTTGCGCCGCACACGTTTTCGTTTAAGATGGAGCCGGAGTATAACCTGCCTTACTCCGGCGTGACCATATCGAATCTTCGATTCCCATCCGCGGTCAAATCGCCTTATCCGGCCAACAACACGGTCTACGCCGAGTACTTCTGCCCCGCGGCCCCGGGCCGGTACCCGGCCGCGATCGTGCTGGACATTCTCGACGGCAAACAGGTCGTCTCCCGGGGCGAGGCATTGTGGCTCGCCCAAAACGGCATCGCGGCCCTCGTCGTCACTATGCCGTATTACGGCCCCCGACGCGACGGGAATAACTTGCGGATGGTCTCCCCGGACGTGGACCACACGACAGCCGCATTCCGCCAGGCGGTGCTGGATAATCGTCGGGCCGTGGCTTGGCTGGCGAGTCGCCCGGAAGTGGATACCGACCGCCTCGGAATCGTTGGAACGAGCCTCGGCAGTTTTCTCGCAGCCCTGACGGTTGAAAGTGAACCCCGGCTCACTTCCGCCTGCCTGCTCCTCACCGGCGGCGGCCTCGTCGATGCCTTTTACGGCAACCCCAAGGCTGCCCCGTTCCGCAAGTTGAACGAACTCATCGGCGGCAGTAAGGAAAAGTTGAAAGCACTCGTCGCCCCGATCGATCCGCTCACTTACGCGGATCACTTGAAGGGCAAGCGGATTTTGTTCCTGGCGGCGAGCCGGGACGATGTCGTGCCGCCGGAATCGTGCAAGCGGCTGTGGGAAGCGGCCGGGAAGCCGAAAATCCGGTGGTTCGACGCGACTCACGTCGGAGCAGCCGCATACGCTTTCCCCGCAATGAAAGCAGTAATCGAGCACATCAAGGGCGACCCTACTTCGCGTTGATCGCTCAGATATTTGACCCACTCCCGGGCCGGTTCTACGGATGAGTGTGTGAATTCTGCTTTGCCCGGATTGCCGCCTCATGCCCAGCCTGAAACTCTACGCTCCGAGCCAAACCGAGCTGCCGAAGATGGCTCATCGGCGAGTGTGGGCCGCGCCCGACGTGCTGTCCCATGCCATCATCGTGCTGACGCCCGCCCGACTCTATCTGGCTCCTGGGCAGGGGCCGGTGAATGCGGAGACGGTGAAGGCAGTGGAAAATGGGGCGGACGTCGAGCAGCTGTTCGGGTCGTTGACGGTCGCCGTGAACTTGCCGACCGTGGTCCGGGCGGTGATGGACCTTCCGGCTAACGCCGTTCACGTGGAATTCGCCCGCGGGGCGGACCGGCCGGGAACGTCCCGCGTGTCCGCGACGTTTGCGGATTCCGAAGCGGCCGACGGCATGTTTACCAAACTTTGGCGGCGACTTGGCGACGGCTGGAATATCCGGCCGGTCCGACCGGCTAAGTGGGACCGGCTGATCATTCCCGCGGCGGTCCTTGCCGGCATTCTGCTCGTGACCGCCGTCATCGGATTGTCGGCCGCCCTCGCACAGGATTCGGCCCCAGGGACTGGCGGCATTTTCCGGTTTCTCGATTGGCGGTGGATTTGCGGACTGGGCGGCATTCTCGCCGCCGTCGCCCAAGTCTGGCTTTACCGCCGGGCCACGCAACCCCCCGCCAAACTCGAACTGGTTCGCGGGTAAGAGGCACGCATGCGACGCGAAGACGTTCAAGACATTCTTACCCGCATTCCCGAGGTCGATCTGAGCAAGGTTCAGATCCTGCTCCGGAACGGGTATGTCATCTCGATCGATATCTGCATCCGGTTCGAAGCCAATTATTGCGTGATTCGCGGACGGGAAGGTGGCACCACGGATGAAGGCCGCGGATTTTTTATCCCGTACGACGAGATCACGACCTTCAAGCTCGAACGGGTCATGAAGCTAAGTGAAATGAATCGGATGTACGGAGTCGATTCCGGTGTGGACTCGGAAGACAAACTGGCGGTGGGAGCGGTTAAGACAGAAGAAAAAGCGAAACCGGAAGCAGCGACGACAGCACCCGCATCCCAGACACCGGTGCCGGCGGTCAGCGATCCCTCTCAGGTCGCGAAAAACAACCTGCTGGCCCGCATTCGGGCCGCGCGTACCGCGGCAGGGGCTAAGCGGTAACGAAGGTTATAAAGGGGAGTCATCCGCTCCGCCGGTCTTCATCAACAGCAAACCCAAGAAACAGATCCCGATACCGGCCCATTCCCGGCCGGTCAGCCGTTCGGCGTAGGCGATCGCGCCGACGACCAAGAGCACGGCCGAGGCGACGGCGAGTCCGACGAACGAGAACGCTCCGAGTTTGGCCCCACTCCGGTAGGCGAACAGGAACCCGGCTTCGATGAGCACGAGGCCGACGGCTACAAGCAGGACGGACCAATTTGCCACATCAGCGAACCGCGGCGACGGATCGAATCGGAGCATTGCCAGCATGCAAGCTGCGGTAGCCATGCCGTAGGCCGCGGCTAGGACGGCAAACGGATTCGATCCCCGCGGGACGGCCTTCATGGCCAACTGATAAATGACGCCGCCAACCACGACCGCGGCAAAGGGAAGAAGTGTCGATTTCATTCCGTTGGCATACGGATTTAGTGCGCCGCCGCCGCCAGGGCCCTTTCGCACTTCGCCAGATCGTTCGGGTGGCCGGTCCAGAGTACCGTTCCCCACGGGTCGAGAAGAACAAGTGTCGGGTAGGCCTCGATCCGATATATCCGTTGGACCGCTCCGGGGTTCGGACCCGGTTCCGTGTAAATGAGATAGTTCTTGACCCCGTGCTTTCTTGCATATGTCGCGGCTGCGGCTCGTCGGTCGCCCGGTGCCATCGGGTCGCAGGCGACGGCAATCACTTCCAAGCCCTTCCCACCGTATTTCCGTTGAAACTCGACCATTTTCGGTGTCGATCTCATACAGGGCACGCATGTCGTCGTCATGAAGTCGAGCAGGACGAACGTACCCGGTTGTCGGGTCGGAAAGTCGCGGTCCCGGCCCATCGGGTCCACAAGGATAAACCGATTCTGGATCGCTGGTTTGTTCGCCCCGGTCCGGCCGGGCGTCGGGTCGAGCCGAGGCAGCGGTGGGGGAGCGACCGTCGCCGGGCCGGGCACCGCCGCCGCAGGAGCCCGCCAGTCCGGCTGGGGCAAACCCGTGTTCAGGTCTGGACGCGAGGGAATAATTGACGGAATCGGCAACGATTCCACACCACCCCCAGGGAGGGGCGGGGTTACATTCGTATGGGACTGCGAGGGAGCGAGAGTCCGCATTGGAGCGCCAGTCGGCGACCAAGACGTATCGTTCGTGCCGGGCAGTGGGGGTGCGGAAATCGCACTGCCGTTGGAGAGCGGGGTCGGGGTCGGGAGAGAAGGGGCGGGAATTCCATCATATGCGGGCGGGGCGGCAGCCGGCAGATTCAACGTCGGACTGGTGGGATTCGAGGAGTTCGTCGCGTTGCCTTCTTTCAGGCGGACCCGCACGTGAACGCTCGGCGGGGTGGCATACGTCTGCCCGGTCAAGACCGTGCCGTTGTCCCGCATCTGGGCTGTCAGCAGGTAGGTTTCACCCGGTTTCAGGTTCGGCACCATGAACGCCCCGTCGCGGTCGGCCAGTGTAACGATCGGCTGTTCTTTTGTTCCTTTCGCATCCGCCAATGCGATGGTTATGGCAACGTCTTTCGCCTTCCGCCCGTCGGCGTCAACAACGTATCCTGCCAATAGACCCTTCCCCGCGGCAGCCTGATCGAATTTCGGATCCCGCGGGTCGCCCCAGCTCCCGGCCGTGGGTATGGCTCCCTTCGCCCACGGCGGAGCCGACTCGTCGGGCCAGCGATCTTCCGCAGCCGGCGGGGTTTTCTCTTTCGACCGGGAGGTTGGCTCGGCGTGGTGCGGGTCGTCGAACAGGCGGCAACCTGTCAAAGACGTCAACCCGAACAGAAGTATCCACGCCGACCGCATAAAAATGACCCGTAGGTAGCATTGGGGATGATTCCATGACCGGCTCCCGGGGTCAAGCTCACCCGGAAGATGCTGGAGGGTTAAGCGAAATCTGTCGGCGGAGATTGTGAAGAAACCGGCGAGGCTGGCGCGATCGTCCGGAATTACCCATACTGCCAAAATTACCGTTCGCCCTTGGTTCCCAGCCACAAAATCGTCAACCGTTATCACCAAAATCCCACACGGGGTTGAGTTGGGAAACGGGGTCGAGTATACGGTTCGGGCAAGTTGGCGGTCCGCGTTCCTTGACGCACTCGGCCCGCCGCCCGTATGGTGCATACACAGGCTTCATCCAGACCGGGGTTTCTGCATGGCGTCGCTCCGCTCGTTCCGCTGGTTGTTCGTTACCCTCGCCCTGGTCGGGTTGACGCTGGACCAGGTGTCGAAATACGGCATGTTCCACTGGCTGCATACACCCGGTGCGTTGCGCACGGATAAAGACGTCGTTCCCGGATGGTTCCGGTTCACGGCCGAATACGATCCCGGGAAGTCGCCGTCCCAAATTTCGTGGCTTCATGCCCTGCAAACGTGGAGCGCCCCCGAACTGCCGCGGGTGAATCAAGGGGCGTTGTTCGGGCTGGGGAACGACCACAAAGAAGATGCGAATTACGCGTTCGCCGGGATCAGCGTGATCGCGGCCATTGCGATCGTAGGCTGGGTCACCCGGCGGGCAACGGCTGCCGATAAGTGGCTCTGCGCAGCGTTGGGACTCATCCTCGGCGGCACGGTGGGCAACCTGTACGACCGACTCGTCTTCAGCGGCGTCCGGGACTTTCTGTACTTCTATAAAGTCGAATGGCCCGTGTTTAACGTCGCCGATTGCGGCCTCGTCTGCGGGGCCGTGCTACTGCTCTACCAGGCCCTGTTCGCCCCGACTCATGCCCCCACTTCGACTTCGGCAACAGCGCCGGGGCCTGTCGCGATACCCGCCCCGGTGAAGTAAGCGTTAACAAACACTCTCCTCGACTAATTGCCGAACATCATCACGGCAAAACTGTTGGGCACGGGTCGCGGTCGGCCTCCACCCGACGCCGGCATGTAGTCCATGGCCGGTAGGAAAATCCTGTGTGTTTTCGGATCGAGTGCCATTGTCTTAGACCGGGGTTTGGTCTTGAGCGTTTCGACCAACGAGTATTTGTCCGACCCGTCGGCATGGAAAATGGATACAGTCCCGTCGCCGCAAGAGGCGTAAATCAGCCCCGTCTCGGGGTCAAACGCGGTGGCATCGACCCCGGCGCCGATCGGCTGGGTCGCCACGACTTTGCCGGTTTCCACATTCACGACGACCAGATGCTTGCTCCGGCAGCCGACGTACAAACGATGGGCCTTCCGGTCCATGGCCATTCCGGTCGGAGTCGCTCCCGGGGCGAGCGGCCAAGTCTCGAGGACCGTCATCTTCTTGGCGTCGAGTTTGACCACCGCATTCTTGTCTTCGAGGTTTACGAACACGTGTCCGGCTTCGTCCGAAACGGCGAATTCCGGCTGACCGCCCAAGTCGATCGTTCCCACAACTTTACCGCCGGCCGCATCGATCACCGTCGAGCTCTTTCCCCGACCGTTAAACGCAAAAACCCGCTTCGTCGCGGGGTCGTAAATGATACTGTCGGGGCCCTGCCCGGTTTCTGCCGAACCGAGTGTTTTGAGTGTCTTCAAATCGAAGATGGTGACGGTGGAGCTCCGGCCGTTGCTGGTGAACCCCCGACCGAATTCCGGGGCCAAAGCGATCCCGTGGACGCCCGGCGTGTCGGCAATCTTGCCCTTCCATTCACACGAGTCGGCGTCCAACACGTCAACCTGCGTCCCGTGCGAAACGTACACACGCCGGGCCGACGTGTCCACGATCAGGTAATCCCAACTCCCCGCACCGGGTACGGGAGTGGATTTGATCAGTTTGTAAGACTTTGGCTCGACCGCGATGGCTGGGACGGCGGTAACTACCAAACATACGACCGTGAAAAAGCAACGCATAACGGCCTCCGTGTGGATTCAAAACCCACGTGATATGGGGGGATTCGGAGCAAGGCGATTGTATTCCAACTGCCGCCCCGCAATGTGTAATAATGCTTCAATAAACTATTTCTTATCCAAGTCGATCACAATCTCCGTCGTGGACGAATCAATGTCAAAAACGAAAGGCGTTTTAGGAAGGTCATATGCGCCTCGAAACAAGTCCTTTTTTCCCCTTTCATGGGTAACCGCCACCCGATATTTGCCCGGAGGGATGCCCTTCAGATCGGGACCGATCGCTTTGAACGTCCCCTTTGCGTTATCGTATTCCGCAATGTAGCAGGTCTTTGGTTTGCCTCCGGGCTCAGTGTAAGGCACGAACAGCACGCGTACGAAATCGTCTGCCGGCACGACAAACGGTACGCCTCCTTTCACAATCCGGCCCGTCGTATTCATTTTTTTGTTCCCGTCACATCCGATGAAAAAGCAGGAACTGAATACGACGATAGCTCGATATGCACATTTCATTTTTGTGTTCCTAGTTGGCAGAAGTGAATATCAAATATGTTCACCGGGGAGTCGATTGTCGAACTTCCCCGGTGAACGAATCGCAGATGCAAATGATTATTTCACTGAATCGTTAGAATTCCCCGGTGATGACGTTGCCGTCGGCCTTCGAAAGTAGGTTGACCCATGTGACCTGATCGATCGAATCCTTGACGAAATGGACGCTTCCGTCACCCAGGCAGACGTTGACGCCACCCGAATGCATGCTGCGGGATTGACCGGACGTCATCAAACTTTTCCCGTAGCAGCCCATTCCGTCTTTGGATCCCTGGGTCGGGTTGGCATACTTGGTTGTACAGAACTCGAGTTCGTCGCCGAACTTGTACTTGCCGGAAGCGTCGGCGTCACCCAAGCGGTTGTTCGGCGTCGGGTTGGTCGCGTCCCGGCCGGCATTGACGATACTCGAAGAGGGAAAACCGAGTGCCCAGACGCCGCGCGGGTCCAATGAGGTTATGCCGGCCCGAAGTTCGGCCACCATCGCCGTATTGGAAGTTCCGTCCGTCACTTCACTGATTTTCGCGCCGTAATTCGCCGACATCATTGCACTCGCCACCATCGGAACCCCCAAAACCTTATTCGTCTTTGTAGCTCCCCACGCGAGGTGGTCGTAGTCCTGACAACTGGCAGTCGCCCCGTAATTTCCGCGGGCCCAACCGATCGTAGGATTGAACGGATTGGATGCGGGGTCGGTGTAGTGCTGCTTGTTGTTCGGGTCTGACGGGCAGAGGTAGGTTTTGACTTCGACGCCGCCGACCGCCCGCCAACTGTTGTTGACCGAAGAATACGCAGGGGTCGTTCCGATTGTCAGGGGGATACCGGGGTAGGACGATACATTGCCTTGATTGTAGAGATTGCCTTGCTCGATATAGGGCAGAATCGACACGGCCCAGTTCGGTCCGAACGGCACCTCGAGCTGCATGTATTCGTCGTGATCGGGACCGGACATCCACGGAACTTGAGACGCGGCGGGGAACTTCCCGTAAGTCCCCTCGTAATTCATGAGGGCCAGGCCGATTTGCTTCAGGTTGTTCGAACAGCTCATCCGGGCCGCCGCCTCGCGGATCTTTTGTACCGCGGGCAGCAATAGTCCGATCAGCACGGCGATAATGGCTATCACGACCAGCAATTCGATCAGTGTAAAACCGGAACGACGGCGAATCATGGGACACCCCCTGGGCAAGATTCCGGATAAGGGAAAATCCCCTTCCCTATTTCTTGCCGGTAGTCGGATTAGGCAATGGGCGAAGTTAAGCAGAGGGGGAAAAAGTGAATTCACTCAATTGTCGTAATATCGACTTACAAATTACTTGTCGAATTTAGCGTGGCTTATTTTCAATTGCTAACTGAAACAGTGCAAAGAAAACAGATAAGACAACTGTTGTATACAGATCAATAAATGTATATTCAACAGATATAACCGCTCCCAGATGGGAGCGGCGATAATTTCAACTTGCCTGGGCGCACATTAATAGTCGGTATTTACCACTTCGCCTCCGGCTTTGGTTATCAGCGCGGCCAAGGTGTTGATGTCGATATTCGCCTTGACGAACTTTACGCTGCCGTCGGCGAAAACTATGTTTGCCCCGCCGGAATGGAAGGAATAGATGTCGCCCTGAAGGTTGTCGCAGTTCATAACACAGGTACCGGATGCCTTGCCCGCACTCGCAGCCGAAGTGGTCGGATCGACCGCTTTCGGATCGGTCCCAGTCATCGTCAGCCGGTTGTCCGAGTCGGCCCAAATGGCCCCGGTCGTTCCGGCCGGATAAGGGAAACTCTTCCCGTTGACGTATGCCATGTCGCGCCCGCCGGCTTCGGAGTAGAGGGTGGTATTGCTCGTACCGTCCTGAATTTCGGATATTTTGGTGATGCCGTTTTGGCGTAGTGCCCCTTTACTCCCACCTCCCGCGAAAACAAGCGTCACGTTCGGATTCGAATACGCGATCTCCGCGTTCGAGGAATTCTTCTTCGTCTTCACCTGGGCGAGGGCAGCGTAGTCAGACGTCCACCCGGTGACTGTTGTGGCTTGGGTCGGGTAGACACCCGACGTTACGCCGGGCGACGGCGGTGGGGCGAACGCGCTATTCGCCGGCCCGATATATGTCGTGGCATATGGACCTACGGAATCACTCGACGGGCTGGATGGGCAACGGAACAGGTTGAATTTAAGAGAAAGTGCTGCGGCGTTTCTCGGGTCGCTGAAATCGACGTTGAACCAGTAAATCGGTGTGATGTTGTTCTGCTCAACGAAGGGTAAAAGGGGAACGAGGCCGCTACACCGCCCTTGCGTACCCGCCGTGTTGCCCGCGGCTTGAACCGTTGACGGGGAATACGGAATGTATGGAGGTTGGCTGTTGTTTTTCGTGATCGCGTTGTACGGAAACCCACCGTAAGACGATTCGTAATTGTGGCAGGCCAGACCGATCTGTTTCAAATTATTGGTGCATTTGATTCGCGCCGCGGCCTCGCGTACTTTTTGTACGGCGGGCAACAGCAGTCCGATCAGCACGGCGATGATGGCAATCACAACGAGCAATTCAATCAGCGTAAACGCGTTCGGGCGCCGCGTCATGCGTGGGCTCCGCAAGAAAGGATGGATTGTCTGGCGGGAAATCCACCTGACAGGAAGCAAAGATTATAAAAGTGTGAAAGTGCAAGCAATGGACCCGAATACAAATGCACGCAACCCTCTCGGTAAATTCTTGCGTTCTTCACAAAACTAGCCACCCGCATCCGCGGAAAGGATCACGAGCCGAGTTCCTTCTGGCAGAGTTTGATGGAGCTCCCGTACGAACCGGTCCCCGTTGAGCGAAATGAGATAGTGCTTTCCCGCCACGTCACCCAAGGCCGGAAACGTTCGGGCCAGTTCGGCAAGCGCGGCCCCAACCGTATCGGCGGATACGTCCGTACCGACCACCCCGGCCCGCAACCGGGCGACCCCGTAGAATTCCACCTCGACATTTGGCATTCCGGTATTCTACCGCCACCTGGGGAACTCGATGGGGAAGATTCTGCTCGTGATCGGCGACGCCGCCGAAGTACTCGATACCTACTACCCGCTCTTTCGCCTCCGCGAGGCCGGGTATGATGTGAGCGTAGCCGGACCGAACACGCGGGTGTATCACCTCGTGCTCCACGATAAGCACCCGGAGTGGGACATCACGACCGAGTATCCGGGGTATACGCTGAAAGCAACCGTGGCATTTCGGGACGTGAACGTCGCGTCGTATGACGGGCTGGTTCTCTCCGGCGGGCGGGCACCGGAGTATTTGCGCTACGACCCCGACCTCATCAAGATTACGCAGGCGTTCGTGGCGGGGAACAAGCCGGTGGCGAGCGTCTGCCACGGAGTAGAAATTCTGGCCGCAGCGGACGTGATCCGGGGGAAGGTGGTCACCACGGTCGCCAAGTGCCGGTACGACGTCGAATTCTCCGGCGGAAAGTACGTTGATAAGGAAGTCGCCGTCTCGGGTTGCCTGGTCACCTCCCGCACCTGGCACGACAACCCGGCATGGATGCGGGAGTATGTCAAAATGCTTGCGGGGAACGGTTTGAAGAAGACGACGAAATCCGGTTCTCGAAAAGTTTAGCCGATGCCGATCCTCGATACCGTCTGCCGGTTCTATCAGCGATTGTTCCCGGGCGGGCACGCCGAGGCGGACCAACTCCGCGCAATCTACGCCACGGGTGCCCCTGCTGAGATCATGGCCGCTTCGGTCGAATACGGCCGCAAGAAGGGAAAAGAATTCGTCGATCGTTTCTCTGCCATTACCACCGAATGGCACGGCAGCCGCGTCCTCGACTTTGGCTGTGCCTCCGGCGGCCTTTCGCTCCGCCTCCGCGAGCTCTGCCCCGAGGTCGTCGGAATCGACATCGATCGACCTAAAGTCGAATTCGCCCAACAACTCGTTCGGGACAATCGCCTCACCGGGGTCGAGTTCCTCGCCTACGACGGCGGCGCCGTCCCACTCCCCGATGAGTCGTTCGAAACCGTCTTATGCGTCGACGTCGTGGAACACCTTCCCGTACTGCACCGATTCGTCGCGGACTTCTACCGCGTGCTCAAGCCGGGCGGCCTATTTCTGGTCAGCTTCGGCCCACCTTGGCGGCACGCCCACGGCAAGCACATGTGGGCCAAGCTGCCAGGATGGTGGACGCACCTGATATTTCCCCGTCGCACCGTCATGCGGGTCAGCGGGTTTCCACCGGAAACGAAATGGGAAGACCTGGGCTTGTATCGACTGACGGTGGGGAGGTTTGAAAAGACGATGCGGGAAAGCCGCTTCGAAGTCGTTCACCTCAGACACCGCACGAAACGGCTATTTAATCCGCTCACGAAGGTGCCCGGGGTGCGGGAATTGTTTATTAGCGAAGTGGTCGGCGTATACCGCAAGCCGGCTATCGAGCCACAACTCCGTTAAAAGGGTTGAAGTAGGTGCCGGTTCCTGGCATGTAGGCACCCCAGGCGGTGAACGACCCGTTCTCGGTTGTTGTGCCTGCGGTCGGCACGACGAAATCCCCGACGAAGGCATTGGCGTTCGGCACGAACCCGCGGGTAATTCGCCCGCGAACGGGCACAACAACCGCCACAGGTGCAGGGACCGGATTCGCGGGCTCAACTGTCGGATAGCCGTACCCGTAGCTCGGGTACGCGAAAATTGGCGGAGAGTAGATGCCGCCGTTCACCCATTGGTAGTGCGAGGCGGACCAGTTGAAACCGAATGGGGATGCCCGGAAGGAGTAATTGTTTGAGTAGTAATAGTTCGGGCCGAACGGCGTGGTAATCACCGGCGTGTAAGTAACCAACGGCCGCCAGTAGGGTGAAACCGAAACGACCGTTCGGTTTACGCCCGGATAATACCCGTACGAATATCCCGGGTTGAAACCGTATCCCGGCGGGTAGTAGACTTGGGTGCCGTAGTTGTACCCGTAGTAATATTGTGCATTCGCAGTGGCCGCCGAGGTCATAATGCCAACGCCCGCAAGAAGGGCCAAAATTAGATTTTTCATGTCAGCCTCCAACGAAGGTCCGATTCCCCTTTAACGAATTGTACCGGCCGCCGTTGGTAACCTGTCGGGAAAGGGGCGAAATCGAAGGAAAACCGCAGAACGTGTCGGGCTATTCCGACACGTTCTCAACTCGTTGAACCCGCGAAACGAATTCACTTCGCCGACGGGTTGTTCTCCATGATCCCGACGATGTTTCCTTCGGTGTCTTTGATGTAGGCCAGCCAGCCGATGCCCGGGATTGGCATCTTCGGCACGGCCACCGCCGCTCCGAGTTTCTGGGCCTTGGCGAACGATTCGTCCAGGTTCGGAACGTCCACGGTGCAGACGTAGGAGTTCACGCATTGCCCCTCCGCCGGGGCCGGCCCTTTCCGCGATACCATGCCGCCGTTGATGCCACGAGTCCCGTCTTCCCCGGTTTTGATGAGCCAATACTCGACCGGCCCGTCCCATTTCGTGATCGACCAACCGAAGAGGTCGGTGTAGAACTTGGCCGCCCGGGCACAGTCTGCAGCGTGAATTTCGAAGTGAATGACGCGGGGCATGGCAGCACTCCAGATGGAAGAATCGACAAGAAAAATCATAACCTGCCGACACGACAAATGCGCCGTAAAACGGCCGCAAGTCCGTTATCCCTTTCCCGAGGATATTCCGATGGGTTTCCACCAAACCCCCACGCACAAAAACGGTAAAGGCAGCTTCCACCAGATCGGCCTCGTTCGCGGCCAGTTCGGCAACGTGCCCGAAGCCGATTGGCTGAAGTTCGTGCAAGACACCGGCTTTGACGGCTGGGAAGAGGCGAGCTGGGAACTCGACCTGCGGAAGTGCGACGACGACGCAGGGGCTGCGAAGTATGCAGCGGAGCGAGTGACTTTGGCGAAGAAGCACGGCCTCGAAATTTTTACCGTCGCCACCCACCTGCAGGGCCAGGCCCTGGGCGACGAGCCGACGGCGAAGACTCTGCAATTCATCGGCGGCGATGCGGTCAAAGCCTACGGCGACTGGCGGAAAGCAGGACACAACCCGCCGCGGACCGACCCCTATTTCGTTCCCGCGGAAGTCGGCAAGCTGGTTCATCAGCAAGCGGAGCGGGACATGAAGGCGTGCGTCCGGTTCGCCGGACACCTGTCGAAACTGCAAGGCCGCAAGGTCGCACTCCCTGGTTTCGTGGGCTCCCCGGCCGGGTGCTGGAGCCACTGGTTCCTCTTCCCGCCCCTGCCGGGGGAGATCGCCGGGCACAAAATTCCGGATGTCCGAGACGTGTCGCTCGAACTCCTCGTCGAACGGTTCAAACCGGTGTGGGATTTGTGCAAGCAGTACGGCGTCACCTTCGACCTCGAATGCCACCCGAGTGAACGGGCAATGGGCGACCTGGAAAGTGCGGGCGATTACATTAACTACATGTGCAAAGCCGGGTACGAGGACGTGGTCGGCTTCAACCTCGACGGGTCGCACCTGGAATGGCAGAACGTGTCGGTGATTCAGTTCATCCGCGAGTTCCCGCGGTTCATCCACTGCGCCCACGTGAAGGGGGTGTGGGTGGCGCGGGAGCATTGCCGGGCAGGGCGGCTCGGTGGCCACCGGCCGATGGGCCATTGGGCCAACGGCTGGAACTTCGTCACCGCCGGCACCGCCCGTGACGCCAATTCTCTCGAAGACATCTTCATCGAACTCAACCGTGTCGGTTTCGACGGGGCCGTGAACATCGAATGGGAAGACAACGACGCGAACCAGTTGGCCGGGGCCAAAGCCGCCTTGGCGAATTGCCGCAAAGCCGATCTGCCCCCGAGTGGCATGCGGCACGACGAAATGCTGAAAGCCTGACCGGAAAAGCAACCCCCTCGTTCAGGGGCAACAGTATTTTTCGCCCACGATCGATTCCCGTTCGGGGCCGCCTAAAACCGGCCCCGACGGCACTTCCCTTCGCGAAACCGGAAAGAACGCCTTCCTCGTGCCGACATACATTTCAACCTTCGGCCGAAGCCGGTTCGCTCCATTAACGACGTAAAGTTGCGCCCCCGGGCGACCTCCTGTCTGGTCGTTGGATTTCTAGCACTTGCTGACCCGGCGCAGACGGAAGGCTGCTTTTCGCGCGGGATTGCTTTGACAACCTTCGCGAGCCGTGACAGGGATACTCATCGGCTTTGTAAAGCCACGACCAAACCATCCATTACGGGAGTATTCCGTGCCCACGCAATCTCGCAGCCCCGCCCCACGCTTTTCGACGACCCTCCGGTGCGACCGGCTCGAAGACCGGACCGTTCCGTCCAAAATGTTGGACCTGACCGCATCCGGCTCCACCGGCGCAATCAACGGCGCGCTTTTTCAACAGGCCGACGCCCCCGCGGCGGACTCGGGTCACTTCACACCTTTCCTCGAAATACTAGGCAATCCGTTGAGGGGGGGTGGAGTAGAGTCGGGTTACAACACGAACGGCCCGCTCCAGTTCGACACGGTCGAAGGCCGAGTCACCCACGCCCTCGCGTTGAGCAACGTGCCAGTGGTCGAGATCAACGGTGTGAAATACCGGGAGTTCGTTCTCGACATTCATCAGACAAAAGCCCACCCGCTCCTCTCCCTCGACGAAGTGCAGATCTTCGTTGGGGATAAACCGAGGGCAAATGGGTACAACTCGAACAAAGGGAAATTGGGCGGCATGACGGCCGTTTACGACTTGGACGCCGGCAAGGACAATTGGATCAAACTCAATGCGGGCACGGGGCAAGGGGCCCAGGCCGGGGGCGACATGCGGATGTACGTCCCCGATTCGCTGTTCAACGGCACTTACGTCTTCCTCTATTCGCAGTTCGGCGACCACAACGCCGCCAACGGTGGGCTCGAGAAATGGGGCACTCTGCCCGTTTCCGTGACCCAACCCCCGCCGGCTTCCGGCGTGGGCAGCATCAGCGGCAACTTGTTCGTGGACGTAAACCAGGACGGTGTACCTGACGATACTTCTCTGACCCTTCAGGACTGGACCGTATACGTCGACGCGAACGGGAACGGCTTTCATGACGATAATGAGGTGTCTTCGGTGACCGATAGCAATGGAAATTACACGCTTGCGAATTTGCCCTCCGGGAATACGGACGGGTATCTGGTCCGGGTGCTCAATCAAGGTTGGCACCAGACGACGTCCGACCCGGATCCGATCTTCCTGACGGCCGGGGAATCCCTCACTAACGTCAATTTCGGGTTCCAGCCCGGCGATTGATTTTATCAGAGCCACTTTTCATCGGCCCCCGGAATTCCGGGGGCCGGTTCGTTTTTCCCAATCAACCCCGCCTCCGTCCGGCAATCATGGGGTGATGTCCCACGACACGTTAGGCCCGGCGTTCTGGCGGATTGGCCGTGCAGCCGGTCCGGCCGATCCCCGCACCGATGCCGAGTTGGTTGCTGCGTTCGTCACATCTCGGTGCGACGTCGCTTTCGCCGAGCTGGTTGCCCGGCACGGACCTGTCGTTCTCGGCACCTGCCGCCGAATCCTCGGCAACACGCCCGACGCCGACGACGCCTTCCAGGCCGTCTTCCTCGTCCTCGCCCGACGGGCCTCCTCCGTTCGGCCGCCCGGCGCGGTCGGGGCCTGGCTCTACGGCGTCGCCTGGAAAGTCGCAACAAAGGCCAGGGGCCAGGCGGCGAAGTGGGCCGCCCGCGATCGATTGGCCGCGAAACCCGAAGCGGTATCCGACCCCATGACAGACCCCACCCTCCGTCCGCTGTTGGACGCCGAATTGGCCCGGCTTCCCGACGTCCTGCGAACCGTGGTGGTGCTTTGCGACCTCGGCGGGAAGTCGCGTTCGGAAGCCGCTCAAGAACTCGGCTGGCCGGAGGGCACCGTCGCCACCCGCCTCGCCAAAGGCCGGGCCGCACTGGCCGCCCGGCTGGCCCGCCGCGGCGTAACGCTTTCTGTCGCCGGCCTCGCGGCCGCGATTTCGCCGGGCCGCACCTCCGCCCTCGTGCCGTCGGATTTATTCGAATCCACCCTCACCGCGACCGCGGCCGCAACGGGCATCACCCCCGCCGCGGTCGCCCTCGCCAACGGAGCCGCCCGAGCCATGACACTCGCGAAACTGGTTCCCGCCCTGATGGTCGTCTTCGTCGGCGGATTGGCCCTGGCAGGCGCCGCCGTGCTGATTCAGACAAAGGAAACGGACAGAGGACCAAAGTCTACGGCCTTGAAAACCCGTCCGTCGTCCGCCAATAGGAGACCTGAACCCATCGCAGCGCCTCCTGCCAAGCCCGAGGATTCGAGCCCCTGGAAAGAGGCTGAGGGAATCAAACTCCGTGGCTGGTTGCCGGGGTCGCTCGCCTACACTCCCGACGGAAAGACTCTCGTCGTCGGCGGGTCGGGCGGGCACGTGCGGGCGTTCGATTCCGCCACGAAGAAGCAGCAATGGGATGCGACCGTCGTCGGCAACTTCGCCGCGGTGGCCGTTTCGCACGACGGCAAGACGGTTGGGGCGACTGGCAAGGACGGCGTGCAGTTCCTTGACCCTTCAACGGGGAAGAAGGGCAACGTGCTGGAAGAAAAAGACAACGCCCCGATGGCGGTCGGATTCTTCCCGGACAAAACGGTCGGAAACGGAGTGAAATTCAGTCAGGTGATCTTCGGCTCCGCAACCGGGTACGACGTGAAGTCCTGGCTGGAATGGCCGAAGGTTTCCTCCATTCGCACCACGACGACGCCGAAAGGGAAAAAGCCGGCCGACGAATATGCCGTGCCGCTCGCCGTCGATCCGAAAGGGGAACACGCCGTCATCACCGGCCCCATCGACCCGAAGACGGGGATGAACGTGCTCTGGGCTTACGCATGCGGCGGCCGGGGCGGGAACCATCTTCTTGAAGGACATAAAGCGTCAGTCATCTGCGCCGCGTGGAGTGGTGACGGAAAGAAGATTGTTACAGGAGACGTTGCCGGTGGAGTTGTCCTGTGGGATGCAACAACCTTTAAGAAATTATCGGCAATAACTATTGGAGGTATCCGAGTCAACTCGGTCGCAATTACGGACGATGGGAGTTGGGTTGCAACGGCAGGTACTAGCTCCCGCAATTTCTCTCCGGAAACTCCGAACTACAAGGAGATCGTTCAAATATGGGATGTTTCGGGCAACAGTCCTTCCAAAGCAAGATTCCCCACAGAAGCATTAGCGACACAGGGAGGCAATTTTATTGGCATTGCCTCGCTCGCCTTCTCGCCCGACGGCACCGAACTCGCCGCCGCGTTCTGCAACTTCGACCACCTGAAAAAGTCCGGCGAACTTACCGGCACCGTGCGAGTGTGGAAGCTGGCGGAGAAGGAACCGCCCACCGCTCCCAAACCGACGTGGCAGGAAAGTGTCGTCACCGGCGATCATAGTCAGTCCGCGAGTTCCATCGCCTTTGCTCCGGACGGCAAAACTTTCGTCACCGGCGGGTTCGACAACTCGATCGCCGTCTGGGACGCGGCCACGCTCAAGCTCCGCAACAGCTTTCCGATCAAGGATGCGGACGGCAAAGGACTGGCGGTCGCCTACCGCCCCGACGGCAAGCTCATCGCCGTCGCCACCCGCACGACGAGCGTCGCTTTGTACGACCCGCTCAAAGGCAACGACACGCGAATCGACGGTCAATCGTCCTGGGCCGGCGGAGCGACAACGCTCGCCTTCAGCCCGGACGGGTCGAAACTCACGGCGATCGATCCGAATGCCCTTCGCGTGATCGACACGACGAAGCGAGGGTCGGTCGACGTGCGGAAGTTCGACGACCCGTCGCCCGTCCCCACACAGCCGATCCTGGCCGACGTCACCTGGTCCACCGACGGCAAATACTTCCACGACCTCCGACGGGTGACGAAGGGCGACACGTGGGCGCTCATGATCCGCGGCGCCGACGGCGAGGCGAAGCGCCAACTCCACGACACGACGAACGCGATCACTTGTCTAGGAATGGGGTCGGACATGGAAAGTCTGGCCAAGGGCAAGGCGGACGGTACGGTCGACGTCATCACTCCCGAGTCCGGGCCCACCGGCACCATCCCCGCCCCGCCCGGCCGGTCGACGGTGAAGTCCGTGCGGTTCACGCCGGACGCGAAGAAACTGGCCGTCGTGTACGACGCGTCAGACGAGAAAGGCAATCCTGTCGGCGGTTTGATCCGCGTTTACGACATGACCGAACGGTATGCCGACCTCGGCGGCGCGACGCTGAAGGACCGGCTCGTCTACGATTTCTCGATGAGCAGTGACGGGAAGACGATCGCGGTCGTCACCATCGACCCGGCCGAGGCGAACAGCCCGAAGCTGAAGGCGACGGAGATCCGGGTCTGGGTTCAGCGGTGACTCGACGATTCCGACCGTTCACGCGGCTAGGGGTTTGGCTATAATCATCATTCGCCGCCCCATCCCCTTTGCCGCGGATTTGCCCATGCTCCGTCGATTCCTTGCCGGTATCGCCCTATCGCTCGCAACACCGGTCGCGCAGGCCGTCGATCCGAACGACCTGCTCAAGTACCTGCCCTCGCCGGTAAACACGGTCTGCGTCGTCAACGTGGGTCAGATCCTGTCGAGTCCGCGGGCGGTGAAGGGGAAATGGGACCGGATCGATCAGACCGAGTACCTGGCGGGGGCGGTGCCGGTGCATCCGAACGTGGAACGGATCGTGGTGGGGACGGAGTATTCGCCGGCCCAGCAGGGCCGAAGCGGTTCGGTGGCGGTGCTCTCGACCAAGAAACCGGTCGACCTGGCGAAACTGGCTGCCGGTTTTGGGACGGAATTGACCACCGCGGGGGGCGAACCGGCCGTACTCACTCGGTCTGGAACGGCCTTTCTCAAACTCGACGACAAACTGCTCGGGGCGGTCACCACCGAGCACCGGCCGGACGTCGGCCGGTTCGGGGCGTATGCCAAAACCGCGAAGCAGAGCCTACAAAGCCAGTATCTGAACGCCGCCATCTACAACGACGGTCTGAAGAGCCACATCCTGATCGTCGTGGACGTCGCGGACATGATCGGCCCGAAGGACGCGGAGCGGGCCGTGGCACTGACGGATCTGGCCAAGCAGGATAAGGGATCGGCGAATGCGGTGCAGGCGTTCGTGGCCGGGTTGAAGGGGGTCCGATTCGCCGCGACCGTGACCGACTCGGGCATCAACGTCGTAATTCGGATGGATTCGGCCGTGGATTTACAGGTTTCGCCCGAATGGATGAAAGCCTTCGTCATCGACATTTTGAACCGGAACGGGGCGGGGTTGGAGGACCTTCCGGCAGCGGTCGCCAAGGCGGGCGAGAAAAACGTGACGCTATCCTTTCGAATGACCGACCCGGAACTCGCGTTCGTGATGGCCTTGGTCTTGCCGCCGGCCGCCGCGCGAGCCGGGCAAGCGGCCATCCCCGTGGCCCCGCCGAACGTGACGGTGGAGGCCACGCGGAAGTATTTCAAGACCGTGAATCAGGTCGTGGACGATCTCAAAAAGAAGAACAAGAAGGCGAAGGCGTATCAGGAAACGGCCCTCTGGCACGACGCGGCCGCCACGAAAATCGACACGACTTCGGTTCTGGGCGTCGACCCGATCGCCGTAACATACGGCCGCGGGACCGCCGCCAATCTCCGGTCGATCGCGGACTCGCTCCGCGGCGTTCCGGTCCAGGCGGCCGAGCTCGAATCGAAGGCCTACTACTACGTGCAGCAAGGTCCCTCCGTCCGCTTCGCGCCGTTCCGTGGCCTCTATTTCGACATGTGGGCCCGGCCGGTATCGGAAAGTACCAACCTGCCCGAAATTCGGTCGAAGCAGGCCGAGGTCATCCGACAGGACGAGGAGAACCGCACGAAAATATGGAACAAGATTGATAACGAACGGCCGGCGGTGAAAACCCGGCTGAGCGAAAAATTCAAAGGCAAGTTCTAGCCGCGAAGGAGATCGATGCGAGCGTACGGTCCGATCCTCTTGCTGTTCGGCCTCGTCGGTTGCAGTTCTCCGGCCCGAACGCAGCCGTTGACCGACCCCCTCCTCCATTCCCTCCCGGCAGACTGCAACCAGGCAATTATCGTTCGCCCGATTCGGGGGAAGAAGGTCGACGTGTCCGTCCAGGCCTACGAGCGGGAGTCCGGCGGGCCTTGGAACGAGGTGTTCCCGCCGATGGCCGGCAGCGTCGGCCGCAACGGCATCGCCTCGGCCGAAAATAAGAAGGAAGGCGATGGCTGCACCCCTGCCGGCACGTACCCTATCGGCCCCGCATTCGGCTACGCCAAGACGATCGACACCAAACTCCCCTACCGCCAGGCCACGGACAAGGACTTCTGGGTCGATGACGACCAGTCGCCGGACTACAACCGCTGGGTCGTCGGCAAGCCGGCCGCGCGTTCGTTCGAAATGATGAAACGGGCCGACGACCTGTACGAAATTGGAGCGGTCATCCGGTACAACACCGACCCCGTCATTCCCGGGAAGGGGAGCGCGATTTTCCTGCACGTTTGGAGTGGCCCGGGCAAACCCACCGCCGGGTGCGTGGCCCTGGAAAAGGACCACGTCCGGATGTTGCTACGCTGGCTGAAAGACGAGGCGAAGCCGCGGATCGCGATCGCAGAAGGGTAAAACGCAGTTTCCCTACTCCCAACAGAAGGTCGGAAACGGGGATCATTTTTCGATCTTCACCGCGCAATCCGGATTGGTCTTTTTCATCGCCAGTACCGTAGCGTTCGTCACCTTCGTTTTTTCGAACGACACCCGTTTAAGCGTTTTCAACCGTCCGAGCAAGGCTGCCCCGGCGTCGGTGATCGACGCGTCTTCGATGGAAAGGTCTTCCAGTTTCGCGAGCCGACCCAGGGGATCCCAACCGGACTCGGTGATGCCCGGCTCGACGATCGTCAGTCGTTTCAGTGCGGGGAGTGACATGAGCCGCTTGAATCCGCCGTCCGAGAACTGTTTGCCGCCGACCGTAAGGTCCGCGAGCCTGGTCAGTTCGGAGAGTTGATCGATGCCGGTGCCGGTGACTTCCGATCGGTTCAGGGTGAGTCGCTTGAGTTGGCGGGTTGCGGAAAGTGCAGCAAGGCCGTCGTCGGTGATTTTGGTGCCGACGAGTTCGAGTTCCGCGAGAGCGGGGAGCGTACCGACGCGTTTCAGCCCGGCGTCGGTGACGCCGGAGTCGGTGAGGTCGAGGAAGACGAGGTTTTTGAGACGGGTCCACCCCGCCGCGGCAGTGAGTGTGACCTGCGTTTCTGCAAGCGAGAGCCGGCGGAGCCCGGCGAGGTTCGCCAATCCCGCGGCCGCCCCTTCTGTCATCTTCGCCCCCTTCAAACTCAGATTCGTGAGCTTGGCGAGCGGGGCGATTGCCGTGGCCGCGTCGCCGTCAAACGCGATCCCGTCGGCCACCAACTCTTCGAGACCCAAGAGCTTCGACACCCCGGCCATCCCGGCCGAGGTCGCCGACGACTTCGCCAGATTCAACGCCCGCAACTTCGGCAGTTTGCCGAGCTGGGTTAGAACCGCGTCCGTGTCCGTCGTTTTCTCCAACGAAATGTACTGCAAATGAGGGAGATTCTCGAGCTTGCCGAGGTCCACCTTTTTCACCGATACGCTTTCGAACACGACGCTGATGATCGCCTCGTGGAAATTCGCGTCTGGGACGACCCGGCCTTCGAGGCCCTGGACGTATTTGGTCGCCGCTTTCTCGGCATCCTTGTCGATCGGCTTCGGCTGGGTCTGGGCCGAGACGATACCGGCGATTAACAGGGCGGCGATGAATGTTTTCATGCGGAACTCCCGGGCGGTAGGAGTATGGTATTCGTCGGAACCGGGGGAATCATCGTGCGCGTGGCTGGCGTTGTTTTGTGCGGGGGAAAATCGTCCCGGATGGGCCGGCCGAAAGCCTGGCTGCCGTTCGGAAACGAATTGATGCTGCAACGAGTGGTGCGGGTTCTCGGGGAAGTCGTGCATCCCGTGATCGTTGTGGCCGCAGCGGGCCAGGACGTGCCACCGCTACCCGCGGACGTGACGATTGTCCGGGACGATGTCGAAGCGAAAGGCCCCCTCGGTGGGCTCGCGGCGGGGTTGAACGCCGCGATGTACTCGGCCGATGCGGTCTATCTGTCCGCCTGCGACGTGCCCTTCCTTACCCCGGCATTCGCAAAACGTGTGATCGACCTGCTCGGCGATCATTCCTCCGCAGTGCCCAAAGTTGACGGCTATTTCCACCCCCTCGCCGCGGTGTATTGCGTGAGTGTTCGGCCGAAGGTGTTGGAACTCCTCCAGGCAGACCGTCTACGGCCCATTTTCCTCTTCGACGCCGTGCCGACGCGAGTCATTGAGCCTGCCGAATTGCCGGAACTGGAGTCGTTGAAAAACCTGAACACGCTGGCGGATTACGAGGCGGCGGTTAAAGCCATGTGATGGCGCCTGAGGGACTTCCTATTCCGCTTTTGATGTCGTAGTTTCTCGCTTGAAATCAAAGCCTTGAAAACAACCCGGCCCGCGTGATAATCCGCGGGCCGGTCAGGGTTTTAGCGAAAAAGGCCAAATCCTAATTGTCGGTCCAGGTCAAACCGTCGTTTCGGGAGTTGACTCGCCGCCAGGTTTCCTGGTCGATATTGTCGCGGAAGAATCGGACGCTGGCGTCGCCCATGGCGGCTTGGACGCCGCCGGTGTGCCGGCTGCGGGCCTGGGCTTGCCAGTTCGGCCAGTTCCGCGGCGGGTTGTCTTCCGAGCAACCCATGTGCAACAAACTCCCCATCGTGTTCGGCGGAAACGTCGACTTCACCTGACTGCAGTCTTCGATGTCGTCCGACTTTTCGGACGCGTCATTCGGTTGGATGCAATCCCCAATGGCATGCCCGCACGTGATGCTCGCCCCGCCAAGTCCCATGGCCCAAATCCCGCGGCGGTCTTTTTCCGTCAGCCCCGCACGGACTTCATTTAAGAGGATCGTGGAGGACGCGCCGTCTTCGTTCGTGAGCGACTGGAGTGTATCGCCCCAGTTGAGTCCCATGATGCCACCGACGTTTCCTGTGTATATGGTGCCACCGGACCCGCCGTCCATGGATTGCCCGTTTTGCGTGGCATGGAACCACCCCGGGCCGGCGTTAGCCGCGTAATTCCCCCGGGCCCATCCGCCCCCGTTCAAAATGAACTGCGTTCCGACATTGTCGTCGCTCGGGCATTCCATCGTCTTGAGCCGCACGCCCCGCATGGCCCGCCACGATTGGTCGGACCCGACGCTCGGCAAATAGTTGTTAATGCTGGTCGAGTACTGGTCGAACAGGTTGCCTTGTTCGATGTACGGAAGGATAAAAACCACCCAGTTCGGTCCGAATCCGGGCGTGCGATAGGCACTCGTGGTGGTGAGGTAGTTCGGCACGGCCGGGGCGGCTGGAATGTACGCGATTTGGACGGCCGGGGGGAACTTCCCGTGCGAGTCGTGGTAGTTGTGGCAGGCCAGGGCCAGTTGCTTCAAGTTGTTGGCACACTGGGTCCGGGCAGCTGCTTCCCGGACTTTTTGGACGGCGGGGAGAAGTAGCCCGATCAGAACGGCAATGATCGCGATCACCACCAGCAGTTCAATCAGGGTGAATCCCGATCGGCGGAAGAGAGCCGAGCGACGCATGAGAAACCTCCGACATGGTGGCCCGATTGGGCCGGGAAACGAAAAAAAAGAACGCGATTAAGACCGGATCGGTCCCAGATCGAAATCCGGACTCAACGGGCACTCATATTACGCCAGTCTTCCCATATCCGCAAGCAGGATTCGGATAGTCTGACGAATTCTCGCCCGGTGTAACCGGCCGATCGGCGCGGGTTTAGCACGAAAAACCCGGCCCGCGGGGTAAACCGCGGGCCGGGTGGAGAATGAACTATCCGAAGGGCTAGTGTGCCCCGCCCACGAACACGCCGCCGATGAAGCTCGGATCGAAGGCCTGGATCCTGTAAATGTCCTGCAAAGTGGAGTAATTGATAACGCGGACGTCGGCGGCCAAACCCGGGCCGGGGGCTGTGACGATATCGATCTTGCCGTCCCCATTCCCGTCGATGGCATCGACGCGAACGCCGCCGCGGAAGTTCAGGTCGTAGGCGAAGAACGACTTCGCCGCACTGGGTTCGGGCTGGTGACCCGCGAGAGTGGACTGGACGAAGACCTTCACCGCCGGTCCGCCGCCCACCCCGGTCCCGGTGATAATTTCCGCGCTGCCGTCGCCATCCAAGTCGCCGACCGAGGCGAACACGCCGCCGCGGAATGTACTTTCGTAGGCAAAGAAGTCGTAGAGGGACGGTCCGGTCAGGTTCTTCCCGTTGAGCACGCGGACCCGCGGTCCGCCGCCGACGCCGGTGCCGGTCACGATATCGGCGATGCCGTCCCCGTTGACGTCGCCGGCCCCGACGAGCACGCCGCCGGTGAACGTCGGCTCGTAGGCGAAGAAGTTGGCCAGGGTGGCTCCGGTGGTAGCGTTGAACGCCTCGACCCGCGGTCCGCCGCCGACACCGGTCCCGGTGATAATGTCGGCCTTGCCGTCGCCGTTCAGGTCGCCGAGTGCAACGTAAACGCCGCC
Organism: Fimbriiglobus sp.; assembly: GCA_036493815.1. Classification (GTDB taxonomy): domain Bacteria; phylum Planctomycetota; class Planctomycetia; order Gemmatales; family Gemmataceae; genus DASXPC01. The sequence continues at coordinate 6,192 of DASXPC010000301.1, read as the reverse complement.
GGTGAACGACTGCTCGTAGGCGAAGAACTGGTTGATGATCGCCCCGGAAAGGGCGTCATAGATCTTGATAAGCGGGGCCATGCCGACGCCCGGGGCCACGATGATGTCGGCGTTCTGGTCTCCGTTCACGTCGCCCACGGCCACGCGCACGCCGCCGGTGAATGCCCCGTCGTAGGCATTGAACTGATATCGGAATGATCCGTCCGGATTGTAGACGCGGACCGTCGGCGCACTGCCGGCATCGGCCCCGACGGTCAACACACTTCGCAGTGTTCCGGGAGGGGGCGGGCCGGGCGGGCTCGGTGGCACCGGCGGACCGGGAGGCACAGGCGGACCCGGAGGCACCGGCGGACCCGGAGGCACAGGCGGACCGGGAGGCACAGGCGGACCCGGAGGCACCGGCGGGCTCGTGTTGAACACCAAGAAGTCCTTCCCGGTAACCGCAACGCCGCTCAACAACTGCACGTTGAGTTTTCCGTCGGCCGGGTTTTCAAACACCCATCCCTTCCCGGCCGGCGGAGTGATCACGATCTGGTGTGTTCCGTTCGGCAGACCGAACCCGCCCGGTAGGGTGAACTGGCTGAACGCATACTCCCCGGCCGATCCGGTCGTCACGGTCGCCGCAGGTGTCGTGCCCAGAATGCCGTTACCCTGGTCGACATAAATGCTCACCGTAAACCCGGAGACTCCGACCTCGCCGTTGTCCACTTTCCCGTCCTGGTTCGCGTCGTTCCATACCTGGCCGCTGATCGACCCGGATGCGGTATCGGTGACGCGATAGAAACTGAGCCGGCTCGACCCGTCCGGGCCCGTAAACACGTCAGAAATGTGGTCGGAGTTGGTCGGAATCGTCATGTCGGTCGCCACGGCGGTGACCACGGCCCCAATCGGCAAAGGCATGTTGTCCGGCAGAAGGAAGTCGCCGGGCGTGGTCGGCGGGATCGGATCCCCGTTCGCGTCCAACGGTTGCACGAACTGGGTAAAGCTGACCGACGCATTTCCCTGGAAGTCCGTGTTGATGTACCGGTAGCCGAGGAGGATTTCGGCGTTCGGGTCAACCGTCGTGGCCTTGGCCGTCGGGTCGTTAACGTCGAACCCGGGGTTGTAGTAAAAATCGACCCGATAGGTTCGGAACGGCTTTCCAATCAACGCCGTCGAATACGTCGTCCGGTCGACGGTCGATTGGACGACCTGAAGCAGCGGGAAATTCTGCATCAGGTTCGGCCCGAGTAATACGGACGTGAACGGGTTGTAAACCGTGTTGATGTACGAACTGGCCGGGAACGTCCCGCCGTCGTTCAGGCCGCCCCGACCCTCGTTCCCCGGATTGTTCGGGTCGTCCACCCGGCGGTAGTCCGTCACAAAGTCGACGGCCATGTCTCCATCGGTCTCGGCGGTCGCCAACGCCGCATTTCCGTTCCCGTAGATCGTGTTGGCGATAACTTGATTGTCCTGGGTCACCTGCGGGGTAATGGCGAACGCGAGGACTCCCGGGATTTTCGATTCCGCGAGTGTAACGTTACTGGTAGCAGTCTGGGCGAGCGACGGATTCGTCAGGGTGATCGCCCCTGTCGCCCAAGACCCCTGGCCACGCAACCCAATGAAGTTCGTCACCGATGAACTCGCCGCCTTCGAACTCGGACCGCCGTACGGAATATAAACTTCGATGGATCCGTTGGAAATGCTAACGAAATTCTGCCGGGGAACGTCCAGAGCTGTCGCGTTTCCGAACTCGTCCACACCGGTGAACGACACGTCGCTGATCCCAATTAGATTCGTCCCTTGGATCACGATATTTTTATTGTGAACGGCCCCGTCCGGGTTGTCCAAGGGGACGATCACCTTCGTCACCGTCGGGTTGTCGGCTTTCGTGACCGTTACCACCGGTGCGCCGGCGACCGCCGTCTTGTTTTGTGTCGCCACCACGGCGACGTTCACGAACGGCGGCGGGTTCGGCGGGGAGTTCGGCGGCGGGGGCGGCAGATCCGGGATCACAATCCCGACCGGAATTTCCGTCGAAATCGACGACCCGTCGGCGCTGACGACGAAGAAGTTCCCGCTCACGTTGTCGATGATGTGCCCGTACCCGTGCACCGAACCCACTTCGTTCTCGTCGTTCCGGCCGACCCGCAGCGTCCCGTTCTGCAGGGTGAACCCGCCGATGTTCAAGGATGTCGTCCCGACGAACGTCCCGCCCGTCGCAAAAAGGGTGATCGGACTTCCCGGCGTGCCGCCCCCGAAAACGGTAAAAGTCAGGGGGACGAATGGCGTAATCGTTACGGAAATTTGATTCGCAGCGAGGTTCGGCCCGGCCGGATTCATCACGACGATCTGCCCCGTGACGGGCAGGTTGCCGGTAAACGCACCGCCAGTCGTCGGCACGGTGAATTGGAGAATGTTGTCGTTGATCACCGTGAACGCAGTGGCCTTCGACCCGGCGATCGAAACGGACGTCGTCCCGGTGAATCCTTGCCCGAACAGAGTAATCTCGGTGCCCCGGACCGTGATGTCGCCGGACGGACCCTGTTGGAACGAGGCGCTGTCGATCACCGGCCGGGGACTGGGCAGGACGGTGAATTGCCCGCCGTAAATGAACTCCGAACCAAGGATGTTCGTGGTGTCGAATTCGCTCCCGTCGTAGTTGGTCCCGAACGTCGTGTTGTTCGCCGATGCCTGGGCTTTGGTCGTGGCGTAAACGGCGATCGGCCCAGTGATGGCACCGTTGGGCACAGTGACGAGAAGTTGGGATCCGTTCGTCGTGTTCTGGATGAACTGGGCCGAGATCGGGGCGCCGGAGGCGCTATTGAATTCCACCCGGTAAACTTCCCCGAGTCCGCTGGTCCCTTGGGCTTTTCCGTTGATCAGGACCTGGGTCCCGATCGGCCCAGCGGCCAAGGCGTTCATAAACGCGCTCGGTGCGACCGACGGAAGAACTTGGAACACCGAGGGACTGACCGACACCCCGCCCGGCGAGAGCACGATGATCGATCCGGTGGTCGCACCGAGCGGGACGGTGGCGCGGATTTGGCGGTCGTTGAGCACCTCGAACTGGGACGACACGCCGTTGAACGTGACGGACGTCGCCCCGAGTAACCCGGTGCCGTAGATCAAAATCGGAGTACCGCGTTCCGAACCCGGATCCGTAAACTGGATTTTCGGAGCGGGCGAAGCCGTCACCGTGAACGACCCGGCCGAAATTGCCGTGCCGCCCGGGGTGGTGACCGAAATCGGCCCCGTTTTGGCCCCTGCCGGAACGGTCGCCTGAATCTGGTTGTCGGAAAGAATCTGATACCTGTCCGTCGCAAGCGTAATCCCCCCGATGACCACGGACGACATCCCGGTGAAATTCACCCCGCTGATGAGGACTTTGGTCCCGACCTCTCCGGTCGTCGGAAATTGCGTGGTAATGGTCGGGGCGAGACTGGGAAGAACGACGAACCCGACGGTCGAGTCTTGAAGGATTGTGCCGGTACCGTCGTCAACGGAAATGACCGTAATCGGGCCCGATGCGGCCCCTTGCGGCACTCGAACGGTCAACTGACTGTCGCTGTCGATCGTGAAGTCTGTCGCGTCGATCGTTCCTCCGCCCACGGCCTGGAAAACGATCCGTTGGACGCCCAAAAGGCCGCTGGCAGCCAACGGCGTTTGGTACGTACCACCAATCGTTATCGCTTGACCGACGACCGCTTCGTTCGGATTCGCCTGCTTGGCGACCGTAATGCCCGGGGCCTGGTGGTTGATGACGCTGAACGTGCCGGACGCCGGGCTGCCGGGACCGGGTGTGAATACGAACACGGGACCGTTCCCGGCAGCGGTCGGAACTAGAACGCTCAGTGTGTTGTCATCCAAAACCTGGACGTCGGGACTGATCGCCCCGATCGTCGGCGATCCGAAACGAACCTGGGTCGTGCCGAGCAGTCCGGTTCCGGTAATCGTGATGTACGTGTTTCGAAGTCCGGTATCGACCGAAGTAATCGTCGGCGACGGCGACGGGTCGACGGTGAACGTGCCGGCGGAGGTCCCGCTCCCTCCTTGCACGAGGACCGAAATCGGCCCGGTGCCATTTGCCGGGACGACGGCATCGATCTGCGTGTCGCTGATGATCGTGAAACTCTTCGCCGCAACCGCTCCAAATAGAACGCCGGCGGTAGAAGTGAACCCGCTCCCGAAAATCGAAACCGTAGTCCCGGCCGGACCGTTCGGGAGAGAAAACGATGCAATGGAGGGCGTCGGCGGGGTCAACACCTGGAACATCGAAGAACTCACCGCACTTCCGCCCGGCCCGACCACCTCAATCGGATTGCTCGAAGCCGTCGCGTTCACAGGAACACGAACTCGGATTTGCGTGTCGGAATCGATGGTGAACGTCCCTGTTGGGAATCCCGTACCGGTAGGGGTGAAATTGAAGACGATTTGCGAAACGCCGGTGAACCCGGATCCGGTCAGAGTGATTTCCGTTCCCGGCACGGCCGACGCCGCCGATACACCCGTAACGATTGGCGGGGGGCTGGAATTGAGGATGAAATTGTTGATCGAGCTGACCGCCCCGCCCGGCGTGATAATGGTGATCGGTCCGGTCGTCGCACCAGTCGGAACGACGGCTGTAATCTGGGTGCCGGCGGCATTGACCTGGAAGTGGATTTGCACCCCACCTCCGAATGCGATGCTGGTCGCCCCGATGAAATTCTGCCCCGTTACGGTGACCGTTTCTCCAACTTTCGCCGCCGCCGGGGTGAAAACGGACGTCGAATTAAGGATGACTTCCGGTGACAGAGTTACGACGAACGATCCGAGATTGAACGATCCACCCGGCGAGAACACCCTGACGGGACCCGAGATCGCCCCGTCCGGCACGGTTGCAACGATCGTCGAATCGTTAAGAATGTCGAATTTGGCCGGAACGAACGTGCCCCCCAACCCGGTGAAGGCCACGCTGGTAACGGCGGTCAGTTCGGACCCGGTGAGCGTGACCCTGGTGCCGACGCTTCCGGCCTCGCCATCCGCCAATTCCAGGACCGGTACGCCGGACCCGGCGGTCGACTGCCCGATGAAAAAGTTCGGTGTGTATAAGTCGTAAAAACTCGGCAGGTTGCGGACCGGCAACGTGTCGTATTGGGCCGTCGGGTCCGCTTCCCACGGGATCGGGCCGGCGTGGGCCGGGTTCGGCGTTTGCGCGACCCGAACCCCGTCGTGGACGTTGAACCGGGCCAGATTCCCGGCCCCGTCGACGTTCGGGTTGCCAAAATAATTACTGTACGCCCCGTTCAAAATCTCGATTGCATTGTGATTCGGGATGGCAATGGTGCCGGTTATGTCCGTACCGAAATAATTGTCCTGAATCAGGTTTCCCGTCGTTTTGGGATCCTGGAGCCGGATGCCGGGGCCGACGCCAGATCCGGCGATGTCCCGGGTGAAAAATGTCTTCGACCCGTTCGTTGCAAAGGCCGTGTCCCGATAGTAGTCTTTGCGGAATTCCGGTGTTCCCGAGATGATGTTACGGTTGTCTGTATCGGTCACGGGGATTTGGACCGACGGGTCTCCGTTCCGCGTAATGAACCCACCGATACCAACCACTTTTCCATCGGCGGTGCTGAGCGGGATGCCGTTGATGTCGTACATCCCGCCGATGATATTGTTCGTGGCTCCCGGCCCGTTCGTTCCGTCCTGAATTAAAGTGATCCCGGCCAGGACGGGCCTCGGATCGCTGTTGTTAATGATTGGGAATGGCCCGCTGGCATTGGACAATTCGTCCGGCAGGTTCCGCCCGCCCCGCGCGGCCGCGTAAATGGGGTCTTCCCGCCAGACCTTCGTCCCGGTGATGTCGGTGTTGATGTAATTCCCGACGATGGTGTTGTTGCTGCCGCCGATGACCGTGATGGCCGACCCGGGGAACCCCGTTATGACGAACCCGCGAATGAAGTTGTTCTTTCCGCTGATAACGAAGGCCGTCTCGTCCGGGAACGCACCCGGGTTGGGGTCGGGGAGGAGTTGCACCAGGAGTCGGGTGTCTTCGATCAGCGTCTGGCCGGTCGGGTCGGTCGGGTCCGGGATTTTGGGCCGCGGCTGGGTCGTGGCGTCGATCGATACGCCAGCGGGGTCCGTGAGGTCGGGGAGGGCCGTGGCGAGAATGATCGGAAAATAATTCTGCCCGTCGGTGAGCTGGGGGAGGGACGGGCTGCGCGGGATGTTGAA
>DASXPC010000300.1:0-32482 GCA_036493815.1 Fimbriiglobus sp. | reverse complement strand
CTTCGCTAGATAGGTCACGCCGTAGCAGGTCTTCTCGTGCCACGTCACCCGCCAGAGCCAGTCCCCGTCGCTGAGAACGCGTTTCGTCGGAGTCCAGGTCATCCCGTCTGCGGAGAACGCCGCGCGGGGTTGCCGGCCTTGGAACGTTTTGCCGTGGTAGACGGAGCCGCCGGCCACCAGCATCAGCCGGCCGTCGGGCGCCACCGACAGCTTCGGGTCGCGTAGGTCGATGCCGTTTTCCTGGATGAGAGCGGTTGAATTCCACGCGTCGCCGTCGATGGAATTCAGAATCCGGATTTTCCCGTCCCCGCCGACGTGAGCATCGCTTTCCCGGAAACAGCAAAACCAGCCATTCTTGAACCGGACGAGGTCGGTGAAAGCGTTGTGCTTTCCCTTGTCCCAAATCATTTTCACGGAGACGAGTTCCGGTTCGCCGGCGATGGCGGGTAATGTCAGAAATCCGAGCATCGAAACGAGGGGGAAACGGCTCATGGAGACTCCGCCGCTTCCGCGGTTGTGCTTGTCGAGAGTTGGCCCTCTCTTAAGATAGTCAGACCTCTCCATACCCGAAACCCTGGGGACAGTTCGCAATGGCCCTTTCCGTTACCCGCCTCCTCGGCCTCGGCCTGACGCCCGGCAAACTTCGCGGCCTCCAACGCATCAGCAATCCGAACGGCACGCTGACGATGGTCGCCACCGATCAGAACAGCTCGATGATTTCCATGATGAAGAAGGCGGCCGGGAAGGAGCCGACGTATGCGGAAATCGCGGACGCCAAGGTGATGCTTTCGCGGGCCCTTTCGCCTCATTGCTCCGGCTTACTGGTGGACGGGTACTACGGCTATTGGAGCACCGTGGCTGCTCATGCAGTGCCGGCCAGTACCGGAATCCTCATCCGCGTCGAAAAGTCCGGCGCGGCGAAGAACAAGGCCGGGGCACCGTGCGGCGAAGTCGAGCCGGGATGGGGGGTGTCGAAAATCAAGCGCTGCGGGGCGGACGCCGTGAAGCTGCTCGCCCAGTTCGAGCCGGAAGAATCCGACTCGGCCGAGCACAACTTCCAACTCACCCGCAAGATTTATTACGAATGTGTCAAGCAGGACATTCTTTTCCTGCTCGAACCGATTCATTTCCCCTACGGCGGCGAGGACGACAAAAGCCCGAGCAAGCTGGCACGCAAGGCAAAGACGGTGATCGACAGCGCCCGCATCCTGAGCCGGTATTGCGACGTGTTCAAGGCCGAGTTCCCGGGTACGCTCGGGGTCGAATCGGACGCCCAGCTCACGGATAATCTAAAAAAACTGAACGACGCGTGCGTGAAGCCGTGGGTGCTGCTCAGCGCCGGCGTGGACTACCCGCAATACAAGAAGCAGGTGGAGATGGCGATGAAGGCCGGGGCGAGTGGCGTCCTCGGCGGCCGGGCGTTCTGGAAAGAATTCTTCACCTACACCTCGGCAGCGGAGCGGCAGAAGTTCGCCGAAACGGAATGCGTCGGCCGGGTGAAGGAAGTGGACGCGATCGTGAAATCCGGCACCCCCTGGTTCGCCAAGTACGGATATTCGACGGACGACCTGCACGCCTTGCGGGCGGCGGAAGGCTGGCACGCCCGATACGGCGGAAGTACAACCGCCCCCAGCGAAACCGGGCCGGTCGACCCGAATGCCGTGTATTGATTGAGAATTTCTTCCCCGGGGACGACCGTCCCCGGGCGGAGAATGGGCCGTCTACTTCCGCTTCTTCTTTTTCCGTTCCTGGGCTCGCTCCTTGGCACTTTTTCGGTGTCCGGTATTTCCCTTGGTTTTGAGCATGTCCATTCCGCCGGGGAGAAACGCTCCGGCCTTGCTCATGCCCGTCATCATTTTCACCTTCTGCCAGATGGACATGGTGGCCATTTGCTTGACCAGCACCCGCATCGTGTCGAATTGAGTCAGGAACTGTTTGATTTCGGACGGTTCGATTCCCGCCCCGGCCGCAATCCGACGCCGGCGGGAGTTGTCGATGATGTCCGGGTCCCGTCGCTCTTTCGCGGTCATCGAATCGATCATCCCCTGCACCCGCTTCATCGCCTCTTCGGGATCTTCCCCCTCGGGGATCATGTCCGTCATCCCCGGCATGCGGGACATCATGTCTTTCATTCCCACCTTGGAAATCATCGCGAACATCTTGCGGAAATCGTCGAGCGTGAAATTGCCCTTCTGGAGCTTTTCCTGCTGCTTTTCCATTTCCTCCTGCGACATTTCCGACTGAATCGACTGGATCTTTTCGACCACACCCATCATGTCGCCTTGGCCCAGAATGCGGCCGGCCATCCGCTCGGGAACGAAGTCTTCGAGCTTGTCGACTTTTTCGCCCACGCCGACGAATTTGATCGGTACGCCGGTGATGTGCTTGATGGAAAGCGCGGCCCCGCCGCGGGCGTCGCCGTCGAGTTTGGTCAGGATGCAGGCGTTGAGTTCGAGGGCGTCGTTGAACGCTTTGGCGACGTTGACCGCTTCCTGGCCGATCATGGCGTCCACGACCAGGTACGCCTCGTCCGGCCGGCATTGCTTGTCGATCGTCCGCAATTCGTCCATGAGGGCGTCGTCGATCTGCAGCCGGCCGGCGGTGTCGAGAATGACCGTGTCGCAGAGCGTCTGCTTCGCCTTGGCGACGGCGTTGCGGCAGACTTCCACCGGTGTCGTCGGCTCGCTGTAGACTTCGACGCCGATCTGTTCGCCTAGCGTTTTCAACTGTTCCACGGCCCCGGGTCGCTGCAAGTCGGCCGCGGCCAGGAGTGCTTTTCTGCCCCGGGCTTTCAGGGTCAAAGCCAGTTTCGCGGCCGTGGTCGTTTTGCCCGCTCCTTGTAGCCCGCAAAGCATCAGTACCACCGGCCGGTCGCCGCGCTGCGGAATTTTGTGATCCACCGGGCCCATAAGGGCGCAGAGTTCTTCGTAGACGATCTTGACGATTTGCTCGGACGGATCGACCCGGGCGAGCACGTCCTGCCCGACCGCTTGGGCCTCGACCTTCGCCGTGAAGTCGTTGACGACGGTGAAATTGACGTCGGCCTCGAGCAGGGCCTTGCGAACTTCCTTGAGTCCGTCGCGGATGTTGTCGGCGGTGAGCCGGCCCCGGCCGCGGAGCTTTTTTAACGCGTCGCCCAGCCCCCGCGTGATCCCTTCGAACATGCCACACCTGCGTAAGCGGAATACCGTATCAAGGTATTACACGGAGACGGCCGTACCCCGGCCAGCTTGGAGCACGCGATGCACCGATTCCTTTTAGCGGTAACGTGTCTATTTCTTGCCGCGTCAGCCCGGGCAGACGATTGGCCCCAGTTTTTGGGGCCGAAGCGGGACGGCGTCTGGAGGGAGGAGGGAATTTTGGACCGGTTCCCGGCTGGAGGGCCGAAGGAAGTCTGGCGGCATCCGATCGGAATGGGCTACGCGGGACCGGCCGTGGCGAACGGGAAAGTTTACCTCCTCGACCGGTTTTTGGGCCGGGGGGAGAAGTTGCCGGCCAGTGCGTTCGACCGGGCAAAGCTCGGCGGTAGCGAGCGGGTCGTTTGTCTCGACCAGAAAACCGGCAAGCAGATCTGGAAGCACGAGTACCCCTGTGCGTATACGGTCAGTTATGCGGCCGGGCCGCGGTGCACGCCAACCGTTGATGGCGACCGCGTGTACGCGCTCGGGGCGATGGGCGACCTGACGTGTCTTGACGCGAATGTCGGGAAGGTGATGTGGGCCAAAAATTTCGTCGCCGATTTCGACGCTACGGTCCCGCTATGGGGATTTACCTGTCATCCCCTGGTAGACGGGGACAAGCTCATTTGCATGGCCGGTGGATCGAAGGATCGCCTCGTGATCGCGTTCGACAAGATGACCGGAAAAGTTGTCTGGACGTCGCAGAGTTGCCAGGGCGATTTCGGCTACAACCCGCCGGTAATATACGAATTCGGCGGTCGGCAGCAGTTGATCGCCTGGCATACCCGGGCAGTCACCGCCCTCGATCCCGAAACCGGCAAACGAATTTGGGCCGTCCCGTACGAAGTCAAGTCGTCGCTCAACGTCGCGATGACACGCAAGGTCGGCGATGACGGGTTATTCCTCACGACGTTTTATAAAGGGTCGATCTTCCTCAAGATTTCGGCCACGGGGGCTGAGGTGGCATGGAAGAGCAAGGCCAAAGGAGAAATGCCGAACGCGACGACCGATCTGAGTTCGATCATGGTGACTCCGTTTGTGGATGGCGATACTGTTTACGGCATCGGTAGCTACGGCGAATTGCGCGGGTTGAAAGCGAGTACGGGCGAACGACTCTGGGCGACGATGAAGGCGATTCGCGGGTCGCGCACCCCTGCCAAGGTGGCTGCAAAGACGGGACCGGATAGTTCCGAACGCTGGGGGTGTGCGTTCCTGACCAAGCAGGCCGACCGGTACTGGCTTTTCAACGAACAGGGCGACCTGATCATCGCGAAACTCAGTCCGACCGGGTATGAAGAACTCAGTCGGGCGAACATAATCAAACCGACGAATGCAATGGTCAGCAAGAGCCGTTTAGTTGTCTGGTCGCCCCCCGCATTCGCGGGGAAGTGCGTTTTCGTTCGCAACGATGAGGAGGTGGTGTGTATCGCGTTAGGAAAATGATCAGGTCGACGCTTCCCCTCGGTCGATTTCGGAGATACTTGTGACGGCCGACAAAGTGCTGGAGTGGACGAGATTGCCCGACAGGATAATCAATCGATCCCGGCCGTCTTTCTGCGGATCGAACGCGACGTTTTCCGGGTGCTCGACGATTATCCGATCCCCGTTTTCCGTGTTCAATGCAAATGGGTGGAACCGCGGAGACCGTACTTTGCGGAGGAGTTCGGAACGAGCTGTGTCAGTACGAGCCATGACCGGTTTCCTCCAAAACGAATAAGAATCAATTCGAAGACCTTTGCCGAGAGCTGGGGAACATACCAAATACAACCAATTCAAAAACTGCCCGGCCGAACATACTAATTGGCAGGCTCAATACTGCAAGACAAATGCTCACTTCGGACGGCGCGGCAACGGCGGCGATGGCTAGCAATAGCCCGGCAAGTCCGGGAACAACCGCCCCGATCGCCTCCAAACTTTCGTCTCTCAGTTTTGCGTGTCGATATCCAATAATTGCCAATAGGGCGTAGACCGCAAAGTACAGCAACCCGAAAATTACAGAGATGGTAACGAACAACGTAGGCATACGGGTTCGGTCATCGACCCCTCCCGGATCAATGAATAATACACCAAGAGTACCGACTTCGCCTCGATGGGAATGATTTCCTGCTTTACAGAATCCCCGGCGCCGCCACTTTGATCCCCTTCAGGGCCATCTTCAACTGCTCCGGGTTCGGGGCGAATTCGAGGGCCGTCGCCTTGTCGATGTCGCCGCGTTCGACCAACTGCTTGAGGTTTTCGGTGAAGTCGATCATCCCTTCTGTGTAACCGATCCGGATCGCGTCGAGAAGACTGTCGTCTTTACTCTTCAGAATCAGGTCGCGGACCGTCGGGTTGACGATCATGATTTCGTTCGTTGGCACCCGCTGAACGCCGGGTTTGATGGCCGGTACCAGTTTCTGGGCCACCACGGCTTTCAGGTTGAATGCCAGCGACGTACGCACGGCGTGATGCATGTTCGGCGGGAACAAGTCGAGGATGCGGCTGATGGTGCTCGCCGCGGTGCTGGCGTGAATCGTGCCGAACACGACGTGCCCAGTCTCGGCTGCGTGAACCCCGGCCTCGAACGTGTCCTGGTCCCGCATTTCGCCTACGAGGATGATGTCCGGGTCTTCGCGGACGGCGTGCTTCAACGCGATGTGCCAATCGGACACGTCCAGGTATACCTCGCGCTGGTTGATGACCGACATCTTGTCGGTGAACACAAACTCGATCGGGTCTTCAATGGTCAGGATGTGCAACGCCTCACGCTCGTTGATGTAGTCGAGCATGGACGCGATGGTCGTGGACTTGCCGGACCCTGTCACCCCGGAAAGGATGACCAGCCCCTGGTCGAAGTGGCAGAGTTTTTCGATCGAGGGAGGAAGGCCGAGCTTGTCGAACGTCGGAATTTTGGTGCTCACCCGCCGGGCGACGAGGGCGAGTTTGCCCCGCTGCTTGAGGATGTTCACACGGAACCGGCATTCGTCGTCGCCGACGACGTGGGCGAAGTCCGCCCCGCCATTTTCCTCCATCTGTTTTTGGGCTTTTTCGTTCATGATCGGGTGGAGCAATTGCTCCATCATCGTTTGCGTCAGGACGGGAGTGTTCATGGACGTGATGACGTTGCGCAGCCGCATCATGCCGGGCTGACCGGCCTTGAGGTGGAGGTCGGACCCTTCGTGGAGCATGACGGTGCGGAAAAGTTGGTTGACCGGCGGCTCACCTTCGACCTTGTCGGCGACCTTCAGGCCACCGGGACGATCCCAGGTTTTCTTCGGCTCGGCCGGGGGGGGGGATGGCGGCGCCGCCTTGGCTTGAGAGGGTACGGCCTTGGCCGGCATGTGTTTTGTTTGCGTCGACATATTAGTCCTCCGGTTATTCGGCCCGTACCTGCCGTACCGGCACGCCGTGCCGGGCCAGGTACGCCTTGGTTTCGGGAATCGAGTACTCGTTGTAATGGAAGATACTGGCCGCCAGGGCGGCGTCCGCCCCCGCCTCGAAAGCCCAGCGTAAATGTTCCGGGCAACCCGCCCCACCACTCGCCACAACGGGAATGTTAACCTCCCGACAGACCGCTTCCAATAAAGGTATGTCGTACCCGTCCTTCGTCCCGTCCGCGTCCATCGACGTGACCACGATCTCCCCGGCCCCGAGCCGTTCGACTTCGTTTGCCCACGCGATGGCTTCCAAATCGGTTGGGACGCGACCGCCGTTGACGTGGACGATCCACCGGCCGTCGACCCGTTTCGGGTCAATATTCACAACCGTCGCACACGAGCCGAACTTTCGCGATACTTCGCGAATCAAACCCGGGTTCTTTACCGCCGCGGAGTTGAGACTGACCTTTTCCGCACCGGCTTGGATAAGGCGGGTGGCGTCGTCGAGTGTGCGAATACCGCCGCCGACCGTGAAGGGCAGAAACACTTGCTCGGCCACCCGGCGGACCATTTCGAGCAAAATGTTCCGCCCCTCGTGGCTGGCGCTGATATCCAGGAAGACGAGTTCGTCCGCCCCCTGGCGGTCGTAGCGATGGGCCACTTCGACAGGGTCGCCGGCGTCGCGAAGCTCGACGAAATGCACGCCCTTCACAACCCGGCCGCGGTCGACGTCCAGGCAGGGGATGATGCGCTTGGTAAGCATGCGGCCGGGGATCGCGGAACGGAATAGACCTATGAGTCTATCGTACCGGTTGGGGAAGCGAGGGGGAAGCGGGAGCCGGGAAATGGACGTAGCCGCGGAGTCGGGACGAGCGTGAAATCGCCTTCGTCCCTACTTCGCGGCCTTCTGTGCGGGCGGGATCCGTTCGACTATTAAGCCACCCGACCGGCAGCGGCCCAGAGCATGTACGAAACCCGTTCATGCAGTAAACGACGTTGGCGGGCCCGGGACACAAAAGCATCGCGCCATGCATAATACAGGACGGCGATAGCCAGCGTGGCGACGTTGCACGCGATCATTTGGAACACGTGACCAACTCCCATCGGGCGGCAAGAAAGAGATCAAGGCAAACGTTGAGGATTCCGTCCACTCAACACCAACACCCTACTTCGCGGGGAACGGTCGTGCAAACGACACAACCGCTAATTCCTGCGAGCTTTCAAGGGATTTTCGTCGGGCCTGAGAACGTGAGATCGGGCCGCGAAAAAGTAGTCCGAAATGTCGGTTACGTCGGCCGAAACTTAACAAACTGTCGGGGATTCAGGCGCCAGTTCACCGCGGAGTCCTGCGAGGCCTTCGCTACCGAGCCGGATAATGTTGTTTTCGACTTTCACCTCAAACACGTCATCGAGCGGTTGATAACTCACGACGTGAACCAAAGCTCCCGGAACGAGGCCTTGGCTCTGCCAGCGGCGGAGCCGGTCGGGGTTATCGTCCTGTACTTCGCGTACGCGGACCAGTTGTCCGGCCTTAAATTCGGAAAGGCGGTATAGCGTTCGGTGGCGGAGTTCGCCGGAGGCCGAAGGGATCGGGTGGCCGTGCGGGTCTTCGAGTGGTTCGCCCAAATGTTCGGCAATGGCCCGTTCCAGCCGGGGAGAAATGGCGTGTTCCAGTGCCTCGGCCTCGGCGTCGACTTCGCTCCAGTCGAGCCCTAGCACCCGTGTCAGGAAGAGTTCGACAAGGCGGTGCCGACGGATGACGCGGCGGGCTTCGTCGCGGCCGGCGGCCGTGAGCTTCGCCCCGCTACCCGACGTGTAATCGATCCACCCGGATTCGCTAAGCCGCTTGAGCATTCCGGTCACGGACGGAGCTTTCACGGCCAAGGCGGTGGCTATATCGGCCGGAGATACCAGGCGGTCCGCCCCACCTAGACTGTGGATCGTCTTCAGGTAATCTTGAACGGCTTGTGTGGGTTGGTCGCTCATGGCCGGCCCGGAGGGGGAAGGCATGCGGGCATCTTATCGGCCGGCCGGGAACTATGCCGCCAATCGGCGTGAAGATTTCGTGCGTGCGTCCAACTCGCCGAGAAGGAATTCGGCCGCCCGATCGCACGCACCGGGAATCGCCACTCGGGCCTTCAACTCGCGAAGCTTCGATTCGACGGCCTTGCGGTCGGTGTCGTCGGTCAGCCAACCGGTCACGCGATCGGCGATGGCCGTGGATTCATCCTTCGCGGTCAGGAATTCCGGGAAGAGTTCCTCCCCGGCAAGCAGGTTGACCAGACTGATGTACTTACAGGTACGGAACTGGCGGCCGATCCACATTTCGGTGGGCGTGACTTTGTACACGACAACCGTCGGCTTCGCCTTGTCGAGCAACTCGAGCCCCACCGACCCGGAGACGGCCACGCAACAAGTGGCGAGGTCGATGATTTCCGGCGTACGACCGACGTGAATGTCAACGGGGATTCCGGCCATAAATGCCAGGTTACGCACGACCGCGGCCTGATCGTCGTTGAACGCGGCGATCAGAAACCGGGTGTCCGGCCGGCGGGCCCGAATCCGTCGTGCGGCCTCGATCATGATCGGGCCGTTCGCCGATATTTCCTGATTCCGCGAACCGGGCAAAAGTGCAACCACCGGTCCGGGATTGGATCGTTCCGCATCGAGAAAAGCTGAATCGATCGATCGCGTTGCCAGCTCGTCAAAGTACGGATGGCCGATGTATTGCGTGCGGACCCCACGGGCGTGGTACCAGTCTTCCTCAAACGACATGGCCGTCAGCACTGCGGTGAAATTCCGTTTCACCTTCTTGACCCGCCACCCGGCCCATGCCCACAACTGCGGCGGCACGAAGTAATAAACCGGAATTCCGGCCTTCCGAGCCCGTTTCGCCAAGTGCCAATGGAAACCCGGGTAGTCGATCAAAACAACGGCATCCGGTTTCGCGACGTCAAAGTAATTTCTAGCGCGGGCCGCGAGCCGGTAAAACGTGAGCAGGTGCGAAGCGATTTTTCCGAACCACATGACCGCGAGCTTGGTGAGCGGGTAATGGATGTCCACGCCCGCCGAAGCCATCTTTTCACCGCCGTAACCGACGAGTTTGATTCCGGGGTGGCGGGACAATAATGCCCGGGCGAGGTTCGCCCCATGCAGGTCGCCGCTCGGTTCGCCGGCGCTGATAAAGACGTGCATGGGCGGTCGGATCCGTTGGAGGGACCGGGCGGCCGCAAGTGTAGCGAGGGAATGTGTGGAACGAAAAGGGCAACTGGGCGGGAAGCGACGCACCGGACGGTGCGTCGCTTCACACCGATCACGCGGGGGTTGCCCCGGTCAATTCGAGCGACGGGGACGATTTCTTTCCCGGCAGGTCGGTCGGTTCGGCAACCTTGCGGTATCCGAGGGACCGAAGGACTTCGAGCACTTCGCTCCAGGTCGGGAACGGTCGGCGGTTCTCCCGCTTGTACCGGTCCATCGCCTTCATGAAATCGGTCTCGTCGATGTTATAATCGCGCTCGCAGGTGGTCGGGTCGATCAGCCGACGGCGCTCGCTCGTCCGGCGCTTTTCCGCGGCGTTCTGCGCACGTCGCCGATCGGTCGCAACCGGAATGTTCCGTTTCCGGCGGTCGTTCGGGAATCCGCCGGTCGAAGGATTGCGGTCGTCGGCGGACGCGAGGACCGGGGGCACGAGGTTCAATGTGGCCATACGAAAGGGTCTCGTACCGAGGTATCGAAGGGACGGGATGGCGGGGTCGTAGGGTCGGACGGTTTCCATCGACCCCCAACGCCACCGACCGGGTGGGGAAAACAATCATCCCTACCTGACCCGATTATGACCCCCGAACCGATGGTGTGCCGGGGAATCTCTGAAAAATTTACAAAGGCCGGATTTCGACTCATGTCGGGAAAGAAATCCTTCGACATTGCCAGAATTCGGACGAGAATTCCCTCCGGGGTTCAGGCCCGTGGACCGCTTTTCCGCCCTTAACCTGATCCGATTATTCGACTTCTACCTGGCGGTCTTTTTCTTCTTCGGACTCATCCGGCGGTGGCGGGTGTATCTCGACGCAGTGCGAATCTTCTTCGCCGTCCGCGGCCGTTGGCCCAAGTTGCTCGGGAGAATGACTCACCATAAAGCCGCGGTGTTAAACTGGGCGATTTTTCGACCGGTCTTGCTCGCCCTTACACTTACCGTGGTTCAGCTCATCGCCTCGCGGATGATCTGGCCGACCGCGGAATTGACCGGCCGAGACCTAGCCCAGGTCCCTTGGAAAGCCTTAATCGTTCTGCTCGCCTTCCTTCCCATGGCACTCGTCGACGGCTACTTTCTGATCCGGATCGGGCGGTTCGATCGGGGGGAAACCGAGAAGTATCTGGATAAGGCTGAAAAATGGATAGGATCCTGGCGGGCTCGGGCCGTCAAGGTTGCGACGCTCGGATATGTGAACCCCGAAAAAATCGTCGATGCAGAAGTGAGAAAAGGCCTGTCGGAGATTGGCTCGACGGTCGTATGGTCGATGCAGTGGGTGTCGATTCAGATTGGGCTGCGGTTACTTTTCGGGTTGGTGCTCTGGGGTGCGTGGTTTGTGGGGTAACGAAAAAACCAGGAATCCTACTTCACCCCCACCGAAACAACCGCAGACGTGCCTTTCCGGTCGTTCCGTGGGCCGTTCCCGGAAGGGCGTGTGATCCAGAAGAAATTCGTCCCGTCGGTGATGGTTGCGGAATACACGTCCGAATCGGCCTGCAATCGTTGCTTCCAAATCACTTCGCCGTTGTGATCGGCCAGGGCGTAGGCAACCCCCTCGCAAGAGGCGAAGTAGACGACGTGCTTCTGCACGACAGGTGTGGAATAGACTCCTTTTCGGCGGTTGGCCTCAGGTTTTGCGGCGAACTTCCAGCGTTCTTTTCCGTCTGCCAAATTTACACAATAGAGGTTGCCGTCACTCGATCCGAAGTAGACGCTTTCGTCGTCGATCGTCCCGCCACTGTCGGCCCGGCCTTTCGTTTCGTACCGCCAGACCTGTTTTCCCGTCGCCTTATCGAAGGCGTAAAACCCGCCGTCCTGGCTTCCGAAAAACACGCGCGTTTTCGATACCGCCGGTGCACCCCAAACCCAGCCGTTGGTTTGATAGCTCGTCGCTCGCTTGCCCGTTTCGGCATTGAACGCGATCACACGACACTGGTCCATGACGGCGAGGTAGATCGTTTCACCGTCGGTTGTCAGGCTGTTTGGCCGGGCGCTCGTGCCGGTTATCCTCGCGCTATTCCCTTCGAATCCCTTGGGGTCTTTCGGCCGGTCGGACAGGTACTCCGCTTTCCATTTCACGGCCCCGCTCTGTGCGTGAAAGGCGTAGAGGTTTCCGTCGTGGCCGCCGACGTAGACGAGACTCTTCTCGCGAAGTGCGAGGCACGGCCCGTCACATGCCGGTTCGTTAACGTTCCAGAATTGAATTCCGGAATCGACTTTCACGGCCGACACGCCATCTTCCGTCGTGGAGTAAACCAGGTTTCCGTCGCTGGAAGGAGAATGGTAGATGCGTTTCCCTTGCGAAAACTTCCAGACGGGCTTCCCGGTCTTGCAATTGAAGGCAGAGAGATCGCCACTATCGCTGCCGACGACCAGTAGGTCTTTTACGACCGTCGCACCGTTGAACTCGATTTGCCCGGAATCAGCCGATTGGGACCACGCGATAAAGGGCTTTGTGGGTACGTTCCCCTTTGGTGGCGGCGGTGCGGCAATCGCAGAAACGCATAAGAAAAACGTACTCGAAACGATTGCTATGAATTTCATGGCTTGGCCTCGGAACAATCGTTCCAATCTGCCATGAGGGCACGAACGGGTCAACGATGAAGTGGACCACCGCCTAATCCCAGGCGATCATGGCGGTTCGTGATCGGCCTGACAATCATACGGACCAACGGTTGCCGGCGGACGGCCCGTTCCTATCATGGCTCTTCCAGTTGTCTTGCCTCCGTAGAGGGTTAGGCTGTGGCCGTCGTTATTCGAATGAAACAAATGGGCCGGAAACACCGGCATTATTTCCGAATCGTGGCAATCGATGCCCGCCAGCCACGGGACGGCCTGGCAATCGAAGAATTGGGCAGTTACGACCCGCACATTGCCGACAAGGAAGCCCGCGTCACGTTAAAACCATCCCGGATCAAGTACTGGCAGGGTGTTGGGGCGAAGGCGTCGGACAAGTGTCAGATTTTCTTTTCCAAGTACATGAAGAAATTCGAGGAGGCGGAAGCCGCGGCGAATGCGGCCCCCGCAGCCCCGCAGGGGTAATTCCCAGGGTGCCCCGTGCCCGCCGCGGCCGCCGCGATCCGGTTCGACGTCGTCACCCTGTTTCCGGACTTGTTCCAGGGATTCTTGACGCAGAGCTTGTTGAAGCTGGCCATCGAGTCCGGGCGGGTGACGGTACGATTGTGGAATCTCCGCGACTGGGCGACAGATAAACATCAGAAGGTAGACGACCGGCCGTTCGGCGGCGGTCCCGGCATGGTGCTGATGCCCGAACCGGTTGTGAGTTGTGTCGAAGCGATACAAAAAGACACTGAGTTGGCCGCGACGGTGGTCATGCTCACCCCGGCGGGAAAACGACTGACGCAGCGAGTGGTCGAAGAACTGGGGGTATCCCCGCGAATTCTCCTGCTCTGCGGCCGGTACGAAGGGTTCGACGACCGCATCCGCCAGGTTTTGAGGCCGGCCGAACTCAGTATCGGGGACTTCGTGTGCAACGGCGGCGAAGTTCCGGCAATGGTCGTGATCGACAGTGTCATACGGTTGATCCCGGGCGTGTTGGGCGACGAGCAAAGTGCGGCCGACGATAGTCACAATGCCCCGGGACGGATCGAGTTTCCACAATACACCCGCCCGCGTGTGTTTCGCGGCCTCGAAGTGCCCGACGTGTTACTCGGCGGCAACCATCAAGCCGTGGCGAAATGGCGCGACGAACAATCTCAGGCCCGCAGTAAGGAACGGAACGAGTCATGAAGAATAAGCTGATCGCCCTCGTGGAGACCGCCGCGTCGAAGTCCGACGTGCCCGATTTCCTGGTCGGCGATTCGATCGAAGTTCATCAGAAACTTCTGGACGGTCAGAAGGAGCGAATTGCCGTCTTCGCCGGCGACGTGATTTCCCGGAGCGGACAGGGCGTGAAGGAAACGATAACCGTCCGAAAGATCGTGCAGGGAGAGGGAGTCGAACGGATCTTCCCGATCCACTCGCCGCGGATCGCCCGGATTGTGGTGAAAAAGGCCGGCAAGGTACGGCGGGCGAAGCTCTATTACCTGCGCGACCGGGTGGGCAAGGCGACGAAGATCAAGGAAAACACGAAGCGGCAGACGAAGATCGATGCGTCGCTGAAGGCGTCGGCAGCCGAGGCGACGAAGGCGGCGGCCGTGGCGGCGAAAGCGGCCCAGGAAGCGGGCGGCGTCAGCAAGCGGTCCCAGAAAAAGGCCGCGAAGGCCGAGGCCGCCGCGTCGAAGAAGAAGTAACCCGTGGCCGCGGGGTTTGCCCGTTGGCCGTGGACGCGCCGGTGGTTCGGCCGCCGCAGCGAGCGCGCCGGTGCCCGATTCCTGCGACGAATCGGCTATCGAATCCTCGCAGCCAACTGGGACGACCGCAAAGGCGAAATCGACCTGCTCGCCCTCGACCGGGACACGATCGTCGTGGTGGAAGTGCGGTCGACCGAATCGGCGGACCTTTCCGCCGTCGCCGCGACGGTGAACTCCGCGAAGCAGAAACGGCTGTCCGACGCGGCGGTGAGGTTCCTTCAGTCTCGCCGACTTTTGGGCGCCACCCTCAGGTTCGACGTCCTCGCCGTACGCTGGCCGGCCGAGGCAAAGACCCCCGAATTCCTGCACCTGAAAGACGCTTTCCCGGTAGTGGGGAAGTTTCAGTTCTTCAATTAATCGTGCCGCCATGCCAGATTTTCTCCCGGTTGCCGAACAACTCTCCCAGCTTCGGAGAGGCGCGGCCCAAGTCGAGACCATAGACGAGTTGAAAAAGAAGCTGGAGAAAAGCCGGGCCACCGGCACGCCATTGAGGATCAAGTACGGCATCGACCCGACCGGGTTCGACGTGCATCTCGGCCACACCGTCCCGCTGCGAAAGCTGCGCCAGTTCCAATCCCTCGGCCATACGGCCGTGCTCATCATCGGCACCGCGACGGCTCAAGTTGGCGACCCCTCGGGCCGCGACGAATCCCGCCAGGGCCTCTCGCCCGAACAGATCGACACCAACGCGAAGTCCTACCTCACGCAGATCGCCAAAGTGATCGACGTCGAGAAGGCGGAGGTGACGTACAACGGCGACTGGTTCCGCAAGTTCGACTTTGCCGCAATGCTCCGATTGCTCGGCAGTACCACGGTGCAGCGGATGCTCGAACGGGACGACTTCTCGAAGCGATTTCGCTCCGACCCGTCGGTGCCGATCTATCTGCACGAATGTCTCTACCCGCTATTGCAGGGGCAGGACAGCGTCGAGATTCGAGCCGACGTGGAACTCGGCGGCACGGAGCAACTCTTCAACCTCATGGTCGGCCGCGACCTGCAGCGATCGGCCGGTCAGGAGCCGCAAATCTGCTTCACGCTGCCGATCCTTCGCGGGACCGACGGCGAGAAGAAGATGGGGAAATCGGTCGGCAATTACATCGGCCTCAACGAACCGCCGAAGGAGCAGTTCGGCAAAACGATGCGAATCCCCGACGCAAACATGCGCGAGTGGTTCGAACTGCTGACCGACATTCCGACCGCAGAAATCGATGCATTACTCGCCGGCAAGCCGAACGAGGCGAAGAAGCGTCTTGGGGCCGAAGTGGTGCGGTTTTACCACGGTCAAGCCGCCGCCGAGGCCGTGCTTTCGGACTGGAAAAAACAGTTCGAAGAGAAAGGGGACCCGGAGAACATCCCTGATTACATCATTCCTCTTGAAAGAACCGTTAATAATCACATAAGCTTATTAGACTTATTAGTGTTGATCAACTTTTGCAGAAGCAAATCCGATGCTCGAGTTAAAATTGGCGAGGGAGCGGTGAACTATGGCCCAAACAAGATAAAAGTGAAAGACTGGAAGCTGTCCATCGACATCTCATCTCCGATTATCATTCGCCTTGGGCGAAGAGTCGCAACGGTACATATATAGATCTTCATTCTTCAAAGCGTGGCATGATCTGACGCATTCGCTGCATGATAGCTTTATCTAATAGTGTTTTTACAAATGGCATCATATTTACATTTCTAATTCTAGACATAAACGAAATCGGGCCCATTTCAACAAACATTTTTCCAACAAACTCATCCGCATAACTGCTCGCAATAACCTGAATACCGTTCCAGTCAAGAATCATAGGCACGTCCGGCTCTGCATTCATAAGGTTCCTGCATTTTCTTCTCATTTGTTCGCCGCCCAACCGCGTGCCAAACCCGATTGTTTCGTCAGCAAGACGCAAACGGATTGATTTTCCATCGTCAGAAAGATAGCCGGTTTCAATCATGTCAACCGGTCTATAATCGGCGTTTGAGAATGTCGGTGAATTTGTTGATGCATTTAGAATACCCGCAACGTCGATTTCTGCATCATACGGCATTTGGAAATCAACGACTGTCCCGTAAAACCTCTGTTTGTCAAGAAATACTATCGGCTCCGCCTCGCGGTATTGCCACAACAATTCGGCTTTGCCCGATATAATTCCGAATCTCCCACCAGTTTGTAAAGCCAAATGAAGTGATCCACTGAGTCCATTGCCTTGCCCAATATCATTATTGCGTGTAACACCGGCACGAACTGCCATTTCGATTGCTGTTTTATCGGATTGAAGCGCTTTGTAAGACTCTCGTAAGGATGCCAATATTCCCTGGCCACTGTCTGCCACACAAAATGCCATTTTTTTTGTATTCTGGAAAATTGCAAGTTGTACAAAGCCGCCGGCATTAGAGTTCGAGTGCATAATAACGTTGTCCATTACTTCACTGATTGCCCATTGAAGTGCGGCGATTGGCGATCGGGGAGATTCGACAGTCCTGAGAATAATGTCAATGATATCCTTTAGAATAGAGCTATGTTCTTCGATTGTTGTGTATTGTTTGACTGCCAAATGACGATCCGAAACATCATCAGAAGGTGAATATTGGAATGGAGAAAGGTAGTGGGCCCAGTTATTCCGGTTAAACCACTCCTTTGTATTACTGTTTTTTGGCAACACTGCATAGATTGTATATTCCATCAATCGTAGCTTTGCCATTGATGCGATTAGAGGAAGCATAGAATTCGGGAAAGCTGCAGTACAATCACTGAAATCAAGAGTTAAAACTGTTGGCTTGGCTAAAAGCACAGTCTCAACGACCCATGAAACGTAATTTATGTCTTGTGGGCGATACGCTCCCTCAAACTTAAGTACGCTCCTCTCGTAGGTAATTCTGCCGTCTGCCGCCATTGAAGGTCTCCCTCGGTATTTTGTCAACTTACTATATCATATTGGGCAAACGGAACGCATTCTCGGGGATAAAGCCAATGGTCCGTATCGGCCTCATCGGCATCGGCTTCATGGGCCGGATTCATTTCCTCGCTTCGCAGCACTTGAAGGGTGCGAAAGTCACCGCGGTTTGCAGCCGGGATAAGACCAAGCTCGCCGGCGACTGGTCCACAACCCGCGGCAATTTCGGCCCACCACCGGGGAAAGTGGACCTTGCCGGAATCAAGAAGTACGAAACTCTTGACGCCCTTTTGGCCGACCCGGATATCGACCTCGTCGACATCTGCAATCCGACGCATCTGCATCCGGAATTTGCCATCGCCGCGTTGAAAGCTGGGAAGCACGTTCTGGTTGAGAAAGCTATTGCCCTGACGGAAGTGGATGCTGATGCGATGCTGGTTGCGGCCCGGAATGCGGGCAAGTTGTTGGTGGTCGCCCACGTGCTGCCGTTCTTTCCCGAATTCAAATTCGCCGCGGAGGCGGTCCGGAACCGACAGTATGGCAAACTGCTTGGTGCCCACTTTACGCGGGTGATTGCGAAACCCGACTGGT
This sequence comes from Fimbriiglobus sp., assembly GCA_036493815.1. Taxonomy (GTDB): domain Bacteria; phylum Planctomycetota; class Planctomycetia; order Gemmatales; family Gemmataceae; genus DASXPC01. Next base: position 14,914 of record DASXPC010000300.1, on the reverse strand, counting down.
CCGTGGACATCGGCGACGCGGAGAAGACCGGCGGCCCGGCCGTGGACCTGCACGTTCACGATACCCACTTCGTCGGCCTCCTTGCGGGCGTGCCGAAACAGGTCTTTGCCACGGGTGTCGTCGAACAGGGCGTTGTGAACTATCTGACTACTCAGTACCTCTACGGCCTCTCCGGCCCATGCATTACCGCGTCCAGCGGAGCGGTTTCCATGCCAGGTCGGCCGTTCGTTCACGGCTTCGACATCTACCTCGAACGGGCCACGCTCTCCTACTCGTCTGCCGGCGTTCCGCTGACGATCTTCACCGCGGACGGTCAGAAAACCCAGCCCCCATTGGTCGGTGACGGCGATCCGATTTCGGCATTCACCGACGAATTGCAATCGGCCGTGGAAGGAGTCATGACCGGAAAAATGCCCGACCTGCTGAACGGCCAACTCGCACGCGACGCCCTGGTGCTTTGTCACCGGGAAATCGAATCGGCACGAACGGGTCGAATCGTTTCGGTATGAGGCTTTCCCAGTCTACCGCACTTCGCGTATCGGAACCAATCCCCCAGCCCCCGAACGATCCGGCGTGTGAAACTGGAACGGTTGCATCAGTCCCGCCGGTTCTGTCGAAATAACGAGTGGGGGAGATTTGACCGGCAATCCGTCGGCAAGGGGGTCGGCGATGACCAGGCAAAATGCGGCAGTTGCTCTCGGCCTGGTCATTTTCGGCTTGTCCTCGGCCGGGTGTACGTGTTGCCGGCAACGCGCACAATACGACTCTCTTGCCTGCGACGACGCGATCAACGCATCGGCTACCCGGAGAAATGACGTCAACGTGTTTATCCTGGGCGGCACCGACCCGTTCGATCGTGGGCCGGATCGACTGGCCACGGGATTGAATGAGCACGGCTTCGCCAAGGTTTACACCGGTACCCGATTCCACGCCAATTGGTTTGCCAAAGAAGCCCGGCGGGTGGCGGCGGAAAATCCGGACGCCCGGTTCGCCGTGGTCGGCCGGCGGGGCGGGGCGGCTCGGGCGGCGGAACTCGCAGCCCAACTCGCCCGCGACGGCTTACCGATCGACGCATTCGTGCTGCTCGACCCGGACGGGCTCCCGTTCACCGATCTGACGTTCGGAACCGTGCCGACCACGGTCTTCCACCCGGCCGAGCCGGGTCTCGAAGCCACGTCCGTCTCAGGGGTGTTGAACGCGATCGCCGCCCGCGTCCCAACGGAGACCACGGTCCCCGTCGTGCTCCCCCTCGTGGACGACCCGGCACCGGCCCCGGAAATTATCGGGACTACGTCCGGTCATTCGGCCGTTTCGCGGTACCGGGTTTATTTCGCCGCGGTGGCGACGGCCGAGACCAACGCCTCTTCCTGATCCGCGAACACCGTTCGCAGGTCGAAGAGTAGGCGGCCGTCGTGTATACGTGCGACCACTGCGGGCGTACCGGTGCGGAGGCGGACGGCAAATGCGGAAGCTGATTGACTGACCGGTGTCACCGCCACAACGGCCGTGGCAAGTGCCCGGTCCGGCCAGGAGCCGCCGCCGACGAAGGACACGTCATCGAGTACTTCGATTGTCGACAACCCCGCGACATTTCGCAGCCGGTCGGCCAGGCGTACCGCCCGCTCCGTCAATTCCGAATGCGGAGTCGTCAGCATTCGTAGCGTGGGAATTTCGGAGATCGCCCGGGCCGGATCGCGGTAGAGAGACAACGTCGCTTCGAGTGCGGCCAACCCCGTTTTGTCGAGCCGTACGGCCCGCATGAACGGGTCCTTTTCGACCTTGCGAATGAGGTCTTCCCGCCCGGCAATCACGCCCGCCTGCGGTCCCCCGAGCAGCTTATCGCCGCTGAACAGTACCAGTTCCGCCCCGGCAGCAATGCCTTCGGAAACGAGCGGTTCGCCGCCGAGGCCGAACGGGCCGAGATCCACCGCCAGTCCGCTGCCGCAGTCGTCCACGACCGGGAGGCCGGCCTTCTGGCCGAGTGCGGCCAACTCTTCGATCCCGACCGACTCGGTAAACCCGGTCACGCGGTAGTTGCTCGTATGGACCCGCATCAGGAGGGCGGTATTCGGGCCGACCGCCCGCTCATAATCATCGAGGCGGGTTATGTTGGTCGTACCGACTTCTTTCAGGATCGCCCCGCTGGCGGCCATGATCTCGGGGATGCGGAAGCTGCCGCCGATTTCGATCAACTGCCCACGGGAAACGATCACTTCCTTCCCGGCGGCCAGGGCGCGCAGAACGAGTACGGTCGCGGCCGCACAATTATTGACCGCCGTCCCGGACTCGGCGCCGGTGACGGCCCGAATCCCGGCCCGAACGTTGTCCTGCCGGCTCGACCGCCGTCCCGATTCGAGGTCGAGTTCGAGGTTCAGATACCCGCGGGCCGCGTCGGCCATGGCCCGCACGGCAATTTCGGGATACGGCGACCGGCCCAGATTGGTGTGGAGGATGATGCCGGTCGCGTTGATGACGGGGCGGAAAAACTGGGCCGACTCGCGTTCGACTCGACCGGCCGACAGGGCGGCAACGGCTTCCGGGTCGGTGGCGCCGTTCGGACACTCCCCCGCCGCGATGAGGCTGCGGAGTCGGTCCAACTCGGCCCGAATCGCCCGGGTGACGGCCGCCGCAGGATGGACGGCCCGGGTTGCCGCCAAAGCCGGGGATTTCAGGACGCGGGAAACGGCCGGCAGTTGACGGTACGGGTTCATGCGGCCGTCATCTTAGCACGACTTCCCTTTCCCGGCGTTAATCACGTTGATGATCTCCTCGGAACTCATGCCCTTGGCCAGTAACTGCTGCTTGAGTTCGACGTTGTGCCGGGCAATGGCAACCTGCCGCCAGTTGTTCACCCAAACCGTTCCCAGTACGAAAAGCATCCCGCCTACGATCGCCACGAACGGGATCAGATTCTGGGCGATCGATTCTTGAATGTCCATGTCGGACCTCGTTGAGGAAAAAAGTGGCTGCACGTACTTCGCTTTCGTCCGGGAAATCTTAGCGGAATTCAATTTTCTCCCGGCCCGACGAATCGGCGAAGGAATTTTGTCCCCGCGGCCATATCGCCCGGCCGGTCGTCGCCGATTTCCCGATCCACCACAATATAGCCGGAATATCCGATCGATTCGAGCGTGGCGACCAGGGCCATCCAGTCGACGTCGCCGGCCCCGACCGGGACTTCCTTCGCCCCGCCGGCCGACCGGCGGACGTCCCGTGCGTGGACGTGGGCGACGGTGCTTCCCAAGGTTGCTAGCGAGGCAATCGGGTCGCGTCCATTCGCAAGGAAGTTGGCCGGGTCGAACGCAACCGCGAGGCTGCCGGTGTCGAACGTGCCGAGGTACTCTTTCAGCGTTTCGGCGGAGTCGAGGCCGACCTCCAAGCAGACGCCGACGCCGAGCTTATCGCCGAGGCCGGCAAGTGCGGTCAGCGAATCCCGCAGGGATTCAGCCCGCTTCGATTCGACTTCCGGCAACGCGGGGCAGGGGATGACGATCTTCCGCGGGCCGAGGTCGACGGCGAGCCGCATCGCCTTGCCCGCGTATTCGATTCGCGGTTGTTGATCCTCGGCGACGTCCAGCCCGCGGCGTAGCGGAACGCCGATTGCGGCCATTTCGAGAGAAAAGCCCTTCAGTACCGTGCGGATTTCCCGTCGGGCCGTGTCGCCGATTCGGTCCGGGGCGAGTTCGCCCGCGGCATCGCACTGCATGCCGTGACAGCCGAGTTTCGATGCCGCGGCCGCGGCCTGTCGGAACGGCAAGCCGAACGGCTCAGCCATCACTCCCAACTTCAACCGGATCATGGTGCGACCGTAGGAAGGACGAAAAGGGTTTGACCAGCTCGCGATACTTCGCCGTGGGCAAATGGACCGTGCCCCATTTCTCGCTGCGCTTCTTCATGTGAACGAGATACTCCACCGCCGACACCGCCCGCATCAGATACACCGCCTCGCGAAACGCGAATCGGTCGGGCGTTTCCTCCGGCAACTCGAACGGCGGCACGATGCGATAAACGAACGCCAGCACGCCGCGGTAGCCGGGGCCGAGATAAGCGGCCCACCGCAAGAGTCCGTCCACGTCGTCGCGGGTGGACCAGTTCTGCCAGACCTTCCGCGGCTCCTCGGCCGACCCGCCGGGGAACTTCCGCCCCTTCACGTCCACCACCAGCCGGGCGTCGTCCGGCCCGACCACGATGAAGTCGGCGTTCTTCACGTCCACCGGCCCGAGGGCGGTCCGCTTCGCCTCGTCCACCGCGAGAAAGCCGATCCCACGATCCCGGAGGAACGCCTCGAACGCCGCCTCGTAATGATTGTCGCGGTTCATGGGCTTTCATTTCCGGCCAAGAATGCAAGAATGCAAGAATGCAGCACATACCCCCACTCACCATATTCTTCACCCATAATCAGGCATTCTAAGAGGTTACGACTATGGGCAAGAATGCAAGCCGTCGGCGATCAATTCGGCAGTTGCATTCTTACACTTTCGACTAAATCCTCGGCCTTCACCTCGGTCTCCTCCCGCCGAACCAAGTCTTTCACCTTCCAGACGCCGCGGGTGAATTCATCCTCGCCGGCGATCAGCGCGAGTCGGAAACCCCGCTTCTCGGCATATTGAAATTGCGGGCCGAGTTTCTTCGCGTCCGGGTAGACTTCGACGCCGACCCCGGCGGCCCGTAGTTCGCGCGCGGCCTTCTGGTACGCACCGACGAATTTCGCGTCTAGATTGAGGCAGATGACTCGCACCGGCGTCGTGGCCCCGGTGAGCCAGGGGTGCTTGAGTTCTTCCATCGCGGCCAGAAGACGATCGACGCCGAGCGAAGCCCCGACGCCGGGGAGGACTTGCTTCGTGTAGACGGAGGCGAGGTTGTCGTACCGCCCGCCGGAGCAGACGGAGCCGATGCCGGGGAGTTCGGAGAGGAAGGTTTCAAAAATGGTGCCGGTGTAGTAGTCGAGCCCGCGGCAGATGCTAAGGTCGATCTTGATGCGGCCTTGGGAAATCCCTGCGCTGCCGCAAGCGGCGAGGAGTTCTCGCAACTTTGCTACGCCCTCCATACTCATGGAAGTACGACCAAAATGTTCCTCAATCCGTTGTAACATTCCTTCGTTCGTCCCCGTCTTCTCAATCGATGCTACGATCTTGTCTGCAACATCACTAGCTACATTTGTCTCACTACATATTTCTTCAACTACTTTCTCACGCCCGATTTTCTGGAGCTTATCCAAAGCTCTAAGTACAATTGTGGAATGTTGAAGTAAGCCATAGTGTTCCAATAAGCCATTTAACACCAATCGATTATTGATCCGCAATTCAAACTTATCCCCAAACCCCAACCCCTCGAACAAATCACAAATCACCAACGCCGTCTCAATATCCGCCGCGTTGGACGTCGTTCCGATGGTGTCGAAGTCGCACTGCCAGAATTCGCGGTAGCGGCCGTGGCCGGGGCGTTCGCCGCGCCAGACGGGGCCCATGGCGTAGCGCTTGAACGGGGTGCCGAGCTTGGCGACGTGTTGGGCGCTGAACCGGGCGAACGGCACCGTGAGGTCGAACCGCAGGCCCATTTCCTCCACTTCGCTCTTGGCACTCTTCACGCGGTAGACGAGCCGGTCGTTTTCGCCGCCGCCTTTGCCGAGGAGGACGTCGAGGGCCTCGCACGCCGGGGTGTCGATCGGGGCGAACCCGTAGCTGCGATACACTCGCCGGGCCGTTTCCAGCACCCGTTCGCGGGGGATCATCAGGTCCGGCGGGTAGTCGCGGAACCCGGACATCGTGCGGGGATCGATCAGTTTTGCCACGGGCTGCCTCGTTGATTCTCGTATCGACTCATCTTATCATCCGGTCTGAAGTGGGACACGTTTCCGACGTGACTGGCTTTCCTTTCCGGACATGCTGAAAACGTGTCCCGCAACGGGCCTTCACCATGACATCAGAGAGCTACCAGAACCTGGTCGTCGGCAGCGGCGAGGCGGGCAAGATCCTGGCGTGGAACCTGGCGAAGGAGGGGCAGAAGACGGTCGTCATCGAACGATCGATGGTCGGCGGATCGTGCCCGAACGTGGCCTGTTTGCCGAGTAAGAACCTGATTTACAGTGCAAAGGCCGTTTCGCTGGTCGATCCGAAAGCTGGGCTCGGTGTGTTGACCGGTTCCCTCCGCGTCGACATGGCCGGCGTCATTCGCCGCAAACGCGAGATGATCGACGGACTGATGGAACTGCATCACGGTTTTTTCCGAGCGAGCGGAGCCGAACTGGTCATGGGCGAAGCGCGGTTTATCGGGCCGAAGACGGTGACGGTGACGCTGGTAGCCGGCGGTTCCCGTCAGATTTGCGGCGACCGCGTTTTCCTCTGCGTCGGTTCGCGTGCAACCATTCCCGACGTGCCCGGACTCGTGGCCGCCGGACCGTTGACGCACGTCGAAGCCCTCAACATCGAACGGCTGCCCGAACACCTCGTCGTTCTCGGCGGCGGTTACGTTGGCCTGGAATTCGCCCAGGCCATGCGGCGATTCGGCAGCCGGGTCACCGTGATCCAACGCGGCAAGCAATTACTCGATCGGGAGGACCCCGACGTGGCGGCCGCGGTGTTGGAAATGATGCGGGACGAAGGTGTCGAGGTCTTATTGCAGTCCGAAGTACAGAGCGTTACGGGTCGATCGGGTTCGGGCGTCAAGCTGCAGGTCCGGGCCGGAAAATCGGATACGGCTATCGAGGCCTCGGACATTCTGGTCGCGGCGGGCCGAACACCCAATACCGATCGACTCGATGCGGGCAAAGGCAACATCCGGCTCGATTCCCGCGGTTACATTCAAGTCGACGAACGGCTCCGGACGAGTGCGGACGACGTTTGGGCGATGGGCGACTGTGCCGGCAGCCCGCAGTTCACGCACGTCGGGTTCGACGATTTTCGCGTCGTGCATGACAACTTGAACGGCGGCCATCGCACGACGTGGGGCCGGGTCGTTCCGTACTGCCTGTTCACCGACCCGGAACTGGCTCACGTGGGGTTGACGGAAACCGATGCAAAAGCCGGCAGCCAGCCGTATCGAATCGCACGACTCCCCATGTCGATGGTTTTGCGAACTCGCACCCTTTCGCAAACGCGGGGGTTCTGCAAAGCCCTGATCGGGTCGGACGATCGGATTCTGGGCTTTACCGCCTTCGGTGCCGAGGCGAGCGAGATGATGGCGGTGGTCCAAACCGCGATGCTCGGCGGGATGAAGTATACGGCCCTGCGGGACGCGATCTTCACCCATCCCACGGCGGCCGAGGGGTTGGTCAGCTTGTTCGGCAGCCCGCCGAAAGAACCGGTGGCCGGCAACTGACCTTCGGGAGTCCTTCGTGCGCGAAATCGTCCACATCGGCCGGCGAATCCGGGTCGGGTTCGATACCGTCATCGCACCGGACGGGTCCGCGGTCAAACGGGATGTGATTCTGCACCCCGGGGCGGTGGTGATCTTGCCGGTCCCGGACGCGGAGCACGTCGTGCTCCTCCGCAATCACCGTTGGGTTGTGGGAGAGACGCTCTGGGAACTTCCCGCGGGAACGTTGGAACCGGGGGAAGATCTGGTGGCGGCCGCACGGCGGGAACTCGTCGAAGAAACCGGCTACACGGCCAATTCGATACGGTCGTTGGGGTTCCTTTATGCCTCGCCGGGGGTGATGGACGAAAAGCTGCACCTGTTCGTCGCCGAGGGGCTGACGCCGGGACCGATGAAATTGGAAGCGGACGAACAGATCGAGCCGAGGATCGTCCGATTCGACGAGGCAATCCGGATGTGCGTGACGGGGGAAATCCGGGACGCGAAGACGATCACCAGTTTGTTGTTGTGGGAGCGTTTGAACAACCTCTCCGCTCCAAAGCCATTACGTCACGGTTAGCCGTCAATCCTTCAACCAGTACCGCACGATGCAGTAAAGTGCCGTGAATGCGTCTTTCAAGCCGATCTTCTTGCCTTCCTCGTAGGTTCGCCCCGAGTAGCTGATCGGCACTTCGTAGATCCGCCACGGGGGCTGGCCTTTGCGTTTGCGGGCGATTTTCGCCGTCACCTCCGGCTCGAATCCGAACCGGTCGGACTTCAGCCTGAGGCTCTGAATCACTTCCCGGCGGAAGACCTTGTAGCAGGTTTCCATGTCGGTGAGGTTCAGATTGGTGAACCAGTTGGAAAGCGTCGTGAGGCCCTTGTTCGCGACCGAGTGCCAGTAATAGAGGACGCGGTGGGTGTCGCCGACGAAGCGGGAGCCGAAGACGACGTCTGCCCGATCGTCGAGGATCGGCTGGATGAGGCGCGGGTATTCGGCTGGGTCGTATTCGAGATCGGCGTCCTGAACGACCACGACGTCGCCGGTGCATTTCTCGAACCCCGCCCGGAGGGCGGCCCCTTTGCCCATGTTTTTGGGCTGGTGAAAGACTCGGACGTTGTCGAACTCGGCCGCCAGCTTGTCCAGCACGGCCGGAGTGCCGTCGGTGCTGAAATCGTTCACCAGAACGATCTCTTTGGGGATCGCGACGGCCTGGACGCGACGGACGAGCGATTCGAGCCAGCGTTCCTCGTTGTAAACCGGAATGACGACGGAGAGTTTGAACCCGGGGGGGCATGGGGTGATGCCGAGCTGCCGGCAGGCGGCATCGCCCAAAAGCTGGCGGGCCAACTCGAACCGGGCGGCGGGGTCGGACGGGACCGATTCCATCGGGACTCCGGGCAAAGTGTGACGGGCGAATTATGGGACGCGGGCGGGGGCCGGGCAAGGCTGGCTTGACAGCAACCGGCCGGTTTTCGTATTCGGGGGTCGTCGGAAACTCTCTTTCAGGAGCCCGGTCCATGCCGCCCGTTCCGCTGTGCGACGTCGGGGCCCAGTACCGGGCGTTACAACCGGAAATTGATGCGGCCGTGCTGCGGGTGCTGGGGTCCGGTCAAGCAATTCTGGGCCCGGAGGTGGCGGCGTTCGAAACCGAGGCGGCGGCGTATTGCGGCGTGAAGCACGCGATCGGCTGCGCTGACGGCACGAACGCATTGCTCCTTGCCCTGGCGGCCCTCGACGTCGGCCCCGGGGACGAAGTGATTTGCCCGCCGTTCACGTTTTTTGCCACGGCCGGGTCGATCTGCCGGCTCGGCGCCCGGCCGGTGTTCGCCGACATCGACCCGCTCACGTTCAACCTCGACGTGGACCAGGTCGAAGACAAAATCACCGACCGCACCCGGGCGGTAATCCCGGTTCACCTGTTCGGCCAGTGCGCCGACATGGGGCCGATCGCCGCGGTGGCGGCGCGGAACGCGGTGCGGGTGATCGAAGACGCGGCCCAGTCGTTCGGGGCGGACATTCAGGGGAAAAAGTGCGGCGGGCTCGGGGACGTCGGCTGTTTCAGCTTTTACCCGAGCAAAAACCTCGGCACGTTCGGCGACGCGGGCCTCGTGACCACGAACGACGACGCCTTGGCCGCCAAGTTGAGTGCCCTTCGGATGCACGGTTCCGAGACGAAATACTTCCACAAATACGTCGGGTGGAACGCCCGACTGGATGCAATTCACGCGGCGATCCTGCGGGTGAAATTGCCGCACGTGGACGAGTGGATCGCGGCCCGACGAGCGGCCGCGAAGCGGTACGACCAACTCCTGGACGAATTCCGCCTTACCGGGTTCTTCGCCCGACCGCTCGGCCTCCCGGACCGGACACACACGTTTAACCAGTACACTGTTCGCGTCCCGGCACACCACCGTGACCGACTCGCCGCCCACCTCAAGGCCGACGGAATCGGGTGCGACATCTACTACCCGCTCCCGCTCCACCTGCAGGAATGCCTGGCGTACTTGGGCCACCGGGCCGGGGATTTCCCCCTCGCCGAAGCGGCCGCCCGTGCGGTGCTTTCCTTCCCGATGTTCCCGGAAATCTCCGCGGACCAGCAACGAAGAGTGGTCGAGGTCTGTTCGGTGTACGTCCGCCAGCAAATGCGGCTGGCCGCGTAGGCGTATAATGCAAAAGTGGCCCTGTCGGCATAATCGGCCCCGAACTTGAGTCCTGTCGGGTTTTCCGCGCAAACACCGTCTTTCCCGGCGTTTTCCGGGTGTCCGATGCTCTTCCACACTCCCTAAGTTTCCGAGGATCGTGCCATCATGAGGATGCATCTCCATACGGTTTTGACGGCGGGGCTGGCTGCGGCCGGGCTTGCCCTCGGTTCCTCTTCCGTCTGTGCACAGGAACCGCCCGACGGGGTGGAAGTGTTAGCTCGCGGCCCGATCCACGAGGCGTATGCCACCACGACCGAGCAGCCGACCGTTGCCCCGATTGTGGCCAAGCGTCCGCCCGACCCGGTGGAAGAACTGCCGCCCGACCAGAAGCCGGACGGGGACAACGTGCAGTTTATCCCCGGATATTGGAGCTACGACGAAGACCGGACCGATTACGTCTGGATCAGCGGATTCTGGCGTGCCACGCCGCCGGGTCGGGTTTGGCTGCCCGGGAGCTGGCGGCAGACCGCCGGCGGCTGGCAGTGGACCGCAGGCCTCTGGCAGGAGACGACGCCGCAACAAGAGCAACCTCAAATCGATTACCTCCCGCCGCCGCCCCAGCCGCTCGAAGTCGCTCCGGCCACGCCGGCTCCGACCGAAACAAGCTTCTACGTCCCCGGCACCTGGGTCTACCGCAACCGGTACGTCTGGCGGCCGGGATTCTGGATCGAACACCGGCCGGGGTGGGTTTGGACCCCCTCCCACTACCGCTGGACGCCGGTTGGTTACGTCTATGTCGACGGGTACTGGGATTACCCCCTGGCCGGCCGCGGCTGTCTGTTCGCCCCGGTCTACTTCGCCCCCGGCTTCCGCCGACCGGGATTCGTCTATACCCCGGTGTACGTCGTCCGCGAACCCTGCCTGTTCGGGTCGCTGTTCATACGCCACGGCTACGGCAGCTACTACTTCGGCGACTACTTCGACCGCCGCTACGCCACCATCGGCTTCTCCGCATGGATCGGCGGCGGCTCGGGGTTCGCCATTGGAATCAACGTCCGCCCGCATTACGACCCTCTCTGGGATTACTACCGGTTCACCAACCGCAAGAACCCGGCCTGGGCAACGAACGTGCATACGCTTTACAGCGGACGGTACAACGGTACCGTTGCCCGACCTCCCGTGACCCTCGTTCAGCAAAACATCGTCATCAAGAACGGCCACGCAAACGCCGCCAACACTCAGTTCGCGTTAGCAACGATTCAGAACGTGCAGAAAATGGACAAGACGGTTGCGTTCAGACCGGTGACTCGGACGCAGCAGATTGAGGCACAGAAGCACGCCCGTGATTTGCGGGAGGTTTCCGTCCAACGCACTCGCATGGAGACGACGCTCGTCGAACGCGGCCAAACCGTCACCAAAACGAATACCCAGGTGCGGCAGGTCAAACTGAGCGTACCGAAAGAGTCGGTCGTTCACGCCCGAATTCCCGCGGACGTGAAGAAGGCACCGCCGCCGCCCGTTACCAAGATTCAACCGGTCGTAGGGAACGGGCCAAAGGGGACTAACCCGAAAGGTGATCCGTCGAAGGGGACTCCGCCGAAGTTCGAAAAACCGAAGGGCGATCCGTCGAAGGGGACTCCGCCCAAGGGCGATCCGTCGAAGGGAAGTCCGCCGAAGTTTGAGAAACCGAAGGGCGATCCGTCGAAGGGGACTCCGCCGAAGGGCGATCCTTCGAAGGGTTCTTCCCCCCGGTTCGACCATTTGAAGAACGATCCGGTGAGGTCCAAGTTTTCTCCGCCGAAGGGGCCGACTCCCAAGACAGAGCCGCCGAAGGCGGATCCGTCGAAGCCGAAGGGCGGCGAGCCGATGGCGTCCCGGCATCATTTTGATTCGAAGCCGAACGCGGGAGTAGTCGGCCAGAAAACCGGCCCGTCGAAGGACGACCGTGGCCGCAAGGCCGAGCCGAAGAAAGCTGAACCGAAAAAGAAGAAGTAGACACCTGAACGTATTACCGCGAGTGTATACCGACCTCAGAATGAGATCGGTGTGCCTCGCGGTTAATCGGTTGCCCGGCTGGAGATGTTGCCGTAGGCATCGATCCTCCGGTCGCGGAAGAAGGGCCAGTTTCGCCGCACGTCTTCCATCAATTGCCGGTCGCACGTAACCGTCACGATTTCGTCCTTGCCAGAGTTTGCCCGTTTCAGCAATCGGCCGAACGGGTCGTAGACGAAGGATTGCCCCCAGAACTCGATTCCCCCGTCCTTCGGACCTTCGTGGCCGACCCGGTTCGCGGCCCCGACGTAGACGCCGTTGGCAATGGCATGGCCGCGCATGCTCGCATCCCAAGCCGCGTGCTGGGCCTCGCCGTATTCGGCCTTCTCCTTCGGATGCCAGCCGATGGCGGTCGGGTAAATGATGACCTCGGCTCCTTGCATCGCTATTAATCGGGCCGCTTCGGGATACCACTGGTCCCAGCAGACGAGCGTGCCGACCTTCGCGTACTTTGTGGCGAAGCATTTGAAGCCGAGGTCGCCCGGGGTGAAGTAGTACTTCTCGTAATAAAGCGGGTCATCAGGGATGTGCATTTTTCGGTAAATACCGAGGAAACTGCCGTCGGCGTCATGGACCGTGGCGGTGTTGTGGTAGAGGCCGGGCATCCGCTTCTCGAAGATCGACCCGATCACGACCACGCCGTTCGCTTTCGCCGCGGCCCCGAGACGCTCGGTGTGCGGCCCCGGGATCGGTTCCGCAAGGTCGAACAACGCGGCGTCTTCCTTCTGGCAGAAATAGGGGCCGAGGAAGAGTTCCGGCAAACAAACGACCTGAGCCCCGGCCTTCGCCGCGGCTCGGATCGCGTCCTCCGCGGCGGCCATGTTCGTCGCCGCATCCGGAGCCACGCGCATCTGCACCATCGCCAGCTCAAACGTATCCGGCATGAGATCGTCCTTCGTCTTGGTCGTTCGTCCTTTGCTTGTTATACCGATCCGTATTCTCTCGCAATGGCCTCTTCCCGAAGGACGAAACGCGATGTCCTCTCCGAACATCACCAGCGTACTGAAAGAAAACCGCCTTTTTCCGCCCTCCGATGAATTCGTCCGACAATCGAGTCTTTCCCCCGCGGAATATGAACGGTTGCAAACCTGGGCGGAGAAAGATCCGGATGCTTTCTGGGCCGAGCAGGCGAAAACGCTCCATTGGTTTCAGCCGTTCGCGAAAGTGCTCGACTGGTCGAACCCGCCGTTCGCCAAATGGTTCGTCGGTGGCAGGACGAACGTGAGTTACAACTGCCTCGACCGACACCTCGTGAACGGCCGGAAAAATAAGGCCGCGATCGTCTGGGAAGGGGAACCGGGCGACTGCCGCACGTTGACCTATCAGCAGCTTCACCGCGAGGTGTGCAAATTCGCCAATGCCCTCAAGGGACTCGGAGTCGCAAAAGGGGACCGGGTCACCATTTACATGCCGATGATCCCCGAGGCGGCGATCGCGATGCTCGCCTGCTCCCGGATCGGTGCGCCGCATTCCGTGGTTTTCGGCGGGTTCAGTGCCGACGCGGTGGCTGACCGAAACAACGACGCGAAGAGCACGGTGGTAATTACGGCCGACGGCGGCTGGCGGCGGGGCAAGGTCGTGCCGCTGAAAGCGAACGTGGACGCGGCCCTCGAAAAATCCCCAACGGTCAAGACGTGCGTCGTGTTCAACCGCTGCGACTCCGTCGTGGAGATGAAGCCGGGCCGGGACGTCTGGTGGCACGACCTCATGGCCGAGGCTTCCGCCGACTGCCCGGCCGAGGAACTCGACAGCGAACACCCGCTGTTCCTCCTCTACACCTCCGGCAGCACCGGTAAACCGAAAGGCGTGCTCCACACTACTGCCGGCTACCTGCTCGGTGCGTCGCTCACCCACAAATGGGTTTTCGACATCAAGGAAGACGACGTTTACTGGTGTACCGCCGACGTCGGCTGGGTGACGGGGCACAGCTACATCGTCTACGGTCCGCTGGCCAACGGCAGCACCGTCGTCATGTACGAAGGGGCCCCGAACCACCCCCGCGAAGACCGGTTCTGGGAGATCGTCGCCAAGTACCGCGTCACGATCTTTTACACCGCCCCCACGGCCATCCGGGCGTTTGTGAAATGGGGCGACCGTCACCCGCAGGGGCACGATCTTTCTTCGCTCCGCCTCTTGGGCAGTGTCGGCGAGCCTATCAACCCCGAAGCGTGGATGTGGTACCACCGCGTCATTGGCGGCGGCCGGTGCCCGATCGTGGACACGTGGTGGCAGACGGAGACCGGTTGCATTATGATTTCGCCGGTGCCGGCGGCCGTGCCGACGAAGCCCGGCAGCGCGACCAAGCCATTGCCCGGGATCGCGGCCGAAGTGGTGGACAAGGCCGGGAACCCGGTGCCGGCGGACCAGGGCGGGTTCCTGGTGATCAAACGCCCCTGGCCGAGCATGATGCGGACGATTTACAGCGACGACGCGCGGTTTCAATCGACCTATTGGAGCCATTACCCGGGCGTCTATTTCACCGCGGACGGGGCAAGAAAAGACGCGGACGGTTATATCTGGGTAATGGGCCGGGTGGACGACGTGTTGAACGTTTCCGGCCACCGGCTGAGCACGATGGAAGTTGAAAGTGCATTGGTAAATCATTCGAAAGTGGCGGAGGCGGCCGTGGTCGGCCGGCCAGACGATTTGAAAGGGGAGGGAATTTGCTGCTTCGTAACGTTGAAACAGGGGAGCGCGCCGAGCGACGCCCTGAAGACCGAGTTGAAGGCTCACGTGGTTAAGGAAATCGGTGCGTTAGCAAGGCCGGACGAGGTACGGTTCACCGACGCCCTGCCGAAAACCCGGAGCGGAAAGATCATGCGGCGGTTGCTGCGGGATATTGCGGCCGGAAGGGAGATGAAGCAGGACACGACGACGTTGGAGGAGTACGGGGTGCTGGCGAAATTAAGAGAGGAAGAGGAGT
>DASXPC010000299.1:0-28296 GCA_036493815.1 Fimbriiglobus sp. | reverse complement strand
TGGCTGAGATTCACCGTAATCGACGTACTCGCCCCGCTGCTGAGGAGGTTCTTGTTGTCGATGACAATGGTCAATGCCCCGTCCGTCGACCGAACGGAAGCGAATGCCGAGACCTGATCCGGGTTCGGCACCGTGGCAGAAATCGAAGTGTCACCGAACGCACCGCCCGCCCCGTCGTAATTGCGGTAAAGTTTCATCGCCAGGTAAGTGGGCGTTCCGGTGTCCGGCGTCGTCCAGCGGTTTGCGAGGTCGAGCCCTTCGCGGCCGAATATTCCCAGGATGTCCGCCTGGGTCGTCGCCCCGTTCATGTGGCCTTCGGCGCCCCAGTTGTATTCGGTGATGCCGATCTTCGTGCCCGGGTAGTAGGTGTTCACCCAGGCCTTCATCCGGTTGATCAGGTTCACCTTGCCGCCGTCGATTCCGGTCGAGGCGATCCAGCTTTGATCGACGTAGGTTGGATCCCAAAGCTGCCGCGTGGACTGATTGCGAAGGAGTTGAGTCGCCTGCGAGACGTCGTTTCCGAATTCACCGCCCTGGGGGTAATCGTGGAGGGTGAAGTAGTCGAGTAGCCGAGTACCCGTGGTCGCATCGTGTTGTCGGAGTTGATCGAGTAACCAGGCTTCGGCATTCAGGCCGTTGTAAGTGGCGCCCCAGTTCTGGGCGGCCGCGTCCGCACCGCTGATGAAGTAGTTGGTCCAACCCCATTCATCGGGGCCGAGAATTTGAGCCCCGGGGTCGAGCGACTTGACCATCGACGCGTAAGCGATGATGCGGTCGCGGAGTTCGGGAAGCGTGTCGCCGGCCGGATGAATGTCGCGGTGCGTGGAGTTCCACAGACCGGGCTCGTTGCCCATCGTGTAATACTGGACGCCCCCGTGCTGGGAGTCGCCGAAGGTGGCGATGAGGTGCTGGATCCAGACCTGCTCGAACGCCGGGCTGTTCGCCACGTAGTCGAGCCCCGGGTTGGTGTCGGTGATGTTCTGTCCGCCCGCGGTAACGCCGTTACCGAGGTTCGTGTTGTACGGGTCGACGCCCTGCTGCGGGCCGTAGACGTTGACCGGGAAGCTGCCGAGCGTCGAGCTGACGGCGTTCTTCGCCGCCCAGTCGAACAAATTCAGGGTAAGGCTGGGCTGCGCCCCGCCGGCGAGCGCATCCGAAACGAACGCGTCCATCCCCTGCCCGTTGCCCGATCCCGAGGCGATGCTTTCGAAATACCAGTCGTTACCGTGGTTGGTCGCGTCCTGCTGGAAGCTGTACGTGTCGGACGCGTTGCCGCCGTCGCGGTTGAGGGGAATGTTCAGGTCCGAGAGTTGGGCCGAGGTGGCGTAGGCCGTGCCATAGATGAGCGGGTCGATCGGATGGACGTTCGCCGTCGCATCCACGGTCACGGTCACCGCCGGAGCCAAGCGGTTTTCGAGCGGCACCAGTGCGAGCGGTTCACGCCGTGCCGGCTTCCGTTTCCGGGCATTCCTTCTCACATGAATCCGCATGATTTCGGCCCGTGACACGTGGATTCTCCCGCGTTCGGAAATGCTGGAGGCGTTGTGGGGCGGGCGAACGAAGCGCAAGACGGGGATTTATGGGCAAGGTAGAACGAAAACAAGGAATGTCAACGGAATCCTTACGGTGCAATCGGGGTTCTGCGGTGACGAATTACCTTTTGGTCGAATCGGAATCCGGCGGGTCCAGGCGGCCGCGGGTGTAGGACTCGACGTAATGAATCAGATTGTCGGCGAACGTCGTTCGCGGGGTGCCAAAGGACTGTAATTCGGCCAGCGCCTCGGCCGGCGTCCAGCCGTCCCGCTCGATCCGGTAGACTGCACAATGGACGCCGGTGCGGTGGATACCGGCAAAGCAATGGACCAGCACCGGCCACCGCGTCTGTCGATCGCGGAGAATCCGCAAGAACTCGGCTACGTTTTTGTCTCCGGGGATTTCGCCGTCAACGGGAGTCCAGTCGGCAGGGGACTGGCGGTAATACGCCACGCCCGCCGCCCGGCACAGGTCCGCCTCCCATTGATCCTCGGGAACGCCCCTGTCGTCCTTCGTGTCGCGGAGCGAAAACACCGTGCCGATGTGGTATTCGCGTAACACCCGGGCAAACGTGTCGGGCTTGAGCTGACCGCTGCGGTAAAGCTTACCCGGCTCCACTTCGTGGAAATTCCGGTAGTCGAGGCGCGATTGCACCCAGTACCAGACGGGGAACCCGACGGTCAACAAGGCTATGCCGGTCGAGGCAAAAAAGTCCCGGCGTGTCATGCGGAGTCCTTTCCGTTCGGTTTTTACACCGCCACTTGTTTCGGTTCCGGCCGTTCCCAGACTTTGGTCCGCCGGCCGACCACGGCGGCGACGCGGCCGAACAATCCGCGCCGCGGGTCCGGCGGGCGGGGCTGGAGGTCGGTCGTGTTCGGCCGAAGCACGAGCACGATAAGCAGCGGGAGATACCAGAGGACGTAAACGCCGCCGCGGTCGGCGAACCAGAACTGGACGCCGATCATGACGGCCGCGGCTACGGCGACGAACTGGCCGAGGTCCCGGGCCGGGGGCCAGGTCAGCGTCGCCAGGACGAATCCGACGTAGACGACGAAGACGGGCAGCCGGTACGCCGCGTGCACGCCGGTCCAGGCGCTTTCGGATTTCGGCGTCCGCCAGGGCTGCCAGTCGGCGATGGATGCGGACTGCCAGACCGCACCGGAGGCGTCTCCGGTCGCCCAGAGTGCGAGGACGGTCAAACCGACACCGACGGCGGTCGCACAGCCGAACGCGATCAGGAAGCGGTCGAGTCCCCGGCCCCGATAGAATTGGATCCAGACCGGGAGGAGCAGAACGGGGAAGAAGGTGCTGCCCGCGGCGATGCCGGCGAGCCAGCCGGCGGTCGAGTGCCTCCGGAAGAGCAATACGGCCCAGACGAGGAGCGCCGCCGGCCAGACGTGGTGGACCTTGTCCACCTGGATCGCCGTGTAGGGCAACAGCAGGTACAGGGTCGCCGCAGCCACACCGGTCGGCCCGTCGGCGAAATGCTTCCAGCCGATCAGGAATAATCCGGTCGCGATCAGGACGTGGCAGAGGATGGCGATCGACCGCGAGGCGAAGAACTGCACCTGGTCGCGCGGGGCTTCGGCCACGTTGGC
Source organism: Fimbriiglobus sp. (assembly GCA_036493815.1). Taxonomy (GTDB): domain Bacteria; phylum Planctomycetota; class Planctomycetia; order Gemmatales; family Gemmataceae; genus DASXPC01. The sequence goes on along the minus strand of DASXPC010000299.1, from coordinate 25,165 downwards.
CTGACCGATGACCGCGGCCGCCCCCTTCTCCATCCCGGCGACGACGGCCGGCTGTTTCCCCGCCTGGTCCTTCGGCTCCGCCGGGCGGCGGTACGCCACGGCCGTCAGGCAGATCAGGATGGCCATACAGAACCAGACGAGGCCCGGCGTGTTCAAATTCGGCGACGACACCGGCCGCCGCGTCACCACCGTATCCACCAGACAGCGGACGAACCAAAACCCGGACGCCGCCAGAAGCCAGACGTACCCCGCCAAACGGTTTTCCGTTCCCCCCTTTTCCTGCAGGAAAAGGAACCCGGGCACGAACAGGAATAGTGCGAGCAAATCGAAATTTCGCAGGGCGAGCGGGCGGTAGTACTGGAAGAAGAGGGCGACGGTCAGCAGGAGCGAGAAATAGAACCAAGTCGCCGCGTTGGGCAGGTTGAAATCGAGAAAAATGCTGGGGGACAAAACGGGCCTCGGCGCCGGGGCGCAAACCTTTCGTCGGGAGGACGGAATCGCGGCCGACGCCGAACAATTTCGCATACCCCCGCAAGCAATGCAATAGGCCGCCGGGCCCGCGAGTCGACCTTCTATTCGGTTGGGGTTGACCCGAATTTGGCACGGCGGCTACCGTTTCGGCAAATCCGATCCCGTTTCCGGAACCCGAAACCTCCCATGCCACGCCTTGCCACGTTCGTTCCAACTCCGCTCCGACCGTTCGCACGGTCCGTCCGCAATTTCCTCCGTCCGGCCGCCCCGCAAACCTCCGATCTACCGCTGGCGGAGGAAGATCGGATTTACCAGATTGCCTCCACGCCCAGCCAATTTCTAACGGAACCGGGTGCGGCCACGAATATCGCCGTAACGCTGCACAACCCGAGCCCCCAATGCTGGTCGGGCATCGGCCGGTGCCCTGTTTCCGTCCGGGCGACTTGGCTGACGAACCGTAAACAGCCGATTCCACACACTCCGAGTGAAGGATTGGTGCCGGTTATCCCTTCCGGCGGCCAGGCGACGTTCCCGCTTCCGGTGAAAGCGCCCACTAATTTGGGGCACTACCTCGTTCGACTGGACGTGGTTCAGGACGGCATGCCCTTCCCGGCTCCGGCCGGCCGGCCGCTGCTGCTCGACGCCCAGGTGACCGGTGCGGCCGCGGCAGATATCGACTACCACAAGGTCTACGCCACCGCCGACCTCGCCCGGGATTTCTGGACCGTCGTCGGACCCTCCACCCGCGAGGAATTCGACCGCCTCTCCCAAGTCAAACTGCAACACCTGATCGACCTCGGCCTCACCCCCGATTCGCACCTGCTCGACGTCGGCTGCGGCACCGGTCAGGTCGCCGTCTCCGCCGAAAAATTTCTCTCCGACCGCGGCTCCTACTTCGGCACCGACCTCGGTGAGGAGGCCGTCGCGTTCTGCAAAAAGACTTACCGCCGGCCGAACTTCGGCTTCGCCGTCAACGGAATGACGACCCTGCCCGACCCGGGCCGGAAGTTCGACCTCGCCTGCCTGTTCAGCGTTTTTACCCACACCTATCCGGACGAAACGGTCCTGCTCCTGGCGGAAATCCGGAAACTGCTCGCCCCCGGCGGCCGCATCTTCGCCGACGTCTTCACCTCCCCGCTCGTCGACCGCTATTCCGGCAACCGCGGGGCCGTCGAACTCAACCGCGAACACTTCCTCCGCCTCGTCGCCCTCACCGGCCTCTCCGCCGACGTTCACGTGTCCGGCGAATGGAAAGACTACGGCCGGCGCGAGTTCTTCGTCTTCCGACCGCTGGGACCGTAAGACAACGCCATGCACATCCTGCTGACCAACGACGACGGGATATACGCCCCCGGCTTGCGTGCCCTCCGTCTCGAATTGCTGAAGCTCGGGTCCGTGACCGTCGTCGCCCCGGCCACGGAACAAAGCGCCGCCGGACACTCCGTCACGCTGCTCACCCCACTGTTGGTGAACGAAGTCTACGAAGACGACGGGAAGAACCGCATCGGCTGGGCGGTCGAGGGCCGACCCGCGGATTGCGTCAAGCTGGCCCTGCTCGAACTCCTTCCCAAACCCCCGGACCTGATCGTCAGCGGCCTCAACGCCGGGTCGAACGCCGGCATCAACGTGCTCTATTCGGGCACCGTCGCGGCCGCGGTCGAGGGGGCGTTCTTCCGGCACACGTCAATCGCCGTATCGCTCGAATATGACAAAAAGATCCACGACTTCCCCTTCGCCGCCGTGCTCGCCCGGCGGATAATCGAGCAAATCCTTGCCAATAGCCCGCCGGCCGGGAGCCTGTTCAACGTCAACATCCCCATTTTGGAAAACGGCCCGATCCGGGGCGTCCGCGTCCTGCCGCAGAACGTGACGCCGTACACCGAAAAATACGACCGGCGGACGAACCCGCGGGGCCGAACGTATTTCTGGACCAGCCCCGAGTTTCACTGCCCCGAACCGCACCCGGACACCGACGTGACCGCCCTGGACGAACAGTTCATCACGGTGACGCCCTTGAAATTTGACCTGACCGATCACGTCCGGATGAAGGAGATGCAGGCGTGGGAATGGGAAGTGTGATGCCGAAAAGATTGGCGGCCCGCACCGGCCGATCCGTTTCTCCTGTACCGTGGGGTTGAAATTCTCGCCACCGACAACGAATTCGGACGGCCCGGCATCGTCTAAAATGGTGAGAGTCCCCTCACAGGTGCCCCGTCATGCCCAAAATCGGCCGCTTTACCCGTCTGGACATTCGACCCGGCAAGGAAAAAGAAGTCGAAACCTTTCTCCGCAATGCGAAGGCACAAATCGATGAGGAATCGCGGACCGAGGTCTGGTTCGCCGTCAAAATTGGCCCATCCACCTTTGGCATTTTCGACGCTTTTGCCGATGGTGAAGGTCAGGAGGTCCACTTGGCCGGCCACGTCGCCCACGCCCTCGCCGCCCGTTCACTGGAATGGTTCACCCATCCGCCCGTGATCGAAAAGTTAACAGTCCTTGCGGCCAAAAAGTAAGAACTGACGGATTTCCCAAAAATCCGGGTTGGCCCATTCCCAACGGTTCTATCTTCCTTATCATCAAACCCGGCGGCGCCCGCGCGCGATCCGACAATCTTCTGGTGAGGTGACAGCATGGTCAAATCAATGCGAAACTATCTCCTGGCCGTCGCTTCGATACTCCCGATTTGCTCCGTCGCGGTCGGTCAGGGCGCCGCAGTGAGCGTGAATTTTACTTCTACTGGTGGATCTGGAGGCGCCGGGACGAATCTTTCGGCGGGCGAATCAGCGGGTGTTGCACCGGTTACAAACTGGAACAACGTGAGCGGACTCAACGGGACGACCTCGAGTTTGATCGACAACTCCGGTACGACGACCGGTGTTTCCGTTACCGTAGGTGGGAGCCCGGGTACTTGGAGCATCCCTTCTAACCAGTTGCCCAACTCGTCAGACGGCAGTATGATGCATGGCTATATCGATACCGACAACACTTCGATTACGACCATCACGGTATCGGGGCTTGTAGCGGCAGGGTTCACGGGCACATACCACGTTTACGTCTATGCCGTCGGAAACAACAACGGTGGCCGAAGCGGAGACTATACCATCGGGGGAACTGCCTACCGGTTGCTCGACAACCAACAGTTTAACGGGACTTTCCGGCAAGTTACGACAGCCCCGAACGGCGACGATCTTGGCCAATCCGGCAACTATATGGATTTCCTCGTTTCGGGAGATACCTTCACCCTCACGGCACAGGCGTCACAATTTACTTCCGGTAATGGAATTCGCGCCCCAGTCAACGGCCTCGAAATTGCCGTTCCAGAGCCTAGCTCCATTTTCCTGCTGATTGGCGCCGTCACCGGCGGCCGCTACACCTGGCGGAAAACCCGCCGGAAGGCCAGCGTCTAACTGCATTTTTTCTGGTGCCGGCCTCATTGAGGCTGGTCTATTTCTGGAAGCCGGGGTCAATGACCCCGGCTACAGTAATTTCATGGGCTTGTATTATCCTGCCCGGTCGCATTCGGATGGTTTCCACCGTGTTCCACACCTATTTTCGCGTTCTTCTCCTGGTAGGACTCGCCGGCGGCGTTGCTTGTCCGGTCGCTTGCGGCCAGAACCCGGCCAAACCTCATACCTATCCGCGCCGGCTCCTCCTCATCCGCCATGCGGAGAAGTTGACCGGCGAAGTGAAATCCGTGCACATAAGCCCGGAGGGGGAAAAACGGGCGGAGCTTTTGCACGAGTTGTTTGAGAAGAGCGAGCAGCGGCCGAACCCGTTCCCGAAGCCCGATTTCATTCTGGCGGCCAGTAACTCGGCCTCGAGCCACCGGCCGAAGGAAACGGTCGCCCCGCTCGCCAAACGGCTCGAACTCAAGGTGAACGACGATCACCCGAACGACGACGTGGACGGATTCGTGAATTACCTCTTTTCCACGCCCAAGTATGCGGGGAAAGTGGTGCTGGTGGCCTGGCGGCATAAAACCATCCCCGCCCTGGCCGAAAAACTCGGGGCAGCCGACGCGCCCAAGGAATGGAAGGACGATCAATTCGCCCGGGTCTGGGATTTCCAGTTCGACGAGAAGGGCCATGTCACATTCCACGACCGGCCGCAGCACCTGATGCCGGGAGATGCGGAGAAGTAACGACCCGAAGTCACCCCTCGGTCAACTTCTTCCGTCGCAGGGCGTGGTGGTAGTGCTGGGCGAACCGGTGGGCTTCGTCCCGCACGTATTGCAACAACCGCAACGCCGCCGCATTTCGCCCGAGCTTGATCGGCTCGCTCTCCCCGGGGCGAAAAATCTCCTCGTCCTGCTTCGCCAGCGAAATCACCGTCGGCGGGTCAATGCCCAACATCCGGAACGCGTCCAGCGCCGCACTCAACTGCCCCTTGCCGCCGTCGACGAGCAGAACGTCCGGGAAGACCTGGCCTTCGTCGTCCAGCCTTCGGAACCGCCTGGCCACCACTTCCCGCATCGAAGCGAAATCGTCCACCCCGGCTACGCTCTTGACCTTGAACCGTCGATATCCGGGTTTGAACGGCAACCCGTCGAGGAAGCTCACGAGCGACGCGACCGTGTCCGTCCCTCCCAGGTGCGCGATATCCACCCCTTCGATCGTCCGCGGCACCCGCTCCAACCCCAGCACCTTCTTCAACCCCGCCAGCCCTTTCTTCGGGTCGATGGGGAAGACTTCGGGCTGCCAGTCTTCGGTCTTGTCCCCGCGCAGTTCCAGCCGTCGCAGGGCCGTGATTTCGTCGCGGATGCGGGCCGCTTTTTCGAACAAGAGCGACTCGCTCGCGGCCTGCATCTCCCGCCCCATCCGGCGGACCAGCTTCCCCTTCTTTCCCTCCATCACCAGCACCAGTTTCTTCACCTGCCGGCGATAGTCCTCGCGGCTGACGCGGAAATTGCAGGGGGCGGTGCACTGGCGGATGCTGTGCAGGAGGCAGGGCCGAAACCACCGCCAGCGGTCGTCCGAACTTTTGATGTCGAGCGAGCAGGTGCGGAACTGGAACACCCGCTGCAGCACCTGGATCGCGGCCCGCAGGCTGGTGGCACTGGTGAAGGGGCCGTAGAGCCGCACGCCCCGCCGCCGCGGCGTCCGGGTGAATTCGACCCGCGGGAATTCCTCGCGGGTGCGGATTTGCAGGTACGGGAACGATTTGCCGTCCTTCAAGTCCTTGTTGAACTTCGGCTGGATGTCCTTGACGAGCCGGGACTCTTTCAGGAGGGCGTCCACTTCCGTTTCGCACGGGATGAAGTCGACGTCGCGGATGAGGGGGATGAGGTCTTTGGTCCGGAAGTTCTCGGCCGCCTCTTTGGTGAAGTAATGGCCCGCCCGGCTCCGCAGGTTCTTGGCCTTGCCGACGTACAGCACCACGCCCTCGGCGTCCTTCATCAGGTACACGCCGGGCGTGGTCGGAAACGTCCGCACCTTGTCCCCCGGCCCGGGGCGCGGGTCGGGGGTTTGTTCGCTGATCGGAGGGGGGGATTCGTCCATGACGACCGTATTCTACGCGGAGTACCGGCCGATTTTTGTCGGATCGTACGACCGCTCCCACTGCAGGATTTCGATCCGGTTGCCGTCGGGGTCGTAGATGAAGAAGCGGTCGCAGCCGGGGATTTTCACCGTTTCTTCGACCGGAATGTCCTTCCCGGTGAGATGGCGACGGGCTTCGGCGGCACTGGGAACGTGCAGGCAGAAGTGCCGCGGGCTTTGCGAATCGGGCCGGTCCTTCAACAGCAGGTGCAAATAGCCGTGGCCCAGGTCGTACCAGACGGCGACGAAGTCGAACGAGGCGGGCGGGGCGATTTCCTTCAGGCCGAGGATTTCGCCGTAAAATCGCCGGGCGGCCGGCACGTCGGTAATCAGGACCGAGCAATGGTCGAGGTGGGTGCAGCGAATACCAGACATCGTTAGAGTCTCCTTCTTCGGTCCGTTGCCGATATGGTATCGCCCATGAGCCTCTTTCGCCTGAAAACGACCGAATGCCGGGTGGGAGTGGTCGGCCTTTATAACGCCGGGAAGACGGTCCTGCTGACGTCGCTCGTGAACCACCTGCAGGACCACGACCCGGACCGGTTCCGGCTCGGCAACGGGCGGGGGGCAATTCGTAAGTTCCGACCGGAGCCGTGCGATCCGGGGTGGGCCGGGTTCGACGCGGCCCGGTATCGGGACGCCCTGGTCCACGCGGGGAAGTGGCCCGAGAAAACGCGGGACCGGTTTCAGTATACGTGCCGGTTCGAGCGGACGGACTGGTCGTTCAGCGATACGCTGCTGAAGCTCTACGACCTCCCCGGCGAACGACTCGCCGACGCGGGGATGTTGGGAAGGGATTTCGGTGCGTGGTCCGACACAACGCTGGCACGGCTCGAAACGGACTCGGCCTATCGCGGGATGTGTCAGCCGTTTCTCGATTCGATCGCCAAGCCGGCGGCGTCGGAGGACGAAATCCTCCGCACGTACCGGCTCGCACTCGCCAACCTGATTTTGGCGTTCAAACCGATGATTTCCCCGTCCACGTTTTTGCTCGACGTGGCCGGCACGCCGGCCCGGCCGATGGCGGCGGAGGCATTGGCCGCCGGCCGGTTCGCCGGCCTGTCCGACGCCGAGCAGTTCGCCCCCCTGCCCCCGCGGCTTCGCGGCACCGCCTTCGGCCGGCTCTTCGCCGAACGGTACGACCGCTACGCGTCGCAAGTCGTCTCGCCCTATCTCGCGGCCCTGCGATCCTGCCATTCCCTCGTGGTGATGCTCGACCTCACCATGATCCTCGCAGGCGGGGTGGGCATGTACGACGACGCCCGGCAAATTCTCGGCGACCTGTTCGCCGTGCTCGACCCGGGGGAATCGGCGGTGGAGAAAGTCGGCCGGAATCTGGCCAGGGTATTCCTGCCACACGGCTGGCGGCCGGCGTGGATCAACCGCGTAGCGTTTGTGGCCCCGAAACTCGATCTGGTGCCGCCCGGCGACCGGGATCGCCTGCTGATGCTCTTGAAGCGAATGGTCGGCCGGTTGGCGGCCGACCGGGACGGCCTGAAAGCGGAATTTTTCGCCACAGCCGCGGTCGTTTCGACAAAATCTCTCCCCGACGGCCAACTCGTCGGCGTGCCCATGCGCGACGAAACGGGCACAAAAATTCCCCCCGGCCCGGAACGCCGGTTCGCCCCAAGTCCGCTCCCCGACGACTGGCCCCGCGACTGGAGCCCGGGCCGGTTCTCGTTCCCCGAGGTTTATCCGCTCGTCCCGGCCCGGAAGGACTGCCCGCCGGACCAGGTGAATCTCGACCGCGTTTTCGATTTCGCGACGGACGTTTAGCCGATCGCGACCGACCTCGATTACGGGCTATTGGATGATGGCCTTCGGTTTCGCCGCGCTGGGTGCCGCCGACCCTTTGACTTCGCCCATCGCCCACTTCATGCCGCCGAGCAGGTGTGCCTGGAACTTCTCGTCCCGCCAGACTTTCTTCTGGTGGCCGAGCGAGGTATAGAACACCTTGCCTTTCCCCTCGTCCTTGCACCAGGAAATGGCGTAATCGCCGTCCTTGCGGGCACTTTTCCCGGCGACCGAATCGAACGTCCCCTTTTCGATGCTCCAGATGATGTGCAGTTTGGACCGATCGTACGGCTTGTCCTGGAAAATGTAGATCTCGTCTTCGTACATCGAGCCGTCGACCAATCCGGCTGCGGCCGGGTGCTTGGGGTCTTCACACTTCAGCTTAACTTTGTGAAGACCGCTCGGGTGAGTCTTGAAAAACGCTCCGAGCAGATCGCCGTAGGTCGTGTCGTAAAGCGTGTCGGCCGCACAGTGAGACCCGACGAGGCACCCGCCGGCCTTGACCCAGGCGGTGAGGTCTTTCAGTTCGTCGGCGTTCACGGGGCCGATGTTTTTCTTCTGGGGCCCGCTGCCGGTGGTAAAGAAGAACACGCAATCGAAGTTCTTGAGCGTGTCCTTGTTGATCCGACCCATGTGCTCTTTGTCCACTGGTTTGCCGGTCCGCTTCTGAAAATCGCTGGCGTACTTGGCAAAGCCCGGATCGCTCGGATCGCCAGTGTACCGGTAGGTCGTCACGACGAATCCGTTTTTCGGCCCAAGTTCGCTCAGAACGTCTTCGGCCACGCCGACGGAGTCGTGAATGAATCCGCCCGAGTGGGTGACGAGCAAAACGCGCTTCGTTGTTTCTTTCTTGATCGGGACTGGCGGGGAGGCTGCAGCCGCGAAGGCGAATCCCGCGACCGCTGCGAGGGAGAGGAAAGATCGGCGGACGAACATGGGGAGGGCTCCTGAAAAGTGTTGGAAACGGGGCAGTATTCTTTCTACCGCTCCGGAAAGCGAACAACCAGCACGGTCTGGTCGTCTTTGGGCGGGGCACCGGCGCTGAACGCGTCCACGTCTTCCACGATTGCGGTGACCAGATCTTTCGCGGTCGTACCGGCCAACGCGAGCGGTTCGATCCGGTCGGCCCCGAACACGTCGCCGAAGACACTGACGGCTTCCGTGACGCCATCGGTCAGCAAGACGACCTGATCCCCCGGTTCGACGGTAACAGTTTCTTCCATGTAACCCGCGGCCGTGTCGATGACGCCGAGCGGTACGTGGCGGGCCTGGGAAAGCACTTCGGCGTAGCCGTTCCACCGGATGAGCCGGGGCGGCACGTGGCCTGCGTTTGCATAGTTGAGTGTCCGGCGGGTCGGGTCGAACACGCCGTAAAAAGCGGTGACGAACGTGCCCGAAATCGTGGTGTATCGTCGGGCAAGGTGGTCGTTGAGGCGGGCGAGGAAGGTTGCGGGTTTGGCCTGCGCATCCGGGTCGGTATGGGCGAGGCTGTGGGCGACGGCCATGACCACCGCGGCCGGGGTGCCGTGGCCGCTCACGTCCGCGATGAGTACCCCGATCCGTTCCCCGTCGACGGGGAAGAAGTCGTAATAGTCACCTCCGGCCCGACCCGCCGCCCGATAACTTACCGCCACATCGAGGCCGGGCATTTCCGGTAATTCGGCCGGGAGCAGGGATCGTTGAATTTCCCCAATGGCCCGCAATTCGTATTCGGCCTCGTCGTTCGCCTCCTGCAACGCTTCGGACAGTACCAACGTCTGCATAGCCCGGGCAAAGAGATTACTCATCCAGACAAGCTCTGGAACCTGTTCGGGCGGGAACGCGGACGTTTCGTCACGCGTGAGAACTACCATGTTTTGGGCGGTACCGTTTTCGAACAACGGCACCGCCATTAACGACCCCTGTCCGCGTAAGTATTCGTACGCCGGATCGCCGCTGGAAATGACGAGGTTATCCACGACCCGCGGTTCGTCGCCGTAAAGTAAGTCCGTGAAAATCCCGCCCGAATGAACCGGAAAACGGTGGGGGTCTTTCCACGGGTTGGCCCCGTCCACCCATCGGTTGAATCGGGTGACGCGGTATTGAGGTTTCTTGAGTCCGCGGCGGGAGATCGTGATCTGGCGGGACGTCGGGAAAATCTGATTCATCCGCCAGGAGAAAACGAGATACATTTCTTCCGGATCGGTGTACCGGCTGAGCTCGCGCATTACGTCGACGCTGATGGCGAGCCTGGCGCGCCAGTTCCTTGTCGAAGTGTCGAAAAAATCGACAGCCGGTGTCATCGGCCTTCCCCCGCTGCCGGGCGGTTCCGGGACGATCCATCGAACCGCGGGGCGAACGACTCCTGTTTGACACCATCCGAAGGGAGAAGGCAAGCGAATAGTCTCAATCCCGATTCAATTTGTCGAGTTTCCCGAACTCCCCTTTTTCGCGTACTTGGGCTGGTAGAGTTGAATCTCAAAGTCTCCCGGAACTTTGAAGAACGTGACAAATCCGTAACCGTGGTCTTCGACCGGCTTGGTGAACTCAACGCCCCGACTTTTTAATTCGGCAACCGTCGCCGCAATGTCGTCGCAATAGAACGAAATGTTCGGCGTACCGGAAACGGCTCCTTCGGCCGGATCGGCCGGGTGGCAGCCCAAATCGGCCTCGGGCATGTCGAAGATCAGCCATCCCCTACCGACATCGGTAAAAGAGAATTTCAACTTGTCGCGAACGAACGCCCGGAACTCGTCGGGATGAGACGAATAGAACATGGTATGGACGCCGCGAATCATCTCCGTTTCTCCTTGCTTTTTTTGGGTGTCGGACGAGTCTTGGATTTGGTCGATCGCATCGCCGCGCGGCGAGCCCATTCCCGCAGCAACACGTCGTCATTCCACACGCCAGGCGGCACTTCATAATAGCCGGTCATGACGTGTCCGGGCCACGGTTCGAACGGCGTCATTCCGGCCGATTCGTAATCCGACTTCGTGTCGGCGGTCACTCGGAAATAGATGCGAGATTCATCCACAATGGCGAAGAAGGAATCGCCGAGATAGAGGCCGTAGCCGCCGAACATTGCACGGGTACGAAAGCCCTCCACCGAAGCGAATCGGCCCTTCACCAGATTGATGAACGCCTGTTTGTCAGTCGGGGTTTTGTTCCCGCCGCCCGATTTCTTCCGCATAATCGGCTTAACTCCCACAATTTATTGCGGTTGCGTCCGGCAAACTCGACGCGGATTCGCCCGTTTATTGCAGGGTTCGGCAGGGATTCGTATAACGCTGATAGTACGCTAACGGGTGACGAGTTCCACCTCCCCGACGTCCAAAAGGCGATTCTTTTCCGACCATCGGCCGCACGCTGCCACGGCCTACCCGCGAGGTTTCCCGATGCCCGCCTTGAAGGTTCGGCGGATTGATATGACTGCCACGAACGGCGCCGCCCAGTTCGCCAAGTTCAAGGCTTCCCTGACTACCGACGCGGATATTGTCACCCCGGCCGGGAAAAAGCTCACCCAGGCCGTGTTCGGCCAACCGCTGTCCCCAGCCCGGACCGTAGAACGGATTTGCACCGACGTCCGCGATCAGGGCCTCCCGGCACTGCTGAAATTCACGGAGCAGTTCGACAAGGTGAAGCTGAAACCGGAATTGCTCCGGGTGAAGCCCGAGGAACTGAAAAAAGCACACGGCGATACGAGCGAGGAATACCTCGACGCCCTCCGCCGGATCCGGTACAACCTCGATTCCTTCCAGTCCGGGCTGTTGCACCGGGACGCCGAACTTCGCGTTTCCGGCCAATACGAATTGCACGTCCGGTATCGGCCGCTGCAGCGAGTCGGCGTGTATTGCCCCGGCGGGGCGGCAGCTTACCCGTCCACACTGCTCATGACAATCATTCCCGCTCGGGCAGCGGGGGTCGAGGAAATCGCCGTCTGCCTGCCGCCAAAAGAAAACGGGGCCTACAACCGGGACATGCTGGCCGCCTGCCACGAACTCGGCATTACCGAGGTCTACCGGATTGGGGGGGCCCAGGCGATTGCCGCCATGGCTTATGGCGTGGAAGGAATTCAGCCGGTCAACATGATCTGCGGTCCTGGAAACCAGTTCGTCGCCTTGGCCAAGAAATTCGTATTCGGCACGGTCGCCATCGACTGCATCGCCGGGCCGAGCGAAATCGTGGTGGCCGCGGACGACTCGGCCCACCCGTCCTACGTCGCCCTCGACCTCATCGCCCAGGCCGAACACTCTCCCGGCGTGCCGATCCTCGTCACCTGGTACGAGCCGCTTCTGAACGAAGTGGTGGAAGCCCTCGAAAAGCGGCTTTCCAAACTGTCCCGCTCCGACCTCGCCCGCGAATGCCTCGAACGGCACGGGGCGTTCATCATGTGTGCGGACAAAAAGGCCTCGATTGCGGTGGTGAATCAACTGGCACCCGAACACCTGCACATTCAGACGCGGGATCCGGACGCCTTCGCCGACGACGTGGAAAACGCCGGGTCGATCTTTCTCGGCCCGTTCACACCTGTTGCCCTCGGCGACTACGCGGCGGGGCCGAGCCACGTGCTGCCGACCGGCGGCACGTCGCGATTCAGCAGTGGATTGAACGCCAACGACTTCCGCAAGCGGACAAGTATCATCCGCTTCACCCGGAACGGGCTGCGGGATATATCCGAAGACGTGATTTACTTGGCCAAGAAGGAAGGCCTCACCGGACACGCCGCGAGCGTGGAATTCCGCGTCAACGACTCCGGCCCCGCCGCCCGACCGAAGCCGAAGCCGGACAAGGTGCTGGTGACGGCGAACGGGAAGAAGTAAGTTACGAACTGTTTGGAGGCGGGAATGGTGGAGGGATTGATTAGGCGAATGGATCACTGGCTGGCAACTAACCGGCGTGACTATTTCGCCCACCTCCTACCAGGCGTGACCGATGACCAATTGAATGCTTTCGAATCACAGTTCTCGCTCAAGCTACCACATTCTTTCAGACGGTTATTTCAGTGGCGAAATGGACATGACCAACTTCGGTCGGAGTCACTGGTTCAAAATCTAATGTTCTCCCGATTGGAGGACATTTCACGGCAGAAGGAACTGTTGGATGGCATGATTGGATCAGACTTCGATGATCCAAAGTGGTGGCGACGGAGTTGGGTGCCATTTTTGGAGAATGGAGCCGGAGACCACTTGTGTGTAGATTTGGCGGCCGAGAACGATAGTTTTCCAGGCCAAATCATCATGTTCTACCATGACACGGAGCGCCGGCCGGTTCGGGCACTGAGCTTGGAGGCATGGTTGGCCGACCTCGTTACTTCAATGGAGAACGAGACACTGCAGCTGGCATAGGTGATCAAGTCAATGTCCTCCATCCGCCCCACCATCCGCTCCACGGCCGGCTACATGCCCGGCGAGCAGGTCAACCGGCCGGACGTCGTCAAACTGAACACGAACGAGAACCCGTACCCGCCGTCGCCGCGGGTGGTCGAGGCGATCCGCGCGGCCCTCACCGCGAACTCGCTCCGCAAGTACCCGCAGCCGTTCGGCGACGAGTTCCGCAAGGCGGCGGGCGAAGTCCTCAAGGTCGATCCTGATTCGATCCTGATCGGCAACGGGTCGGACGATTTGCTGACGATCCTGACCCGCACGTTCGTGCCGGAAGGGGGTCGGATCGTTTCGCCGACACCGAGCTATTCGCTCTACCGGTCGCTCGCGGAGATTCAGGGGGCGGCATTCGAGACGGTTCCGTTCCAACCCGACTGGTCGCTGCCGTCGACCTGGCCAAAGCCCGGCGCGGACCTGACATTCCTCCCGAACCCGAACTCGCCGTCGGGTACGGCGCTCCCCCTCGCGGCCGTCGAACGGTTCGCCGCGGAGGTCGACGGGCCGCTCGTCCTCGACGAGGCCTATGCCGACTTCGCCGAGTCGAACGGCCTCATGCTCCCCTTCAAGAACCCGAACGTCGTCGTCACCCGGTCGTTCAGCAAATACTACGCACTCGCCGGAATAAGGTTCGGGTTCCTCGTCGCCGACCCGGCACTCGTCCGCGAGTTCGGAAAGGTGAAGGATAGTTACAACTGTGACGTGCTGAGCCTCGCGGCCGCGACCGCCGCGATCCAAGATCAACCTTATTACACAGGGCTGCGGGCAAAGATCCTCGCGACGCGGAACCGGATGGCGACGGCCCTTTCCGCCCTCGGCTACGCGGTCACGCCGAGCCAGGCGAACTTCGTCTGGTGCCGGCGGGTGAAGCCGGTGCGGCCGGTCTACGAAGAACTGAAGGTGGCCGGGATTCTCGTCCGCTACATGACCTACCCCGGCTACGGCGACGGCCTGCGGGTCAGCGTCGGGACCGATGAGGAAATCGACCGACTGCTGGCGGAGGTGCAGCGGATCGGGTAAACCGGATGGTCGTGCGTCACCTCTGAGGGACCGACCGTGCGAACCACAATGACGGTTTTCCTCTCGTTCCTATTTGGGACCGCCGGACTTGCCGATGAAGACGATACGGCCGACGTTTCGGCCCGGTTGCAACGGGCCGGCGGAGACGAAGCGAAGAAGTATTACCTCATTTCGAGTAAGAAAGTGGACCGCCCGCCGGCCGGCGGCTATGGAATCCTCATCGTCCTGCCTGGCGGGAACGGGTCGGCGGATTTCGTCCCGTTCGGCAAGCGAGTGTTCAAATACGGCGTGCCGTCTGGCTTCCTCGTCGCCCAGCTCGTTGCCCCGAAGTGGACGCCGAAGCAGGAAATCGTCTGGCCGACGGCGAAGGATAAATCCGACGTAGCCGGAATGAAATTTACCACCGAGGAGTTCGTCTCGGCCGTGCTCGACGACGTGGCGACGAAATACGAAACCGACGCGACGAAGGTGATGACGTTTTCCTGGTCCTCCGGCGGCCCCGCCGCTTATGCGGTCGCCCTGACGAACCCGAAGGTGACCGCGTCCTTTGTAGCGATGTCTGTCTTCAAGCCGGACCGGCTGCCGGCGTTGGAGAAGGCGAAAGAGAAGCTCTTCTACCTGTATCATTCCGAAGACGACATGACCTGTCCGTACGAGATGGCCGCGGACGCGGAGAAGAAACTTGGCGAAGCCGGGGCAAAGGTAAAACTGGCGACGTACGAAGGCGGCCACGGGTGGAAGGGGGATGTGTACGCCGACATCAAAGCCGGGTTCCAGTGGATCGGCAAGAATCAATCGAAAGGGAAGTAATGCCCCGCACCGCGACCATCCGGCGTGATACGGCCGAGACGAAGATCGAGCTGACGCTGAACCTGGACGGGTCGGGCAAAGCCGACGTCGCCACCGGAGTCGGATTCTTCGACCACATGCTGACGCACATTGCCAAGCACGGCCTCTTCGACCTGACCGTGAAGTGTGCCGGGGACCTGCACGTCGACTCCCACCACACGGTGGAAGACGTCGGCATCGCGTTCGGCACCGCGCTCGCCCAAGCCCTAGGCGACAAGGCCGGAATCCGCCGCTACGGCGACGCGACGGTGCCGATGGACGAAGCACTCGTGACCGCGGCCGTCGATCTTTCAGGCCGGCCGTTCCTGGTCTGGAAGGCCGAGGTGCCCCGGGAACTGTTGGGAACGTTTTCGTCGCAGTTGGCCGAGGAGTTCTGGCGGGCCGTGTCAAGTAGCGGAAAACTGACACTCCACGTCGTCCTCCACCACGGCCGAAACACGCATCACATCGTCGAAACGATCTTCAAGGCGTGTGCGAGGGCACTACGGGTGGCATGTGAGCCGGACCCGAGAGGGACCGGGGTGCCTTCGACCAAGGGTGTACTGTAATCGGTATTTTTTGCGAACCTCATCGACGCCTGCGCGTCCCTCTACTGGAAAACTCGTCGAATTCGACGCGTATCGAGAGGAAGATTGCGTAGGTGCCTTATGGACATTTTCAAGCTGGAACCGCATTTCCGCCGGATCGGCGCCCGACTCCGGGTCCGTCCGGAAACGGCCGGAGGTGTTGCAATCGACGTCGTTGAAGACCGGTTCGGGGAGAGTTTCGAAATCCGGTTTCCGAAGGACACAGAAGCCGATCTCTTTCCGGTCACGGTCGATCCGTCGGATCGGCACTTACTGCTCGCCCTCCGTGACGAGGGAAAGACGAGTAAGTTCCTATGCGGTCACGACGAGCGGCACTGGTTCGTCGCAGGCCTGCCCGATTTCGCGAACGGGGCCGGGACGGTCCGGGCGGCAAAGGATGCGCTCAAGCCGGCCGTCGTGCGGATGGCCGAAGACCGGCAGCGGGTTTCCGTTGCCCGGCGGCACCGTCGGCGGAACGAAGCGTTCGTTCGTCAGGGCGAATGGTTCTTCCTCCCCCAGACGTGGTTCCGCCCCGATCCGGTGACGATCCTGCACAACGAACCACTCTCCCGCGGAGTGGGGAGCAAGCCACACCGGCTCGAGGAGTCTGTGCGAACTGGCGGGGAAGTGGTCCACGTTTGCTCCCGACACCCGTTGGGAGTGACGACCGCCCGTTACAACGGAATCCTTTCCCGGAATCCGAAGGCCCGAACGTGGGGATGGAGCGTTCAGCGAAGAAACCCGGCCGTGTACGCCCGGGGCCGAGTCCGCCACCCCGACCACGCGACCATTCGTTTGCATGAGTGGCACTTGGTTGCGATGAACACGGAAGGTCAGTCGGTTGCGTCGCGGTTCGTGGCCTTCCTGGATTAAGTGACGACCGATACCCTGGCCCCGCGTTCGGCTTGCCCGGACACGGGGTTTTTCGTTTCGAATGCTTTGATCGGTAAACTAATCCCATGACCGAACGTGACTTCGCCGCCGACGTCGTTCGCACCTTGCAGGCCGCGGGGCACGTGGCGTACTTTGCCGGCGGGTGCGTGCGGGACGAACTCCTCGGCCTTACGCCCGCCGACCACGACGTGGCGACCGACGCGGTGCCGGAACGGGTCCAGCAACTCTTTCGGCGAACCATTGCCATCGGGGCAGCCTTCGGCGTTATTGAAGTGCTCGGCCCGCGGATGAATGGCGAACATATCAACGTTCAGGTTGCGACATTTCGAAGCGACGGGTCTTACACCGATGGCCGACGGCCCAATGCGGTGACGTTCGGCAACGCGGAAGCCGACGCCGCCAGACGCGACTTCACCATCAACGGCCTCTTCTTCGATCCCGTCGCGGAACGACTCTATGACTTCGTCGGTGGCCGGGCCGATCTGGAATCGAAAGTGCTGCGGGCAATTGGCGATCCCGCCGCCCGGTTCACCGAAGATAAACTCCGTATCCTCCGGGCCGTCCGCCTCGCTGCGAGATTCGATCTGACGATCGATCCAGCGACGTGGTTTGCCGGGCGTCGCTTGGCTGAGCAAATTTTCGTCGTCAGTGCAGAACGCATCGCGGAGGAGCTGCGCAAGATGCTCGCGCACCCGACGCGGGCGAAGGCGGTTGAATGGCTGAACCGGTTTGAGTTGGTCACGCCGGTGTTTCCCGAGGTCGCCGCGTCCGTTGAGACGCGGACCGAGACCGTGCGATACTTGCCCGACCGCTTCGGGTTCGAGGGAACATTCGCGACCTTGCTACTGGACACGGACCCAAAGGCCGCCGGGGCGATCGGCCGGCGGTTGAAACTGTCGGCCGACGAACTCCGACACGTCGCCTGGCTCGTCGGTCATCAGTCGGCCCTGACCGGGGCGGCTGGGCAATCGAAGAGCAAGCTTTACCCGATCCTGGCCCACCCCTTCGCACCCGACCTGATCGCGATCGATCGAGCCCGGGTGGCGGCCGAGGGGTGCCCGTCCGACGACGCGGATTTCAGTGCCAATGTACTCCGGGAGTTGCAGCCCGAAGTTATTAATCCGCCGCCCCTCATCACTGGCGACGACCTGACCGCGGCCGGGTACACGCCCGGGCCCGATTACAAAGGTTGGCTGGAAAGGGTCCGCGCGGCCCAACTCGACGGCGAAGTGAAATCGAAAGAAGAAGCACTGGCCCTCGTCGCCCGCCTACGCGGCCCGGGCCACGGCTGACGGTTCGGGCACTGCAATCTTGGCCGCGAACACGTTTGCCGGGATAGGCATCGGTTTGGCGCCGAATAGCACGTGCCGCCACCAGAACGAAATCAACATTCGTGCGACGCGAGGAATTTCGCGGATCGAGACTTTGCTGACCCCGCCCCGCCGCGGCCGGTGTGTCACCGGGAACTCGACGAGCGGCAAGCCGAGTTGCCGGGCGCGGGTCAGCATTTCCGTGTTTACGAAATAGCCTCGGGACCGAGGCCAGAGGGCGTGCAGCACGTCACGGCGAAACACTTTTAACGCGCAATCGCAATCCCGGGCCCGGGTGCCGCATAATGCACGGGCCAACAGGTTGTATCCGCGGGAATAGAGTTTTCGCAGCCAGGGGTCTTGGCGGTCCGCTCGATACCCGACCGCGAGTCCGACGCGGAGGGCCGTGGGAATCATTTGCCGCAGGTCGGCAAGGTCGAATTGCCCGTCCGCGTCGGTAAAGGCCACGAGGCCGAATTGAGAGGCCTCAAATCCGGTTCGTAAAGCGTCCGCGTAGCCTCTGTTCGACGATTGTGTCACAAGACGAACGTGTGGGTCACGACCCATGAGCAATTCGACGATTCGCCCCGTTCCGTCCGTGCTCCCGTCGTCGACGGCGATCACTTCGAAATTCGGTGTTATGTCCCGAAGTCTTGCAACGGCTTCCTCGACAACCGACTGGATTACCTCTGCTTCATTAAACGCCGGCACTACAACGGAAAGCCCGACAGGCGAGAGTTCGTCGGCAATCCGTCCCATGGAACACCTTATCTGGATCGGTGGCGGGCCGGACTGTATCGAATTCGCAACTTCGGGTAAAGACCGGGCAGATGTTGAATTATTCTCGATTTGAAGCGTCCAGGCATCTTCAAGTCATTACCCCACAAGGTTTTGCCCGCTGTAACACACTCAGAAAATCGAATTCGTACTTGTCGGCTTCGATTAAGATAACTAAAATACAAACCGGTAAGTGCGGATTCGTGGACTGCAGTTTGTGGAGGGCAAGTCATGGTTCTTTTGAGCCGCAAGGCGGACTATGCCCTGCTCATCCTGTCGTACCTGAACCAACGCAAAACCGGTGGCAATGCCCGAGAAGTGGCGGCGCAGTTCGGGTTAAGCCGCCCCTTTGTGGCGAACATCCTGAAAGACCTCTGTCACGCAGGCTACGTTACCAGCCACCGCGGGGTGAAGGGGGGATATGCCCTCAGCAAGCCACCGGGGGAAATCACCCTGGCCGAGTTGCTGGAAACGATGGAAGACGGGTTTCAGTTGACGATGTGTACGTCGCCGGAAACGGACGCCGAGCCGTGCATGTTGGTCGGGAATTGCCCGATCCAATCGCCGATGGGGGAAATCTACCGGCGAATCATGGACGTACTTCGCGGTGTGACGCTGGACGAAGTGTTGTCCCCCGGTGCCCTCAAGCACATGGGGTCCGCCCCGTTGCCCATGATTGTGGAAGCCGCGTCCACGTGCTGCGGTTCGGCCGCCGAACCCGTGGCCGCACTCGCCTGACCGAACACCCAGGGACGACACCCGATGTTGAAGACGCCGATTTACATGGACAACAATGCGACCACGCGGTGCGACCCGCGAGTGGTCGAGGCCATGTTGCCTTACTTTACGGAGAAGTACGGCAACGCCGCGAGTCGAAACCACCCGTTCGGCTGGGAGGCCGAGGCGGCGGTGGAAGAAGCCCGGGACCAGATCGCCGAGTTGATCGGGGCGACCGGCAAAGAACTGATTTTCACGAGCGGCGCAACCGAAAGCAACAACCTCGCCCTCAAGGGTGCGGTTGCGATGTACAAGAAGAAGGGCAACCACGTCATCACCCAGGTGACGGAGCACAAAGCGATTCTCGATACCTGCAAACGGCTCGAACGGGATGGGTTCCACGTTACATATCTGCCCGTAGACGAATTCGGCCGCGTCTCGGCCGAGCAGGTGCGGGAGGCGATGACCGATCAGACGATTCTCGTTTCGATCATGGCGGCGAATAACGAAATCGGTACGCTGCAACCGATCAAGGCCATCGGCAAAGTCTGTAAAGAAAAAAGCGTCCTGTTCCACACCGACGCGGTTCAGGCCGTTGGCAAACTTCCGGTCGACGTACAAGACATGGGCATCGACCTCCTGAGCCTGACCGCCCACAAGCTGTACGGCCCGAAAGGCATTGGCGCCCTCTACGTTCGCAAGAAAGATCCCCGGGTTCGACTCGAAGCCCAGATCGACGGCGGCGGGCACGAGCGGGGGATGCGGTCCGGAACTCTGCCGGTCCCGCTCATCGTCGGCCTCGGCGAAGCCTGCACCCTGGCCCGCAAGGAAATGCCCGAAGAAGCGAAGCGGACCTCTGGCCTGCGCGATCGACTTCGCAAGGGGATCATGAGCCAGTTGCCCGAGAGCTATCTCAACGGCCACCCGACCGAACGCCTTCCCGGAAACGCCAACATCAGTTTCGCCTACGTGGAAGGTGAAGGCCTGATGATGGGTATCAAAGACGTGGCCGTTTCGTCCGGGTCGGCCTGCACCAGTGCGAGCCTGGAGCCGAGCTACGTCCTCCGGGCCCTGGGCGTCGGCGACGAACTGGCGCACAGTAGCATCCGCTTCGGCCTCGGGCGGTTCAGCACCGAGGCCGAGGTCGATTTCGTCGTCGAGCTCGTGGTTCGGGAAGTGAACCGGTTGCGGGAAATGTCGCCCCTGTTCGAGATGGTTCAGGACGGAATCGATATCAAGAAAATCGCCTGGGCCGCCCACTAATACACCATTCGACAAAGGAGTTCCGTGATGCCATACAGCGACAAGATTCTCGAACACTACAACAACCCGCGAAACGTCGGCAGCTTCGACGCGAAGGATTCGGCCGTCGGCACGGGACTCGTCGGCGCTCCAGAATGTGGCGACGTCATGAAACTTCAGGTGAAGATCAACCCTCTAACGGGCGTGATTGAAGACGCCAAGTTCAAGACCTTTGGCTGCGGATCGGCCATCGCGTCGAGCAGTCTCGCCACCGAATGGCTCAAGGGCAAAACGGTGGACGAAGCGCTGTCGATCCGCAACACGCAGATCGTGGAAGAACTGGCCCTGCCGCCGGTCAAGGTTCACTGCTCGGTCCTGGCGGAGGATGCGATCAAAGCGGCGATCAAGAATTACAAGGAGAAGCAGGAGGCGGCCGAGCCCGCCCTCGCCGCCGCCGGTTGACCGCTTTGGTATGATTTCCTTAGAAACCTAACCCTTACCAGGTATCCATTATGGCCACTGCCGTTGCCGAAGAAACGAAAACTCTGGGCCTCAAAGACGACGCCTCGGTGAAAGCCACGCCCCGCGTGACAATCACCCCCAAGGCCGCTTCCGAAGTGAAACGGATCATGGCCGAGCAAGCGTCCGGCGGTCTGGAAGAAAAGCTTCACCTCCGCCTTCGCGTAGTCGGCGGCGGGTGCAGCGGGTTCCAGCACAAGCTCGACCTCGACCCGCAAGTGAACGAGAAGCTCGACGACACGTTCGAACTCGAAGGGGTTCCGGTCGTCGTCGACAAGCGAAGTGCCCTCTACCTCGACGGCGTCGTGGTCGACTTCCACGACGACCTGAACAAGCGGGGCTTCAGCGTCGATAACGCTAACGCCAAGAGCAAGTGCGGCTGCGGCAGTTCGTTCTCCATGTAACGGCCGGTTTCAAGTTTCAGGGTTCCAAGTTTCACGCCGGATCGGGACCTTGAAACCCTAAAACGTGGAACTTGAAACTATGGACGCCTTCGAGCGCCTCGGGCTGCCGAGGCGCTTTTCCGTTGACCCGGTTTCGGTGGAAAGGGAATACCTCGCCCGCTCCCGCGAATCGCACCCGGACTATCACGCGACGGCTGACGCGGCGGGTCGGCAATCGAGCCTAGAAGATACGGCCGCACTGAACGAAGCCTACGTGACGCTGACCGACCCGTTCCGCCGGGCCGACTATCTGGCCCGACTCCTGGGTGGCACTGCCGACAAAACGCAGGACCAGTCGTTCCTGATGGAAATGATGGAAACACGGGAGCGAATCGAAGAAATCCGGGCGGCGGGCGGTTCACTCGTCGAAATCGAAGGGGATTTGCGAAGCCGATTGGATACGATCGCAGCCGGCTTGGTCGCCAAATTCGAGAAATCCGACCTCGCCGGCGTCCGGAAAGACTTGAACGCAGCGAAGACGATACAAAGTTTACTCCGCGACCTTTCCCCCGACTGACGGAGACATGCCGTGTACGACATGGCTAATTTGGCAAAGATGAAATCGATGCAGGCGCACGCGCCGGAGGCGTTCGCGTCGTTCGTCGCGTTTGACAAGGCCGCGTTCGCGGCCGGGGCTTTGCCGGTGAAGATCAAGGAACTGATGGCCGTGGCCGTCGCGGTCACGACGCAGTGCCCGTACTGCATCGAGATTCACGGCAAGCGGGCGAAGGCCGCCGGGGCGACCGACGCCGAGTTGACTGAAGCCGGCCTCGTCGCCGCTGCCATCCGCGCCGGCGGCGCGGTCACCCACACATGTCACGCGGTATAATGCCGAAACCGGTCGCTTAGCTCAGCGGTAGAGCGCTCGCCTTACACGCGAGTGGTCGCAGGTTCGATCCCTGCAGCGACCAATCGAGTTCGGGTTCACGTCATGAATTCTCCCACTGTCGGCATCGATCTCGGCACCACGTACAGCTTGGCGGCGTACGTGAAGAACGGCCGGCCGGAGTGCGTGCGCGACGCGGCCGGGGTGGCACTCGTGCCGTCGTGCCTGGCGTTCCATCCGGACGGCAGCGTGCTCGTCGGCAGTGCCGCGAAGGCCCGGGCTTTGGCCGACCCGGCCCATACGGTGTTCAGCGTCAAACGGCTCATGGGGCGGACGCTTGCCGACCTGAAAGACGACCTTCCGCTCATCCCGCACCAACTCGTCGAACGCGAGGCCGCGGACGGACGGAAGGTGCTGCGGGTGCAGGTGGGCGGCAAGGAATACACGCCCGAAGAACTCTCGGCGATGATTCTGAAAGAAGTGCGGGCTCGGGCCGGCAATCCGACCAAGGCCGTCATCACCGTGCCGGCGTACTTCGACGACGCCCAACGGCAGGCGACCCGCGACGCCGGGCGGATTGCCGGGTTGGACGTTCTGCGAATCGTCAACGAGCCGACCGCCGCCGCCCTCGCCTACGGATTGGACAAGAAAAACGCCGGCACCGTCGCCGTCTACGACCTCGGCGGCGGCACGTTCGACTGCTCGATTCTGAAACTCGCCGACGGCGTATTCAAAGTCCTCAGCACCAACGGCGACACCCGTCTCGGCGGGGACGACTTCGACCGCGAACTGATGACCCTCGCCGCGAAAGAAATGGGCGTCACCATGCGGTCGGACGAACCCGAACTGTTGCAGCACCTCCGCGACGCGGCGGAGAAAACGAAAATCGGCCTTTCCGTGACAGACCAAGTCGAAATGCGGGTGGCGGTCCCAAGCGGCCGGGACGGCCGCGGTCCACGGACCTTCTCACGGACAATCACCCGGGGGGAATTCGAATCGCTCATCCGGCCACTTGTGGACCGCTCACTGGCCAAGTGCAAATCGGCACTGCGGGATGCGAAGATCACTCCTTCGCAGATCGACGAAGTCGTACTGGTCGGCGGATCGACCCGCATTCCCTTCGTCCGCAATCAGGTGGAAGCGTTTTTCGGTCGGCCGCCGCACTGCGACCTAAACCCGGACGAAGTCGTCGCCCTCGGGGCGGCGATTCAGGCCGACATCCTCACCACCGGCCGACGCGACCTCCTGCTCCTCGACGTCGTCCCGCTCTCGCTCGGCATTGAAACCCTCGGCGGCGTCGTGGACAAAGTCATCCACCGCAACAGCACGGTCCCCTGCCGTGCGAGCCAGCGGTACACCACGTTCGCCGACGACCAAACGGCAATCGTCGTGAACATTTTCCAGGGGGAACGGGAACTCACGAAAGACTGCCGGCTGCTCGGGGCCTTCAAGCTCGGCGGCATTCCGCCCATGCCGGCCCAGATGGCCCAGGTGGACGTGACGTTCCTCGTCGACGCGAACGGCATGCTCACCGTCTCGGCCAAGGAACAGCGGAGCGGGCGGGAAGCCTCGGTCGAAGTGAAGGCGGCTCACGGGTTGTCGCAGGACGAGGTCGAGAAACTGGTCCTCGATAGCGTCGAGCACGCGCACGCGGACTTCACCGCCCGGCGGTTCGTGGAGTTAAAGAACAAAGCCGACACCGACCTGCGACACGCGTCGCGGGCCATGGAACGGGTCGGGGATCGATTGCCCCCCGACGAGCGGGCGAAAATCGAGGCCTGTACGACCACCCTGATTGCGGCAATGGCCGGCACCGACGTGGACGCCCTGCACCGGGCCGTCGATGCGTTCGGCACCGTCACCGCCCCGCTTGCCGAACTGCAGATGAACGCAGCCGTGAAAGGCCTGCTTTCCGGCAAGACCGAAGGCCAGATCGCCAACGCGGCGGATTGACCCACGAGGACGACCATGACCTGGCAAGACACCCGCGACATCGGCGAGAAACTGTTCGAGCAGTACGACACCCTCGACCCGCTCACGGTCCGATTTACCGACCTGCACAACTGGGTATTGAACCTGGAAGGGTTCGAGGGAAAGCCGGACGGGTCGAACGAAAAGATCCTCGAAGCGATTCAGATGGCCTGGTACGAGGAGTGGAAGGACGAGTACGGGAAGTAAGCGCGGGGCAAGGCGCTAGTACACACCCCCCGCCCGCGGTAAGTTACCGCATCTTCTTGTACTTCCAGTCGTTCCGTCACGGACCAAGGCGCTAACCGGGGCAAGGCGCTAGTTTTTCGGGTCAGGCCCGCACGACTCGGGGCTTCCGACGATAGAGCCAGATTCCGCATCCCGCCACCAAGGCTAACGGCGTCCACGGGGCGACCGCGATGCCGATCAGACCCACCCATTCCCCGACCGTCCGCAGTGCCCCGAGCGATGCCGCCCACGTGCCTTCGGCCCGATGTTCAAACGATGGACTGTCTGCTTTCGGGGCGGTCGGGGCCACGTACGCCTCCGTCTCCCGCAACGTGAGGTTGATCGTCGACAGGGCGGCGAGTTTCGCCAATGACTGCATCCGTCCCTCGGCCTTCTCGATCTCGCCCCGATTGTTGCGAATCTGCTCGCGGATGCGGAACACGTCGTCGAGTCGCCCGGCCACGTCCTTCAGCAACTTGTTGAGCACCTCTTCCTCGGCCTTCAGGTTCTTCACCCGGGCCGCCACGTCCACGAATTCTTCCGTCACGTCCTGAGAATCGGTCTGGTTCTTCACCGGATTTCCCAGGGCGGCGAGCGATTCGATCAGAGGTTGAAAGTGCTCGACCGGCACCTTGATCGTAAAAGTC
>DASXPC010000298.1:0-6574 GCA_036493815.1 Fimbriiglobus sp. | reverse complement strand
TAACGATCTGACGAAACACAGACTAAAGGGATTTTCGCGAGCCGGGAGCGGGAGCGACCGGTAGACGTCCACCGGTCGCTCCCGCTCCCAACTCGCCAAGAAGACTAATTCCCTGGGATCGTCACGCTTACCTCCGCGTCGAAGACGAGTTTCGGGTCGCCGCGGCCGGCGAGAGTGCGGATCATCGTGCCGATGGTCCGCGGTGCCGTGCCGTTGAACAATTCCTTCCCATCACGTTTCACAACCACCGGCTTGTCGAGGTCCATCATCCGGTCGTCGAGGCGGACGAGGAGGGTGCCGATTTTTTCCGCGGCGGTTACGTCCACCGTCTGGCCCTTGCGGTCGGCGGACACGAGGCTGTCCCCTTTCGCCTCGGCCGGGGGCACGGCCAGCCAATACGAGCGGGTGTGCGGCGTGCCGGTCTGCTTCCAGACGACGCGGTCCGGGATCGGGTCGCGGGAAAACTTGGCCATCCAGGGGAGGGCCGCCTTGTCTTCGCCGCCCATCCAGTGCGGCATCCCGGCATGAATCCAGACGCTGTGGACGTAGCCGAACGGATCGGCCTTTTGCAGTTTGTCGAGTTGCTCGCCGTACTCGGCGCAGACTTTGTTGCGGTTGTAGGCCGAGTCGTTGCCGCCGCACTGGATGACGAAGGGGCAGTTTCGCAAAGACAAAAGCGAGACGCCGTTGGGGTGCCCGGCCATCATGGCTGCGGCGGCCCAACTGTCGGCCATGCGGGGGCCCATCTGCCAGACGCCGTCCCCGCCGGCCGAATAGCCCATGATGTAGACCTTGTTCGGGTTCACGTCCTCGAGGACGATCAGGTCTTCGATGAGCCGGGCAAAGAAGCGGTCGATGTGCGGCTCGTGCCAGAGGTTCCAGGTGTTGGTCGGGGCGCGGGGGGCGAGGTAGACGCCTTCGGACGGGGTGTAGAGCCGCTGCTGGTTTCGGTACTGCTGGTCGTTCACCCGCGGCGCGGCATTGCCGCCGCCGTGCATGGAGATCCAGAGGCTGCGGCCGCCGGCCGGCTTGTCGCCGAAGATCTTGTAAAAGAAGGGCATCGTCAGCTTGTCTTCCTTCAGCACGCGGTCCTTGACCTCCGCGGCCCGGTCCTTCTTGATGAGGGCGACGTGGGCCTGCCAGAGCAGGTCGCGGGCGGCGGCCGCGTCGGCCTTGGTCAACGCGACGGTGGCGAAGTCTTTGGTCGCGAGGTCGGCAAGAGTGTTCGGACGGGCATCGAGTGCGGCACGCAGGGCCTTCACCGCGTTGGCTGACTTGGCCGCGTCCGGCGGCGCGGCAACTACCGAAATGGGTAACCCGACGAGTATCAGCAACGGTGCGAATCGCAAGGTGTCTCCCGGTTCGAATGGTTTGGTAGGGTGGGTCGAGCCCGGCTTTGCGGGCGAAGACCCACCGAATGGGCAAACGGCGATTGCGGGGCGGTGGGTCTTCGCTCGAAGACTCGCTCGACCCACCCTACACGGCTTTACTGGGGCCTCTCAGTCGCAATCCTGGTAACCGCCCAATTGACTACATTTACGGCAACGAAACATGTAGGCTGTTGGCGACCCTTCCTTATTGAGCGTGCCGAGGAACTCCTCCCACTCTGGGCCATCCGAGAGGCCGACGGAATCCTGGATCGCTTCTATCGCTTGTTGGCCAAGTGCTTTCAATTCCTTTTTTCCTGCGCGCCCAATGAACTGAGCCGCATCGCCACAATGCGTCCACCATTGCTCTTGTTGCCAGCCAGAGAACCCGGGAGTGCGGAACGCCACTTCCTCAATTACTTCGTCCGGTACTTCATCCCACATGCCACCGCCGCCAATACCGGCATCGTCCGTGAAGCTCGCTTCCAGCTTTTCATGTGCCGAGCCGTCGGCGATACACCAAGGGCAAATGCACTGATCGTATTCCTCGACCGCGTACACTGGGCCGGTGTAAATGAAGCCACGAACTTTACCGCAGCATGCGCATTCGGTGTCCGATTCCTCCATGCTGCCGGTGGCCAAGGGGTCAGGATGGTATTTGAAGGTGGGCAAAGCCATGTCAGTCTCCAAGCATCGCTCGAGTTGCTATTTGATTATCACCTCCACCGTCTGCTGCTTCCCCGCCTCGCCGGCCGTAAAGCTCTTCTCGACTTCACCCACCTTCACCTTATACTTCTGCCCCGGCTTCAGTTCGAAGGTGAGGAAATCGTTCGTGTCGGCCGACTCGCCCTTCGACTTACCTTCAAACTTCGCCTTCGTGTCCCCGTCTTGCGTGACGGTCACTGCGGCCACGACCCGTTTCCGGTCGGCCCCGGTCACGCGGATGAAGACCCGCACCGCGTCGGCCTTCGGCTTGGATTTGGCATACCGGTCGGTCACGTCCTCGCCGGGGACAGACGTGTCCCTCCGCGACCAGACCATCGGGAAGTGCTGCGGCCCCTTTTCGAAACTGGCGGCGTAAATCGCATGTCTCGCGTCGCCTTTGATCGCCGCGGATGCGTTGGCTACGAACCAGCCGCGGTCGAGTCCGGCCGGGTCGGGTTCGCAAGCCCCGGTGAAATGCCAGCCGCGGTCGTAGATTTCGACCCAGGTGTGGTTGCCGCTGTTATTGGACCAGAGTGGCGTCCCGACGAGCCGGCTGGGCACGGCGACCGCCCGACACGCGTCGCTGAGTACGATGGAGAGGCCTGTGCAGGACGCTTTGCCCTGCGAGATCGATTCTTTCGGACTCTGATTTGCAGCCCTGCGACCGGTCGAGTAGCCGAGTTTCAGTTTCTTGAACAATTCGGCGTTGAGCCGTTTGGTGAGTTCGGTCGGAGTCTTGCACTCCTTCGCGATAGGCATGCAGAGGTCGTAAAACTCCTGCCGCCAGGCGTCCCGCTTCTCGTCTACGTTGGCGTAAGGCAGCACGTCGTTGAGGAAGACCTTCTCGGGAATGTCCTTGCCCCACGGCGTTTCGGTCCGGGCTTTGTAAGCCAGTTTCGTATTCGTCAGCAGAAAGTCGGCCTTGAGGGAAACCAGATCCTTGTCCGGCATGTTGGCAACGAGGAACGCCATTCCGGGCCGCTGGTCCTTCGGCACTTCGGTCAGGGCCTTTTCCAGTTCCTTGCGGTTCATCTTGGCTTTCGACAGGGCGGTCTCGACGTCGGCCGGCCACCACGCGGAAGAGTCTGCGGCATTGACCGCGAGCGGGAACAGAAAGGCGACGGCGGCAACCAGAGTTCGGCGGATCACGGAAGGGCCCTCGGTGGTGGGAATAGTAATGTCGCGGAGAACGGCCGGGACGTCAAATGAGAATTGCGTCCGGCGGATGCGATCAGACCCGGGTCAAGCCGAAGTACTTGGCAGCAGTACCCCCGAAAACCTTGTCTCGTTCGGCGGGCGACAAGTGTGAAAGAAACCCGGCAATTCGTTCCCGTTCCTGTCGGTAACTCTCCAGCGTCGCGGTCGGGCCGAACCCACCGCCGTACATGAGGCGGTCGGCCCCGAATGCGGCAGTGAGTTGCTTGATTGCCATTGTTGGGTCGCGGTGCGGGTAAACGCCCCGGCTGGGCACTGCCGAGAGCTTCATCGTCACGTGGTCGTACTTCGACCACGCGACGATGGCGGCGTGTTCCTTCGGCGTCCCCTGCAACGGCCGGCCGAGGTGATCGATCAATACGCGGATCGACCGAAACTCCCGGATGTATGGCTCGAACGCGATGCCAAAGCGTGGCTCGAAGTGGAGTTGCACCGCGAGGTTCAGGTCGCCGGCCAGTTTCCACAAGTCCTTCAACGCCGGCTCGCCGAACGGCGGCATCCGTTCCGGGTTGTACGCGTGAATGCGTAAGGCCACGAGCGGCAACTTCTTCGCCAACTCGGTCATCCGTTCCTTGAGATTCGGCCGACCCGCGAAGAAGAGGCACGTCCCCTTCAGCTTTCCCTTCCCGACCGCCAGGCAATGCTCCAGATAGCGATGGTCGTCCTGGTACGGCTCGGGTTGCACGACGATGGCGTAATCGACCCCGGCACCGGTCATGCATGTCAGAAGATGCTCGGCGGTCGCCGCGTCCGGCTCGTACGGGGCGTCCTTGTGGTAAGGAAACTCTTTATTGTCGGGGCCGGCGAAGCAGTGCAAGTGGGTGTCCACGACTGGTGCCCTGGCATCCAAGGCCACGAGACGGCCCGCCGTAGCGAACGCTGGGACACTGGCGAGAAAAGTCCGACGTGACGGCATTACACTTCTCCAACGTCGGACACGTTTTCAACGTGTCCGTCAACGCACGGAATCGGGCAGGTTGGAACCGTGCCGCATGAGCCATCATCCCCGCCCGACAAAGGGCATTTTCGTCGCGGCCACGGTGAGAAAGAGGACGTTCGCGTCGAGCGGCAGACTCGCCATATAAACCACGCTCTTGGCCACGTTCGCCACGTCCATCGTCGGTTCGGCCGCGACCGTGCCGTTGGCCTGGGGAATGCCGGATTTCATCCGGGCGGTCATTTCGGTTTCGGCGTTGCCGATGTCGATTTGCCCGCAGGCGATGTCCCATGCCCGGCCGTCGAGAGCACAGGATTTCGTCAGCCCGGTGATCGCGTGCTTCGTTGCCGTGTACGGGGCGGAGTTCGGCCGCGGGGTGTGGGCGGAGATCGAGCCGTTGTTGATGATCCGGCCGCCGCGGGGGAATTGGGCTTTCATCACCCGAAAAGCTTCGCGGGTGCAGAGGAAGACGCCGGTGAGGTTCACGGCCACGACGGTTTGCCACTGTTCGAGGGTCAATTCGTCGAGCGGGACGGGCGGCGCTCCGGTGCCGGCGTTGTTGAACAGCAGGTCGACCCGGCCGAACGCGGCGACGGTCTGGTCGAAGAGATTGCGGACTGCAGTCGGATCGGTCACGTCGCACGGTACGGCGAGCAGGCCTTCGTGGCCGGAACCGGCGAGGGCGATGGTTTGATTCAGCGCTTCGGGCCTACGGCCTGCAAGAACAACGGCGTAGTCGTTGTGCCAGAGGGCAAGAGCGACCGCCCGGCCGATGCCCGACCCCGCTCCCGTCACGATAGCGACGTTTCGATTTCCGGTTGACATGCAGTCGATTCTAGGCCCGAGCGGAAATCGTGTCATTGAGATAGGCGTCGACGGCCTCGGAAATCGACCCGCCGAGCAGCGTAGCGACGTAGGTTTCACGTTCGTGCCAGATCACCTGCAAGTCCCAGACGCAAACCGATTCCCCGCCGATGGCGGGCCGCCAGGCGGTTCCGTCGCGGACGAAGACGCGGAGGGGCAATTCGTTTTCCCGATCCCACCAGCCGAGCACGAGGTAATCGGCGGTGCGGCCCTGGTGCAGGACGACGAAGCCGACGCCCGGCCGGCCCGCGTCCACGGCCGGGCTCGGCAACTCGGCGGCCGCCAATTCCAGGCCCGACCCAAACCGCTCGAAATCGAACGGGTCGTCACTGAAGACGATGGAGTAGGCTTTCAGGCGAAACCCGCGAATGGTGCGGATCCCGAGGGAGGTGATCCGTCGCGGGGCGTAGGGGGCGAACATGGGACTTACTTTAACCCGTGCAAGTACCCGCCGAGGTAATTGAGCAGACCGAAGCAAAGGCAAATGAGAAAAAGAACCATCCAGATCATCAGGGCGTACTTATAACCCGGGTGGTTGTCGCCGCCCGGGTAGACTTGGGTTTCGGTGGTTTCGGGCGTCATTCTCGCATTCCTTTGTGGAACCGGGATTGTCGTCATCATCGGCTCGAACGAAAGCCGCGGCGAAGTCGTCTTACGAAAGAGCGGGAAAGTCGTTCGTCCGTTGGCCGCAGGTTCCCTTTTTTCCCCCACCGAACGTCAGAATCGGAAGTAAAATCGTGGGACGAAGGGCGCCCCCCGTTCGCGTATTGCTGTTACGATTAAGGGGTTCCGGTCGGATCGCGTGGGATCGATGGACCAAAATTCGCCTGCAGCGTTTCTCCAAGCCCTTCGCGAGTCGGGGCTTTGGTCGGCGGACCAGGTGGCGGCCGGGGAAAAGGCCGTTGCCGCCGCCGGATCGGGTCATGCTGCGCTGGCCGACCGACTTCATCACATCGGGCCGCTGACGCCCTATCAAGTTCGGAAAATCCGGACAAACCGCATCATAGAATTGATGTACGACCCCTTCCTGATCCTCGAAAAGATCGGGGAAGGGGGAATGGGTAAGGTGTATAAGGCGATCCAGCGGCGTATCGGTAAGCTGGTCGCCCTCAAAGTCGTTCGCACGCAGTTGATGACGAACAAGGTCGTGTTGCGACGGTACAAACGGGAGGCCGCGGCCGCGGCCGCTCTTGACCACCCGAACATCGTCACCCTTTACGATGCCAACGAATCGGCCGATCGGCTTTACCTTGCAATGGAATACGTCGAGGGGTCCGACCTGTCGCGACTTCTTAAGCTAAACGGTCCGCTGCCGTACCAGGAGGCGTGCGAGTACATCCGCCAGGCTGCACTTGGGTTGCAGCACGCCCACGAACAGAATTTCATTCACCGGGACATCAAACCCTCGAACCTCCTTGTTTCCGGCGAGCGAGCGCTGCCGGGAACCGACGGCAAGGCGCACCTCAAGATTCTGGACATGGGCTTG
>DASXPC010000297.1:0-4387 GCA_036493815.1 Fimbriiglobus sp. | reverse complement strand
AAAGTTCAACTCGCCCAGGCAGGCAAACCCGTCCCCAACTTCGACAAAGTTCCCCGCGACTATTCGCTGCTCCTGTGGTACGGAATTGAACCTTCGGTCGCGGCCGACCCGACCGGCTGGGCCACCCGGATCCCGGCCATGACTCTGCCAATCGTGCGGGAATTTACCGCCCGCCGCATCCTCGACGTACCGTTCGACCAACTGCAGGATCGGATGAACGCAGTCGTCCACGTCCTGTCCGCGACAAACGACGACCTCGTCCGCACCGACATCCTCACCGGCATGCGCGAAGCCCTGGCCCCGGTTGCGAAACCGAAGATCCCGGCCCAATGGACCGAAACGTTCGAGGCGCTGTCCAGGTCTCAGAACGAAACCGTCACCGGCCTCGCCGACGAACTCGGCGTGAAGTTCGGCGACCCGCGGGCGATTTCCCTTCTCACGGCCACGATGAACGACGCAAAACTAAACCCGGCTCGGCGGCAATTGGCCATCGCCCGGCTCGCCCCGGGAAAATTGCCAGACTTCCCGGCGAACATGCGGAAACTCCTCGCCGACCCCGCCGTCCGCGGCACGGCAATCAAAGCGCTGGCTAACTACTCCGACGCCGAAATCCCAGCCGCAATACTGAAGCTGTATGCGTCGTTCACACCGGAAGAGAAGGCCGACGCGGTGATCACCCTGGCCGGGCGAAAAGACGGTGCTCGGGCGCTCCTCGCCGCCATCGAAAAGAAAGACATTCCCAAACGCGACGTGACCGCCTTCGCCGCCCGGCAGATTCGCACGCTGAACGACAGGGCGTTGTCGGCCAAGCTCGAAGCAGTCTGGGGTACTGTGAAGCCGGCGAGTGCGACCCGTGTTGCCCGCACGGCGAAGTTAAAGGCCCTGTTGACCGCGGAATATATGAAGTCCGCGAACCTAACCGCGGGCAAGGCGATTTTCACCAAGACCTGTGCCACCTGTCACAAGTTGTACGGCGAAGGGAACGACGTCGGCCCCGACCTCACCGGCAGCCAGCGGGCAAACCTCGATTACGTGCTGGAAAACGTGCTCGATCCGAACGCCATCGTCCCGTACGACCTGAAAATGACCGCGTTCTATCTGGCCGACGGGCGGGTGATTACCGGCCTTTTGAAAAAGGAAACGCCACAGGCGATCACGGTGCGAACGGTGAACGACACGGTCATCCTTTCTCCCAAAGACATCGATTCCCGCAAGGGCACGAACCTGTCGCTCATGCCCGAGGGGTTGCTGGACCCGATGAAGGACGACGAGATTCGGGATTTGATTGCGTATCTGGCGAAGAAGTAGGCGAGCACCGTGTTAGCCCGACGCGCAAGCGAGGGGATCGCTTGCGCGTCGGGCTAACAAATTCGGGTTAACCAAGGCGTAATCTGATCATGTTGAGCGCCAGCTTCGCCGTTCGACTTTGCACGTCGTACCGCGTGCCGGTCCAACTGAACGGCGTCACGTCGCAGCCGCCGTGCCACGCCAACGCGACGAAGACGGCTCCGACCGGCTTGTCGTCCGGGCCGCCGGTTGGGCCGGCATAGCCCGTCGTGGCGACGCCGAAGTCGCTACCGAACTTCTGCCGCACCCGCGTCGCCATTTCCCGGGCGACTTCTTCACTGACGGCCGTGTGTCGTTCGATCAAATCCGCCGGCACGCCGAGCTGCTCCGTTTTCATTTCGTTCGTGTATACCACCACGCCGCCCTTCAATAAGTTGCTGGCCCCGGGCACTAACGCCAGGCGATGAGATACCAAGCCCGCCGTGACACTCTCGGCCGTAGCAATCGTCTGCCCCGTCTCTGCCAAGCGTCGAACCACACCGTCCTGCAATTCCTCGTCGCCGGTGCCGAACACCAACGTGCCGAGTCGTTCCCGGATCGTCTTCTCGACCGGGGCGATCTGCTCCTCGGCCTCGGCCGACGACCCGGCTTTCGCAAGGATTCGGAGAGAAATAACGGCATCGCTAACGGTAATTCCCACCTCCGGTACGTGGCCGCGGGCGGTTAAGTCGAGCAGCTTGTCCTCGACCATCGACTCGCCCCAACCGAAGGTGTTGAGCTTCCGCTCCACGAACACACCGCCGCCCCCGAAGGAAACTAACCGCGGCTTCACCTGCTCGTCGAACATGCGAACCATTTCACTCGGCACGCCCGGCATCGCGGCGACGACGGCTTTTCCGAGGGTCATCCAGACTCCCGGTGCGGTGCCGGCGGGGTTGAAGATCGCCTCCGCTCCGCAGGGGAACCTGGCCTGCACGCGATTCCGGTCCGGCATCGTGCGCCCCCGCCTGGCGAACATCTGGCGAATGTGCTCGACCGAGGCCGGGTCTTCCACCAAGTCCACCCCGGCCGCGGCGGCAAGTGCTTCTCGGGTCAGGTCGTCCTGTGTCGGCCCGAGGCCGCCGGAGACGAGTACCACGTCCGCACGGGCAGCGGCGGCCTTGAATACGACAACATTGTCCGCCAGGTCGTCGGAGACCGTGGTATGAAAACCGACCGGAATCCCGATGGCGGCCAGCCGCCGGCTCAGCCATTGCCCGTTGGTGTCCAAGTTCTGCCCGGTGGTCAATTCGGTGCCAATGGAAATGATTTCCGCCTTCATATTCTGCCTGACCGGAGTGGTTTGGACCGAACTCTCCCCCGAATCACCAGCCACGGTTCGATTCGGCCGATTCACTTGCCGAAGTTGGGGAACCGCGTCCACCGACAAGGGCAATTGGCCAGAATGGGCAATCCGGCCGCCGTGGTTTCAAAAAAGAGACCCGCATCTTACTCGCCGACCGCCTTGACCGGCCTCCGGTCGGCTGGTATGCCCCGCCGGCATGAACGCATTCTATTCACTGGCCATGATCGCCTGCGCCGCCGGGCAACCGCAAGCTACCGAGCGACCGTCCGTACTAGTTCTGGACGACTTCAAACTGCTGGAAGGCCAGGTTACCCAGATCGAAGACTACCACGACGCCTCCGGCGAAACGAAAATGTACCGCGTCAGTTCCGCCGGAACGCTGCGGACGATACCGGCCAAATCCGTTTTGTTCCAGGGAGCCAATCGGCAGGGAGCATACCTCTTCGTCAAGGGAATGTGGAATCTGAAAACGGCGGACGAACGGATCCGATTGGCCGAGTGGTGCCGGGACGCGGGGTTGATTGTCGAAGCACTTTCGGAGGCGAAAGTGGCAGCAAAACTGGCCCCGCCCGATGCGTACCTAGTCAAATTGATACACGATCTGGAAGTGGAGAAGGCCAAGATGCCGGACGAGCGGATGGTGCGGATCGTCCGCCCGGCGCCGCCGAAGCCGGCCGCACCAACCGCCGCCCCGCCGTCGAAGCGGCCCGACCGGCCGGCGCTTGATCCGATACTGGAAAAGGTCTTCGGTTTGAAAATCCAGCCGATCCTGATGAACCAGTGCGTCTCCTGCCATGCGAACCTGATGAAACGGACGACGTTCGTGCTTTCCCGTGTGCCTGAAGGGGAGACGGCTGGGGCGACGACGACCCGGAATCTGATGGCAACGATGGAACAGGTTAACGGGGAAAAGCCGGAACAAAGCCCGTTACTCGTTTACGCGGCGACGCCGCACGGTATGCAGCGGCAGGCGTGCCTCACCGTCCGGCACCCGGCCTACCGCAACCTATCGTCCTGGGTTGCGGCCGCGTCCGCGGTAATGCTGCCACAGCCGCAGGCGCCGAAATCCGCCCCGGTCGCGACTACTGCGACGCCATCAGCCGGCCGATCCGTGCCGCAATCGCGGACTCCGCCGACCGCGACGCCGGCTGAGCCCAAGATCAAGATCACGCTCGGTCCGAATACGGTGGACCCGTTCGACCCGGCGGAATTCAACAAAACCACCTTGCCCGTGAAGAAACGGTAAACCGCGGTAAAACGGTTTACCCCGTCCTGCCCCGAACATAGAATCAGACGACCGGCCGGCGGGCGTGCCGCTCGACCGGGTCTCCACTCACGTCTTCGGGAAGGGTTCAACATGCGTACGCTGCTCGCGGCAATCCTCGGGGTCACGTTCCTGGGCGGGGCATCGGCGGACGAAAAGTTCGACGCCGACAAACTCATGGGAACCTGGAAAATCACAGATGGTAAAAAGGGCACGGAAAAGCTCACCGATGACGCCAAGAAAACGGTCGTCACGTTCGCGAAAGACAAGTTGACGATGACGATGAACGGGCCCATGGGGGAAATGAAATTCGAGTTCAAGTACTCGATTGACGCCAAAGTCAGCCCCGTCGCCATCGACCTGGAAATTACCAAGGGGCCGATCGGCGAAGGGTCGAAAGCCAAGGGCATTCTGGAACTGAAAGGCGACGACCTCAAGATCGAGTACCCGCCGATGGAAGGCGACCGGCCGACGAAGTTCGACGACGGCAA
>DASXPC010000296.1:0-2428 GCA_036493815.1 Fimbriiglobus sp. | reverse complement strand
CCGGCGGTAGGCGTCGAACTCGCGACGCAACGCCTCGCAATTCGCACACCCCGGATTCGCGCCCGCGTCCGCCATGCCCCCCGCTATAACCACTCAGACCGAATCGCGCAAGTGGAAGGGCGGTAAACAAGTACCTCGGCTACTCCCCCGACGAAATCATTGGCATGACCCCGGAGGAATTCATGTTCCCGGAGGACCTGCCGGCGATGGCCGCGTCGTACGCGTCGCTTCGCGAAGGGCGGGTCGATTCCTACGATGTCGAGCGGCACTACCGTTGCAAGGACGGCTCCGAGCTGTGGGTGCAGCTCAGCGGGGCGCTCGTGCGGGACACGGAGGGCCGGCCGGCGCGGATCGCCGCGGTCCTGTCGGACGTGACCGCGCGGAAGCGGGCCGAGGCGGAGTTGCGGCGGTCAACCGAGTTGTTGCGGGCCGTGGCCGAGGGCACTACCGACGCCGTGTTCGTCAAAGACCGGGCCGGCAAATACCTGCTGTTCAACGAGGCCGCCGGCCGGTTCGTCGGGAAGCCGGTCACCGAGGTGCTCGGGAAGGACGACACCGAGTTGTTTGATCCGCCGAGTGCCCGGACGCTGATGGACCGGGATCGCCGCGTGATGGCGTCCGGGCTAGCCGAGACGGAGGAGGAGACGCTCACCGCGGCCGGCGTCACCCGGGTCTACCACGCCACCAAGGCCCCGTACCGGGACGAGCGGGGCAACGTGATCGGGACGATCGGCGTCTCACGCGACGTGACGGACCAGCGGCGGGTGGCCGCCGAGCGGGATGCGCTGCTCGAACGACTTCAGATCCAGATCGCCCGAATGCCCCTGGCCTACGTCCTGTTAGACGCTGCCGACCGAGTCGTCGACTGGAACCCTGCCGCCGAGAAGGTGTTCGGGTACCGAAAGGACGAGATGCTAGAGGTCGTGCCCTTCGAACGACTCGTCCCACCCTCTTTCCACGGGCACACGGGCGATGTGGTCCGCCGCCTCCATGCCGGAGACATGGCGGCCCACTCGGTCAATGAAAACTTGACGAAGGACGGGCGAACCATCACCTGTGAGTGGTTCAATACTCCACTCACCGACGCGGACGGCCGGTACGTCGGGAGCCTGTGCCTGGCATGGGACGTCACCAATAAGCTGAAATTGGAGGAGCAATTCCGTCGGGCCCAACTGAGGCTCGCACACGTGATCGCGTCCA
This sequence comes from Fimbriiglobus sp., assembly GCA_036493815.1. Taxonomy (GTDB): domain Bacteria; phylum Planctomycetota; class Planctomycetia; order Gemmatales; family Gemmataceae; genus DASXPC01. The sequence goes on along the minus strand of DASXPC010000296.1, from coordinate 1,228 downwards.
GCCCGGTCGTGCTCTTCACCCTGGCCGTCGAGGGGCAAGCGCTCCGCCTCGCGTGGATCAGTGACAACGTCCGCGCGTTAACCGGCGACATGGCGGCCGACGCCCTCCATACCAACTGGTGGGAAGACCGCCTACACCCGGACGACCGTACCCGCGTGTGGGCCGAGATCCGGGAACTATTCGTCGACGGGTCCAAGGCCCACGAATACCGGTTCCGTCACCGCGGGGAAACGTACCGTTGGGTGCGGGCCGAAATGCGACTGTTCCGCGACGCCGACAATAACCCGGTGGAGGTCGTCGGCTCGTGGTCGGACGTGACCGACCGCCGGCACCTGGAAGACCAGTTCCGCCAAGCCCAGAAGATGGAGGCGGTCGGCCGACTGGCCGGCGGCGTGGCCCACGACTTCAACAATCTGTTGACCATCATTAACGGGTACGGCGAAGTTTTGCTGACCGGGTTGCCGGCCGACGATCCGAACCGCGACTTGGTCCGGGAGATGGTCACCGCCGGGGAGCGGGCTGCGGGCCTGACCCGCCAACTCTTGGCGTTCAGCCGCAAGACCATTATCGAGTCGCGGGTCTTGGACCTGACGGTCGTGGTGGCCGACGTGCAGAAAATGCTCCGTCGGATCGTTGGCGAAGACGTCCAATTGGCGGTCGCTTCGGACCCGGCGGTCGACGCGGTCAAGGCCGACCCGGGGCAGATCGAGCAAGTCCTCCTGAACCTGGTCGTGAACGCGCGGGACGCCATGCCCAAGGGCGGCCGGCTGACGATCGAGGTCCGGAACGCCGAGTTAGACGACACGTACGCCCGGAGCCACTTGGACGTCCGACCCGGGCCGTACGTCCTTTTGGCCGTCACCGACTCTGGCTGCGGGATGGACGCCGCGACCGTCGCCCGGATCTTCGAGCCGTTCTTCAGCACCAAGGGGGAGCACGGCACCGGGCTGGGATTGGCCACGGTGCACGGTATCGTCCGCCAAGGCGGGGGACACGTGGCCGTCTACAGCGAGGTTGGACGCGGCACCACGTTCAAGGTGTACCTGCCGCGGGTCGAGAAGCAGGCGCCGTTGTCGTCGACACGGCTGAAAAAAACTACGCCGGCAATCGCGACTGGTTGAGTCGGTTTTCCAAGTCGTTCAAATAGCCCTCGGGATTTCGGCGGAAGCGGCGGCGGTCGACCCGCCGTTCCCGTCGTTCGTTCAATTGGGCCCGAAGGGTTTTCCAC
>DASXPC010000295.1:0-4572 GCA_036493815.1 Fimbriiglobus sp. | reverse complement strand
CCGGAACGATCCGGGTCACGTCGACGCCCCAGTTGCGGCCCGCCATTTTTCCGCCGGTCATTTCCACCAGAGGAATCGCCACCTCGGCCGTCCAGTCCGTCGCCGTCGAATCGAACGCGACAAACCACTTCGGGTTCCAGTCGGTCGCCCCCCAGCAATCTTCCGCCAGACAGCCGCGGTGATCGACGGCGAACCTAAACGTTGTTGCTCCGCTGCCGTCGGGGTCGAATTGCCATTCGACCCGATCGTGGCCTCGGAGGTCGGCATCCCGTTCACGCTTTTCAACCTTCGCCACCTGTTTGTCGGCCGGGTGTTTTGCCATGATCGCGACGTAGAGGAACTGATCGTCGAACGCGAATCGGGCCTCGGTGTCGAATCCGGCCGGACCGGTGAGAGGAACCTTAACAGCCTTCTCCCAGCACTCGTCGATCAGTTTGCCGTCGAGCGTCGGTTTGGTACCCCTCGCACAGGCCCAGACCGGTCGATTGTCCACCGGTTTCACCGCATCGGGCAGCGTCACCGCCCCGCGGTCCCGAGCGACTGTCAGGCACGCCCGGACGAGCGGGTCGCGGGCGTGGATCGGGCCGAACGCGACGAGTTTGCTTTCGAGGTCCAGGCAGCATCGCGTCCAAATCCGCTGCGTTCCCCCGGACGTGAACCGGTAAAGTTGTTTCGGGCCGGTAATATCCGTTGCTCCAGCCGGCTTCACGCTCGAATCAGTTGACTCGAATACGCCGGCCGGGATCGGGTTCACCTGACCGAGTTCGATTCTGCGAATGACGGCGGCGCTCGAGTGATATTGAATGAGCCAGCGGCTCGCGACCGCCGCCTCGGGGTGGGCGGAAAACGTGTCGGAAACAAACGCGAACATTTCCCGGGCCAACCCCCACCGCCCCTCTCGGGCGAATCGGGCCGCGGCCGCGAACGCCGTCCGGCTAGCAACGTCTTCCGGCAGTTGCATCTCGGCCAGGGACTTCCGCACCGCCGCGAGAAACTTATCCGGTTCAGTGAACTTCTCCGGTGCGGCTGTCAGGGCTTCAAACGCCCGACGACCCGCCGCCATCTTCTTCCGATATGCCAGCAAGTCTTCCCGCAACACGCCCATCTCGCCGTCCCGGCGTGCCGTCCCGCCGCGGTTCAGGGCCAGGCCATCGGTCAGGGACGTGTGCTTTTCCGCCCCGGCCGTCGCATGGGAAACGAGTCGGTAATACCGCTTTTCCGGAACGATTGACGCAGGGCCGAGCAGGTTCGATCCCGTCTCGCAAAAGTCCCGCAAATCGTTGTCGAGCGGCGCGCAGAACGGCAAGTTGTCGTACGTCACCATCGCGTCTTTCGCCGATTCACATTTGCCATAAAGCGTTTTCGGCGTATGAACCTTTAAGCCGAGATGTTCGATCTGCTCCGGAAATGCCTTCGGGTCGCCTGCCAGTTTAAACGCTTCCCGGGTTGCGAGCATCACCAGTTGCTCTAGCCCTGTCGCATTCGCATCGACGCGATCGGTGACGATCACCTCCGGTTGCCAGATTCGGATGGTGAGTACCAGTTGGCGTAGCAGTTGCTCGCGGGCTTTGCCGGCGTGGAGTTTGTCCCAATAGGCGAGGATTTCCTTCGCGGATAGACCTTCGAGGTGTTTCGGATTCGGGAACATCCAGAGAGCCTCAGCCCCCGACCCGCCGCACGCCCGCACCGCGGCATTCAACAGATCTGCCTTATCCGAACCCGTCACGGAGAGGGCCTGGCAATAGTAGCCTTCCTTCGCACCAAGCAGGGCGACCGTATCCAGCGGCACCGCGTCCGGAGTCGCGTGAATGAATAGCACCGCCGCCCGCTGGCCGCCGCACTTGCGAACCTGCCAGGTCTTGCCGCCGTCGGTCGTCGCGAGAATCGTCCCGAGATCGCCGACCGCGAAGCCGGTGGATTCGTCGATCATCTGGATGGCGTGGAGGGGGGTGGAGAGCCCTGTCTTCTGGGCACGCCACGTTTTCCCTGCGTCCGCGCTGTGGAATATTACCGAACCGGGTCGACTATTGACCCATACTTTTTGCCCAAAATTACTAAACGCTTGGAAGTCGAAACTACCCCTTGCCTCGGTCGGAATGGGTAGATCGCACTCACCCGAACTTCCGGTGAGCAATCCGCCGTCACCGACCATGATGAATGGTATTGGATCATCACCCGAAGCGATTTGTCTCATTCCAGTCTGTTGTCGAATTGACCGGCTTCCCAAGTTGTGAGATATATTTGACACGGAAACATTGCCATCTCGTATTGACCCACTCGAACCGTTCTTCCCTACCAAGATGCCAGTGAGACCATTCAGATTTGAGATATTCCCCCCTAGCCAACCTGATGTTGCCTGTCCAGGAACAGCCGCCCAATTCTCCCCGCCGTCCGTCGTCTTGAACACACCCGCAGGGAATGCCGGGCAACCATCCCCCGCGACGATCCCGTTCTTACCGTCGAAGAACTTGATCACGTTCAACCCCGGCAGTATCCCCGCGGCGACTTCCTGCCAGTGAAGCCCGCCGTCGGTGGTCTTCAGGACGACGCCGGTGGGGACCATGCCGTAGGGCTGTTCGACCCGCCCCGCGGCCCAGCCGGTGAACGGGGTGAGGAAGTGAATGGCCCGAAGGCTAGCACGGGTTCCGGACTTCTGCCGTTCCCAGCGGTTGCCGCCGTCGGTGGTGTGCCAGACGACACCCTGGTCGCCCACGGCCCAGCCTTCCTGCTTATCGACGAACTGCACGGCCCGCAGCGGGGCGTCGTCGTAGGAGGGTGGGAACTGTGCGATTGCGGTCGAGCCGATCGCCGCGACGAAGAGCGTGGCTAATAGGAAGCGGGGCATTCAGGAACTCCTTCTACTGCGAGGGCGCGCCCCGGGGAGATAGTCAAACGGGGCGGCTGACGCTAGCCGAGTTTTCCGCGGGGCGTATCTCACCCGAACCCCCGTTTCTTCGCCGACTTCCGGAGATTGCCGTGGCCAGCCCCGCTCACCCCGATTCTGTACTCGACCAGCTCCGTAAGTTCGACACGCCGACGATCTGCAACGTGATCGAACTCTTCGACGTGATCCCGCAGACGGCGGGGTACACGGACGCCCGCATCCGGGCCTGTTTTCCGCAGTTGCCGCCGATGGTCGGGTACGCGATGACGGCGACGTTTCGGGCCGGGGCGAAACCGCGGGGCGGGGACGTTTATGCGGGATTGGAGAAGCAGGCCCGGGAACTGGCGAACCTGCCGGGCCCGAAAGTGGTCGTATTCCAGGATCTGGACGATCCGGCGGTGGCGGCGACGTTCGGCGAAGTGATGTGTACCACCTACCAGGCCTTTGGAGCCGTGGGGCTCGTCACGAGCGGAGCCGGACGCGATTTGGATCAGGTGGAAGCCTTGAAGTTTCCCTGCTTCACCGGTGGCACGATCTGTTCGCACGGGTACTGTCAGATCGTCGAACTCAACGGGCCGGTACGGGTCGGCGGCGTCTGGATCAACCCCGGAGACCTGTTACACGGAGACCGGAATGGGGTGACGATGATTCCTCCGGAGATCGCTGCGGCGGTGGCGGGGGCCTGCCCGGATTTGACCGCCGCGGAGAATGTCGTGCTCGATTATCTCAAGTCCGGTACCCCGACGGGCGACGGGTTCGCGGCCGCCCGGAACGAGTGTGGCAAACGGATCGCCGCCTTGGCCGCCCGGCTCAAGTCGGCCCGTGGGTAAGCCGATGGTAAGCGATGCCTCGGTTGACGCCCTCGTGCCTCGCCCGTACGATTCGTTAAGTCTGGCCCGGTAGCCAAGTGGTAAGGCAACGGTTTGCAAAACCGTCACTCGCCGGTTCGAATCCGGCTCGGGCCTCTCAATTTTTTGGTTCATTTCCCTCGGTGTTGTCGGGTCGAACGTTCGACGCCGTCACCCAACGCACCTTCTCGCCGATCAGAAGCGTGGCTGGATTTTGCAGATAGTGGATGACGGCATTGCCGAAAGCCCTGGACGGCCACTGACTGAAGACTTTTTCTATATCGCGATCACGGAAAGCTCGGAGTCGGTGCGTTGGCGAGGAATTGCACCGCGCCGATCTCGACCAGCCCGGCCTGGGTCATGCCGACGGTATGTCCGTCGCAATACAAGACGTTGAAGACGCTCGTATGTCGTTGGTCGGGGTAGTGAGTTCGGGGGTTGGTGGCGTCCGGGTACGGCCACGGGCCGCGGGGGTTGGCGGCCGTGGCCGCGTGGGTGGAGTCTGCACACCCGGGTGTTTTTCCGTGGTCCCACACGATCAGGATGTTCGACGTGCCGTTGCCGTTCGTCAGGTCGAGCAGTTTTTTCCCGTTCGGGCCGCCGTTGACGTAGTTCATCGCATAGCTGCACTGGTACGCCAATCCGGTTGCCGGATCGATCCCGTTGGGGCATTTGAAGATTTTCTGGTTCCCCTCGATGTAAGGCCACAACAGCCCTGCAGGATAACCGCCGTTGGAGTAAGAGTTGTCCGGGTTCGGACTCCCGACGGCGTTCGTCGTGGTCGAGGGGGCCGGGCGGTTGTCGTAGGGTGCCCACCAGACTTCTCCGGGGCCGGTCCAG
>DASXPC010000294.1:0-6385 GCA_036493815.1 Fimbriiglobus sp. | reverse complement strand
GCCTCGCCGAGCGGGGCAATCGATGGGGGGTTGGCCTGGGCGTAGACGTGCCCGTAGGCGGAATGGATGTCCCAGTGTTCGAGTTGCGTGGTGGCGGGAAGGACGATGTCTGCATAATCGGCGGTGTCGGTCTGGAACTGTTCGAGCACGACCGTGAACAGGTCGTCCCGTTTCATACCCTTTTGCACGCGAGTTTGATCCGGGGCGATGGCGCCCGGGTTTGAGTTATAGATGATCATCACCTTCACCGGTGGGCCGGGCAGTTCGCCGTTTAAGGCCTCGGCGAGTTGGGTCATGTTGACGGTGCGGGTGCCGGGCGGAATCAAGTCGGGTCGTTCCAATGCGGCGGTGTCGTAGGGAAAGAGTTTGCTGGTGCTGAGAAGGGCGCCGCCTCCGGGATGCCGCCAGTCGCCGGTGACGGCAGGGAGGCAGGCGAGGGTGCGGACGGCCATGCCGCCGCCGCCATGGCGCTGGAGGCCGTAATTGAGACGGATCAGGGCCGGGCCGCCTCGGTCCCGCATCGACCGGCCGTATTCGGTGGCGAACCGCTCGATGGTTTCGACGGGCAATCCTGTAATTGCAGACACTTTCCGGGGGCAATATTCCTTTGCCACGCGGGCTTTGAGTTCTTCTCCCCCCAGGCAGAAGCGGTCGAGGTAATCCTGGTCGTGCAGGCCGTCGCGAAAAAGGACGTGCATGATTCCCAGGGCCAGGGCCGCGTCGGTTCCCGGGCGGATGGCGAGCCATTCATCGGATTTTGCAGCCGTGGAACTTCGGTACGGGTCGATCGTGACTACCTTGGCCCCGCGCTTCCTGGCTTCGAATTCGACCTTCCAGAAGTGAATGTTTGTGACGGCGGTGTTGGATCCCCAGTTTACGAGGAAGCGGGCATGGATTGCGGCTTCCGGATCAATGGCCGGCCGGGAGTTTGTTCCCAGCGTAATTTCGCTCCCCGCCGCGCCTGCCGAGGCACAAATCGTTCGGTCGAGCAATGATGCCCCGATCCGATGGAAGAACCGCCGGTCCAGGCTCGAACCCTGCACCTTCCCCATTGTGCCGGCATAACTATAGGGCAGGATCGACTGGGGACCGTGAACGGAGTTGGCTGCTTCTTTCAAATTCCCAGCGATCGTACGAATCGCCTCGGGCCAGGAAATCCGCTCGAATTTCCCTTCACCCTTCTTACCCGCTCGTCGCATCGGAAATTGCAGGCGGCCCGGGTGATAAACGCGTTCCAGGTAATGCGACACTTTCCGGCAGAGAAATCCGCGGGTGAAGGGGTGCTCCTTGTCCCCCCGCAGGTCCACGGCTTTTCCCGTGGCGTCGTCCACGGTCACCACCATGCCGCACGTATCGGGGCAGTCGTGGGGACAAACGGCTCGGACCGTCCGCAGCGACGTTTTCATTCCATGCCCATTGTTTTGAGAATTCCGGTCCGGGAACTTGCGTCCCCCCCAGAGTTTACACTAAGAGAGTGTAGGTACATTTTCGTCCCCGGAACCGCCCATGTTCCCGGACCCCGTACGCGATGCCACCACCTACTTCGGTTCCCGGATTTGTTGACCTCGTGAGGAGGAGCGGGGTAGCGGACAATGCCCGGTTGAACGAGCACCTCCGAACCGTCACTGCGGCAAATCCCGGTTCGACCATTGATTTTGTCGCCCAATCATTCGTGAAAGCCGGCATTTTAACGCGGTTTCAAGCCAAGCAGATGAAACTCGGGCGGTACAAGAAATTTGTGCTCAGCGGAAAATATCGCATTCTGGAATTGATCGGCACCGGCGGAATGGGAGCGGTCTACCTATGCGAACACGGGTTCATGAAGCGATTGGTCGCCATCAAAGTGTTGCCAGCGGAGAAACTGACCGACCCGTCGAACCTCGAACGATTCTACCGAGAGGCCCGGGTCATCGCGGCAATGGACCATCCGAATATCGTTCGGGCTTATAACATCGAGCAGTCGGAAAACCTTCATTACCTGGTCATGGAATACGTCGACGGCACGAGCCTGCAGGAACTCGTGGCCCGGTTCGGACCCCTTTCGCCGCCGCGGGTCGCGAATTATGCGTATCAGGCCGCCGTCGGGCTTCGCCACGCCACCGAACTCGGACTTGTCCACCGGGACATCAAACCCGGCAACCTTCTGCTCGAACGCACCGGCATCATCAAGATTCTCGATATGGGTCTCGCCCGTTTCTTCCTCAACGACGAAAATAACGAAAAGCTGACCGAACGGTTCGACGAGAAGTGCATTTTGGGCACGGCGGATTACCTGGCTCCCGAACAGGCGATGACCAGCAAGGTGGACATCCGGGCCGATTTGTACGGCCTGGGCGGTACCATGTACTTCATGCTGACCGGGAAGTCGCCGGTTCCGGACGGAAACGTAACGCAAAAGCTGCTGTTCCAACAGAAGCACGACCCGCCCCCGGTGACGAATTACCGCAAGGACGTACCAGTCGAGTTGTTGAAGGTCGTGACCAAACTGATGCAGAAAAAGGCGGACCTGCGATACCAATCGCCGGATGAACTACTGGATGCTCTGGCTCGGATGACGGAGCAGTCGCCGATAGTTCCGCCGGATTACGAAATGCCCGACCTCTGCCCCGCCGTGGCCGGGTTGACGGGGCACATGATGGATAAGCAACGGAAGGCGACTGCGACCGCCGTCATGGCCAACTTTTCCGACCGCATGTCGCGACCGTCCGCCCCTGGTTCGGGCGCCGCATTAATCGCCGCGGGTCCGCGGTCGCCGGCAGGCCACGTACCTTCGCTGAGCGACCTTTGTTTGCTGAATCCCGAAGTTACAGAAGCCTCCACGACGCAGACGAAAGGTTTCGCTTCGACGATGACGCCGGTCGTTTCGCCCGGACCGGTGGCGCGCCAAGCGGCACCCGTTCGGCCGCCCGACCGCCGGGAAATTCCGACCGATGGCGACATTCCGGCGCCCGATGTTCAGGAACCGACGAGTGATTTCTCGACAACTTCACTTACGAAGCGAGACTTCGGCCGCATCGGGTTGATCGCGGCGATTGCCATTGCCGGCATGGTCGTTCTGGGCGGAGTCCTCTACGTTGCGTTCGGCCGGTAATCGGTTCACTTCCAGAATCCCGTGTCCGCGGGCAATCGAGACGGCTATCATCAATTCATAAAACGGTATTCGGGCCAAACCGCCCGGCTCCCGTTTTTCGGGTTAGCGTTCGCCCTCTCTCGCCCGGTTCCGAGTCCCCTCATCGGATTTGAGGCGACCGATGCCTGCGCCGACGACTGCAGACGAACTTCTTGACCTGATTCAGAAAAGCGGGGTCGCAGACGCGGCCACGCTCAAAGCCGCGGTGGCGAACCTTTTGTCCGCCGAAGAGCTACCGGCCACGGCCGACCGGCTCGCGGAATTGTTCGTCCGCGACGCCGTGTTGACGCACTTCCAGGCCGAACAACTCCTGCTGGGCAAGTGGAAGCGGTTCACCGTCGGCAAGTATAAGGTGCTGGAACGGCTCGGCTCCGGGGGCATGGGACAAGTCTTCCTGTGCGAGCACAAAGTGATGCGGCGGCGGGTGGCGGTGAAGGTGTTGCCGGCCGCGAAGGCCGCGGACCCGGCCGCTCTCGAACGGTTCCATCGCGAAGCACGGGCCGTTGCCGCCCTCGACCACCCCAACCTCGTCCGTGCCTTCGACGTCGATCAGGAAGACCACATCCACTACATCGTTCTGGAGTACGTGGACGGCACGAACCTCCAGGACCTCGTCGCGAATCGGGTCCGGCGGACCGGGTCTGCCCTCAGTGTGGCGGAGGCCTGCCACTACATTCACGACGCCGCCCTTGGCCTGCAGCACGCCCGGGACATGGGGCTCGTCCACCGGGACATCAAGCCGGCCAACATCCTCGTCGACCGGTCCGGACAAGTCAAAGTCCTCGACCTCGGACTGGCCCGGTTCTTCCACGATCAATCCGACCAACTCACCCAAAAGTTCGACGAAACGACTCTGGGTACGGCTGATTACATCGCACCGGAACAGGTGAACGACAGCCATGCGGCGGACATCCGTGCCGACCTGTACGCGCTCGGCGGCACGCTTTACTTCCTGCTCACCGGCCGGCCGCCGTTCCACGAGGGAACGGTTCCCCAGAAACTCGTCTGGCACCAGACTCGCGATCCGATACCGGTGACCACGTTCCGATCGGACGTTCCGCCCGGAGTTCTTGTCATCCTGAAAAAGCTGTTGGCTAAGAACCCCGCGGACCGTTATCAGACACCTTCGGACCTTCTCGCCGCACTCGGTGAGTGGGTTCGGGGTCCGATTCCGCTGCCGTCGGTGGAGGAGTTGCCGCGACTATCCCCCGCCCTTGCCCGGCAGTCGTCGGGTCGGATGGCCAAGGTGATGGGTTTGCAATCGTTCTCGGACGGACCTACGGGCATATCGGCGGCCATGCCGACGATCGCGGCCCCCGCCGATCCCGCCGCCGTGTGGACGGCCGTCGCCGCGGAGACCCGTGCCGCTGACGGCGATACCGGGCCGACGACCAGCCCCGGTTCGACGCCACCACGGACTGTGCAGCCGAATCGGGTGATGCGGACTTATACACGTTACGTCGTGGCGGGCGGAATTGTCTTGGCCGTAGCTTCCGCATTGACGATTTGGGCTGTGGGATCAGGGAATTCGAAACCACTCCCACCCGCCGAAACAACCCCTGTCGGGCCGAATCGGCTATACGTTTCCAGGGGGGCCAATAGTCCGGACCCGACGCACACGTTTGCGTCTCTTTCCGATGCCTTGGTCCTGGCCAAACCGAAAGATACGGTTGTCCTGCTCGATCCCACGTGGGAAGAAGGGCCGCTCCGCTTGTCGGGCCGGGGGAAAAACGGGATCCGTGACGTTTCGATTATCTCCGAGACCCCGGCCGGGGAAACCGTTTGGCACGTGTCCAAATCGAAAGCGGGAGGCGACGCCGCACTGGAATTATTCGAAACGCCGAACGTGAGTATTCGCGGTTTGACCATTCAGACGGACGGCCGGTACCCCGTGGGTCTTTCGGTCGTCGGCAGTTGCCCCGGGCTGCGAATCGATCGGCTGACTGTATGCCAGGCAACCCAGACCGGCATTCGCTTCACCAACGCGGCCGGCGACCCGGACGCCCCAATCGCACTATCCCGCTTTCGCGTCGTCACCGCCGACCGGGCCGATTCCGGCGTCACGTTTCAGGCGAATCACCCGCTCGCCAACCGGGACATCCAGCTATTGTGGGGGCGGATCGAGGGACCGGGAGCGCAGGCGGTAGCCGTGAACGGCCCGCTTATCGACGTTGGGATCGCCAACACTCGCTTTTTCGACTGGGACGCGGGGGTCGCTCTCGGGGCCGGGCTGTTCCCCGATTCCCCGCTGCAACTCGTGCTGGCATCGAACACGTTTTACGGCATGAAGTCCGGGGGAATTCTGGTGGACGGCGACATCCCGTTGAGCGTAAAGTCCAAGCTCGCCATGCGGCGGAATTACTTTGCGAAAATGCCTGTCGTGGTGGCCTTCGTCCGCTCGAAACGGTTCAACTTGCCCGGGCTGGAACTGACGGACAACGGCCGGGACAAGGGGACGCGGGAAGGAAAGATTTCGTTCAGGTCGTTCGAGGTGCCCGTTACCGGGATTGCGAATGCGGACCCCGATTCGGACCAATTCTTGCGATACACTTGGGAGAGCGGTTTGGCCGCGGCGGGGCCGAACAAGGTGCCGGTGGGAGTGCCGCCGGATTAGTAGTTCCATTTCGAGCCTGTCGTGAGCTCTCGGCCAGATACCTTTCGGTTACCGGCTTTTGCTGTGCCCGTGAATCGTGAGGGAAAATCCGAGCGTTGACTTTTCGCAGTCCAATACCACGGGCCGACGGAAATTGAGACTCCACACCTCGCCCTCCTTCGCCGTGACCGTCGGTCCGTCTCCTTTTTCCTGATTCGGGAAAAGCAGCATGACGGCCGGATGATCCCCGCCGAGGACTTTCCGACTCAGCCGAATGAGGCTTTTCAGTTCCATACCGTCCGCCGATTTGTCGTCCGCGACGGGCGACAACAGCGCGAAATCCTGATACGGGGCGGTGTCGGTGTGGTCGCCGGTATCGGGCTGCACGGCGACGCGTAACGTGTAAACCCCGGCCGGGATTTCCTGCTTGCGGTAATCGACGAATGTCGTGGCGAACTGCACAACGCCGAGAAGCGTCCCCTCCGGCAGTTCCCGGTACGTCAGGCCGTTCTTCGCCTGTTCCGGCGTCGCCTTCGACGGGATTTCAGATCGGTACCACATGGTCAGAGTCGGCCGGCCGCCGTCAGTGACGACATACGCCGTCCCACCGAGTAGCTTTCGGACCGGCTCCGCCACCGTATTGGGAAGCGTTTTCTTCTCCG
>DASXPC010000293.1:0-4580 GCA_036493815.1 Fimbriiglobus sp. | reverse complement strand
CGGCGTCAACTCCTCGCCGAACATGACCAGTGATTTGTCCCCGTTCCCCCGGGGCATGTCCCCGAGCACCTGGTCGTACGTCCGGTTCTCCTTGATGATGTACACCACGTATTTGATCGGGCTCGGTTCCCCCACCTTTGCCGGGATGGCCGTCTTGCGGGTGTAAGGTATTGCGGTGAGCAGGGCGTCCGAGTAGGGGCAATTGCGGTAAACTTGGGCCGTGTACTCTTTCAGTTTCGTCTCGTCGGGGACCGGCACGACGGAGAGGGCCCCGGTCATCGTCGTGCCGATGTACGGGTACGGCATCAGCCGCCGGCCGGCCGCTTTCCCGTCGTCTTTCCCCCCTTGGGGGGCTGACCGGGGGTTCGGCTTCGACTGCAGGCCCTTGCCGACGCCGATCAACAGGTTCTTGCCGTCCGTGCTGACGGCCACAGCCGTCGGATACCACCCCGTCGGTATAAACCCCTTCACCTGACTCTTGTTCGCGGCTTCGACGTCGATCACCGCCACGCAGTTGTTGTCCGCGTTCGCTACGTAAAGCGACTGCCCGTCCGGGGCCAGGGCCAGAGCATCCGGGGTGCTGCCCTCCGGAGCCTTCGGGAACAGGCTGGTGAATATCGTCTCGGTGACGATCCCCCGCTTCGTGTCGATGACCGAGACGCAGTTGCTGGACGCGCACGCGACGAACAGCCGGCCGTCCTTGTGCAGGACCATCTGGTTGGGGTGCTCCGCCACGGGGATTTTCTGCACGACCCGCAACCCGACGGGATCGACGGCCAGCACCCTCCGGCCCGCCCAGTCCGAGACGTAGAGCAGGTTCCCGCCGGGGCCGACTTTGACGTCGTACGGCCGCCCGCCCAGCGAGCCGGTCCGGGTCTTCCCCCCGGCCAGGGGATAGGCCGAAATAAACCCGCCGTTAATGTCGAGCGAGTAAAGAATCCCCTTCGTTTCGTCGAGTGCGAGGCCGCTCTTGAACGATTTCATCGTGTCCGGCTCGGCCGCCCCGGCGTTGCCCCGGGCGTCCTTCGACGCGTCGGCGTCGGCCGCCACACGACCGAACTTGCCGTCCTTCAAGGTGTACGGGTACACCGTCCTCTGACCGCCGCCGGACAACCAGACTCTCCCTTCAGCTTTGTCCACCGCCAGTCCAAACCAGCTTTGACGGTTCGACGCCTTGTCGACGACTTTTGGCGTTTCCCCAGACACGTCCACAAGCATCAGGTCGTGCTGGTTGTAACCGCTCGTGGCCAAAAGGACGTGTCGGCAGTCTTTCAGGGGAATGATGTTGAGCGGCAGGTCGGTCGTGACGAGGTGCGTGCCCGCCGGCGTCAGGTGCCAACCGTTCGGCAGCAGGAACCCGCTGCCCGTCGGGCCGGGAAATCGGGGCTTCGTCCCCGACGGCGGGTCGTCCCCTCGCGCGATGGCTGCGCCGAGAAACGCCAGGGCGAAAACGATTCGTGCCTTGTTCATCGTCCGTCACCTCCGGTAATGCGGGAGCCGAGTCGTCATTTTGGTCAGAGATGGGCAATGCACGAATGATGCTTCCGTGAAATTTGATTCCCCTCGAACAACCGGGCTTGGAGGTATTGGTCGTTCGGATAAGCCACACTCCGCGTTCGTGTCCGAAACACCTTCGTTCCGGAGGTTCCCATGCGCTTGGCACTCGGCGGCCTGATTTCCCTTCTGGCCATCCTTCCGGCCGCGGCCCAATCGAAGTTCGCGTTCTTCGAGCCGGTGCAACCGCCCCGGAACGTGCAAATCATGGCCCATCGCGGGATGCACATGCTGGCCCCGGACAACAGCCTCGCGGCCATACTGGGGTGCGCATCGGACTACGTCGAGTGGGCCGAAATCGAGGTTCACTTAACCAAGGACGGCAAACATGTCGCGATACACGGCGAATCGCTCGCCTCGTGTACCGACGGCAAAGGCAAAGTCGCCGATTTCACCCTCGAAGAGTTGAAAAAGCTGGACGCAGGCTCCTGGTTCGCCCCACGATTCCGAGGCACACGGTTGTCGACCTTGCCCGAAGTGCTGGCGGCCGCGAAAGGTAAAGTTAACCTTTACCTCGATTGCAAGCGGATCGACCCCGACCGGCTCGTGCGGGAAATCAAGGCGACCGGAATGGAATCCCAGGTCATCGTCTACGGCGACCCGAACGTACTCGCGAAAGTACGCGCATCGGGGGAGAACGCCGTGCCCACCATGACCAAGTACCGGGCGAAGACGGATTTGGCGGAGTTCGTCCGATCGATCGACCCGGCTGCGGTGGAGATCGACGCCGACGAAGTGACCGCTGAAATCTGCAAAGCGTTTCACGAACGAGGCATCAAAGTTCAAGCCAAAGTATTAGGAACTAAATGGGACAACCCGACGGTGTGGGGCAAGGTCATCGACGCCGGAGTGGATTGGTTGCAGACCGACGACCCGGCGGTGCTCAGGTTCTTCGACACCCGTCGGCGGATCGGCAAGTTCCCGGTGGAGATTGCCCTGCACCGCGGGGCCAACCGATACGCCCCGGAAAACACGCTACCGGCCATCAGGGAAGCGTCCCGACTCGGGGCCGATTACGCCGAGTTCGACATCCGGACGACGCGTGACGGCCGCCACGTCATCATGCACGACGGCACGGTGGATCGCACGACCGGGTTCCACTCGACCGTCCGGGCGATGTCGTTCGCCGACGTGACGAAACTTTCCGCCGGGGCTTGGTTCGGCAAACCGTTTGCCGACTCACGGGTTCCGGCATTCGAAGACGTGTTGACCGCCTTGGGAGACAAGACCGGCGCCTATTTGGATTCCAAGGACATCGCGCCGGAAGCCCTCGCCGCCGCGATCAGGAAATTCGGCCTTTACGACCGGCACGTGGTGTATCAGTCGAAGGAGTATTGCGCGAAGTTGCTGGCCATTGACCCGAAGGTCCGGCCGCTTCCACCGCTCGGCCGGTTCGACCAACTGGATGCCGTCGCCGCCATCAAGCCCTACGGATTCGACACGAAGTGGGGCATCCTTTCGAAAGACATGATCGCCGCCGCTCATGCCAAAGGTGTCAAAGTCTTTTCCGACGCCCTGGGGCTGAACGAGACCGTCGAGCAGTACCGCAAAGCAATGGGATGGGGCATCGACGTGATTCAGACCGATCACCCGCTTCGGGTGTTGCGTGCGATCGAATTGGTGTCGGCGGAGAAGAGGTGAGGGAATCTTCATCAATAATACACCGCTTACCCGTAGCAATCTTCCGAATGCCTCCGCTACGTTAGGCCCTCGAGTCTCATGTCCCTCGTGGTCTTCAACCGCCGTGCCGGAAGGCCTGTCATGCGTCGTCGAGGATTCACCCTGATCGAGCTATTGGTCGTCATCGCGATTATCGCGGTGTTGATCGGATTATTGCTGCCCGCCGTGCAAAAAGTGCGCGAGGCGGCCGCACGAATAAGTTGCTCGAACAATTTGAAACAATGGGGTCTGGCCGCACACAACTACCACAGCACGAACGGTCGTTTCCCGCCGGGGATTAATAAGGGCACGCCGGAAATCAACCGGCGCTATAACTGGTTCATCGCACTCCTGCCGTATATCGAGCAGGACAACATTTTCAAAATCTACACTATCGACACGACCGCGGCCCCGAACGGGTGGAACAACAACTTGTACGCGCCGGGCTCTACGGACCAGGGCGGGCCCGACGCGCCCATCGCCCAGACGTTCAAAGCCATGGTTTGCCCGTCGGACAGTGGCATGCCGGGAGACTTCAAAGACACCACTCAGCAACCGCCGAGACAGTGGGCCCTCATCAGTTACAAGGGATGTGGCGGAACGATATCGTACCCGGGGGGGAGCCAGTCCGCCGACGGAATGCTTTACAGCAACCAAAAAGGGTTCCGCATCGAGGAAGTGTCCGACGGATCGAGCAACACGATATTCATGGGAGAACGACATTGTTGGGACCCCGTATACGATTCGGATCCCAATATCGACGATAAGCTCCATTATTGGGGTTGGGCCTATTACGCCAGCAACAACGGGGACGTACTGAACGGAACCAGCGTTCCGATCAACTTCCGATTGCCGGCGAATTTCGCGTCGCTGCCACTGGCCCAGGAAGTCTTGATGGTGAACCAGCGGCGGATGACCTTCGGCAGCGGCCATTCCGGAGGCGCGAACTTCCTCCTCACCGACGGGTCCGTCCATTTCGTCCGCGACTCCATCGCCCCCGTCACGTTCCAGGCGCTCGGTACGCGTAACGGCGGGGAAGTCGTGAACGGTGACTTCTAACGGAGTGCAGTCATGATTTCCGTCCGGGTCCTCCTGCTCGCCGTCACTCTGGCCCTCGTGGGCGCGGGGTGCAGCCGCGGCCCCACCCTCGCTCCGGTTTCCGGCACCGTCACCCTGAACGGCAAGCCGCTCGCCAACGTCCAAGTCGAATTCTGGCCCGAAGGATCGGCCCCCCGGTCCGTCGGGATGACCGACCAACAGGGCCGATTCACCCTCACGACCGACGGCGAGGGCAAGCCCGGCGCCGTCGTCGGATCGCACAAAGTCGTCCTGCACGACTTGAACATCTACGGGGAAATGGGATTCCG
>DASXPC010000292.1:0-10947 GCA_036493815.1 Fimbriiglobus sp. | reverse complement strand
AAGATCGTCGCCCGCATCCGCACCCTGGCCGAGGAAGGGCATCGCGACGAGGCCATCGCCCGGCAATTGGACCACGAGGGTTTCACGCCCTGTCGCGGGGCGAAGTTCACGCCGCTGATCGTCCTCAAACTCCGCGGACGGTACAAGCTATACCTCGGGCTCGAACGCATCCGCCGCGGCATGCTCCCCGTCGCCTACACCATCGCCGCCCTGGCCCGGCGACTGCGGGTCGACCCCGCCTGGATTTATCGAGGAATTGCAGCGAAACGCATTCAAATCGACCGGGATCCGATCTACGGGTGCTACTTGTTCCCCCGTAGTCGGGAAACCGTTCAACAATTGCGTCGACTCCACCGTCAGGAAGTCCCGCATATCACCTTCCCGAAGGGGCATCACAATGGCTGAGTTAAAACCCACGCCGCGATCGCGCTCGGCCTCGCCCTGTGCCGGCTCGGTAAGCGCGTCCGGTTCACCACCGCCGCCGGCCTCGTCACCCATCTGGAGGAAGCCCAACAGCAGCATCGGCTCGACCGCCTACTCACCACCCTCGATCGACTCGACCTGCTCATCGTCGACGAACTCGGGTACCTCTCCTTCAGCCGGGTCGGGGCCGAACTCCTGTTCCAAGTATTCGCCGACCGCTATGAGCGGCGGAGTTTGCTGATTACCAGCAACCTGCCGTTCGGCGAGTGGGGCCAGGTGTTTCAGGGGGAGCGGATGACCGCGGCCTTGCTGGATCGACTCACCCACAAGTGCCACATCTTCGAGATGAACGGCGAAAGTTTCCGGTTCCGGGAGTCGATGAAAGCCAAGAAGGACAGGGACACGAAAAAGGGCAAATAACCCCCGACCCTCACCCGCTCGTGTTTCCCTTTTCGGTGCCGATCGCGTTTCCCTTCCCGATGCCGATCACCAGAGGAGTCCCCCGATGGAGAAGTACCGTGTAACCCTGGCGGCGGAGGAACGGGCTGAGCTGGAATGCCTGGTCTCGGCAGGCGAAGCGGCGGCACGCAAGATCACCCACGCCCGAATCCTCCAACTCGCCGACACCTCCGCAGGCAAAGTGCATACCGACGATGACATCGTTACTGCCCTGGGCGTCGGCCTGCGGACGGTCGAGCGGGTTCGCAAGCGGTTGGTCACCGAAGGGTTCGAGGCCGGTCTGGACCACAAGCCGCAGCCGCCTCGCCCGGACAAGATCAAGATCAAGGGCGACCTGGAGCAGAAGCTGATCCAACTGGCTTGCAGCGACCCGCCTGAGGGCCGTTGCCACTGGACCTTGCAGTTGCTCGCCGACGAGTTGGTGGTGCTTGGCCTGATCGACGCCGTAAGCGTCGAGACCGTGCGGAAGGCTCTGAAAAAACACGACATTGAGCCCTGGGTCGTTGAGACCTGGTGCATCCCGCCCAAGGCCGATGCCGAATACGTCTGGCGCATGGAAGACGTGATCCAGACGTACTTACTGCCGTACAACCCGGCCTACCCGGTGGTCTGCTTCGACGAGGCGAGCAAGCAGATGTTCGGAGAGGTACGAGGCCCGCTGCCGGCCCGACCAGGCAGCCCGGCGAAGCAGGACTACGAGTACGAACGCAAGGGCGTGTGCAACCAGTTGATGATGTGCGAACCGCTGCGGGGCTGGAGGCACGTCCGGGTGAGTCAAAGACGGACCCGGAAGGATTACGCGGAGTGCATCCGGGAACTGGTGGAGGAGCACTACCCCAAGGCCAGGAAGATCCGACTGGTGCAGGACAACCTCAACACCCACGACGGGGCCAGCCTGTACGAGGCGTACAAGCCGGAGGTAGCCCGGAGGATTCTGGACCGGATCGAGTGGCATTACACGCCCAAGCACGGCAGTTGGCTGAACATGGCCGAGACGGAGATCCGCATCATGAACGGGCAGTGCCTGGACCGGAGGATGGAAAGCCAGGACAGGAGGCCATGCGAGTCGCCAATGACAGGGTCGCCACCTCGCGGACCAAGTTGCATGACGGGCACGAAGCACCACTGCCACGTCGGTCACGGAGTCGCGTCGACATCGGCTAGAATACCCGGGATCCTTCCCGCCGCCGCACCCCGTTCACGACAAGTCAGGGGCCGCCCCGGCCGATAAGTTGCATGGATTCTCTAGACACCCGGATCTGTAACTGGCTAATGGGCAAGGACAGAGCGGGAACCCGCACCTCGGCCTACGATAGCTTGATGGCGTCACCGGCTCACAATTGAGGAATTCGCCAGCAGTATCGGAGTTAATGATACGAATACTCCCATCCCTTGCGCCCAATAACGACGACGCGGCCGAAGCCGAACTCACCTCGCGACACCACGAATTGTCCGGTCGTTTTCCCGGGGTTCGCAACTCGGTCGGGTACGAGTATCGTAGGCCGCCTTTTCGGCCGGCAGCCAGCCGACGCATCCGGTGTTTTTCGGCCTCATCCGCCCAGACCGCCCACCGCGGGTCGGGCGCGTCCAGCCGGCGGGCATGCACCCACCCCTTACGGCACTAAGCCGTCAGCGTCGGGATCGGAATCGTGAGTTCGTCGGCCAGATCCGTCATCCAGGCTTCGCCCGGGTCGAGTTGGAGTTGCCAGTGCCGCTCCCGCCCGTCGACCTCCCGGCCGACCTGATCGGTCGCCACCAGGCTGAGCTCGATGCCCGCCGGGGCCAGGGCGGCCAGGACTTGCCGCTCGACGACGGCGCCGATGACCCGGGCTGAGACGGTCGGGCACCGCGGGCGACCGGGGAGGCCGAGGTCATTCCGGGCGCACACATACCGGGGCGACTGGGACGGTGTGTGATACCGGGCCCCCATCCGCCATCCACACCGGCCGCAGGTCACCACCCCGCCGAGCAGAGCGACTCCCCGCCGCGGCGTTCCCCGCGTGCCGGCCGTGGCCCGGTTCTCCCCCAGCCGAACCTGGTTCGCCTGGTATAAGTCCCAACTGATGTACGCCGGTAAAACATCCCGAAGGAGGACGGCCCACTCCGCCGTCGGAACCCGTACCCGGCCGGTGTGTCACCGGCCCGGGATCTCCCACAACGGGTCCGACCGCGACCGCCCGTAGCAATACGCCCCGGCGTAGATCGAGTGGCGGATCACGTTGTACATTGTCCCGCGGCCCGACTCCCGCCACTCGATCCGGCCCTGGTCCGGTCCGCCGCGGATTCGGATCGGGAGGTGGATTCCGAGGCGGAGGAACTCAACTCGCACCTGGTGGGCACTCCCCCGCCGCACTTTTGGTCTGCCGTCAGCAGAATGTCCGAATCCTCCCGGTTACTCCCGTGAAACGTTAGTCACAGTCGACGGCCGGGTGGACTGTGATCATTGAAGTAGGAGAATCAATGACTTGTCGGCCTCCCTATCTGCGGAAGAGTTTCGGGGCGAACTCGTTCAGATACCGCTGCCAGTTGATCCAGGTGTGGCCGCCGGTCGTCTCCTTGTACTCCGGTTTGAGTCCCAACTTCTTGAGCAACTCGATCGTGCCCTTCGTGCTGTTCAGGACGAAGTCATCCTTACCGGTGGCGAACCATAGCACCTTCACGTCCTTGGCGGCGGCGGTAGACAGCGTCGCGGTGTGCTGCTTCGCCCACGCCTCTTGCGTCTCCTTGTTGCCGAACACACCCGAGCTGAACACCCCGACCGCCGAGTAATCGGCCGGATTGGCCGCGAAAACGTTCAACGTTTGCAGGCCGCCCATCGACAGCCCGGCGATCGCACGATTCGCACGGTCGGTCTTGACCCGGTACGTCTTCTCGATGTGGGGCCGCAGGTCCTTCTCGAAGTCGTCCTCGAACCGTGCACGCGGTTGTCCGTCTCGCGGTGGGCCGAACATGCCGGCGAACTTGTTGTCGTGCCCGGCCGGCATGACCACGATCATCGGCACTGCCTTTTTTGCGGCGATCAGATTGTCCAGGATGTCGTTCGCCCGGCCGACCGACGTCCACGAATCGTCGCAGTCGCCCGCCCCATGTAGCAGGTAGAACACCGGGTACTGGTCGGTGCCCGTCTCGTACCCGGGCGGGGTATACACGTGAGCCCGGCGGAACTTCCCCGCCGTCTTCGAGTGGTAGGTGACCGCGGCCACCGCCCCGTGCGGCACGTCGGCAGTGTCCATGAACGCCGCACCGGGCACCCGCAACAAACTCCACACGTTCCCGAACGACTCGCTCACCGCCGGGTTCCGCGGGTCCACCGCCGGTACCCCGTCCACATCGATCCGGTAGCGGTAGGTTCCGGGGGCCACTTCCAGGGTGATCTCCCAGAGGTCGCCCTCGCCCTTCTTCATCGCCCGCGCCCTCTGACCGCCGCCGGGGATGTCGGAACTGGCCATTCCCACCTTCTCGGCTTTGGCCGCGCGGAGCCGGAATGTCACTTTGCCGTCCTTCACCTCCGGTGAGGTGTAGGGTGGTGGGCCTTGCCGTGGCTGGGCGGTGGCGGAGCCGGCCGCCGTTAGGGCGAACACGAGGCCGAGCAGAGAGAGGGGTCGGATCATGAGCGTGTTCTCGAGGGATCCTGGGAGTGAGAGTTTCGGTCGTCGGGGGGCGCCATCGACCGGGAGACCAGGTCGAGCAGGGTCTGCGATTCGCCCGGCCCGAGCGATCCGAGAAGCCGCGTCCGGACAGGCTTCCCGGCCTTCCACAACGCGGCGTATACCTTCCGCCCCGTGGGGGTCAGGGCCACGGACAGGACTCGGCCGTCGGACGGGTCCGGGGTGCGGGCGACGAACCCCCGCTTCTCCAACAAGAGAAGCATGGCCCGGACCGTGTTCGGGTCGGAAACGGTGCGGCGGGCGAGGTTCCGTTGCGCGACCGCACACCCGCCACGGAGGGCTGCCAGGATCACAAACTGGTCGGCCGTTACCCCGTAACGAGCGAATGTGGCGTCGGACCGGCGGTGCATCGCAAGGTACGCGGCCCGCAGGGCCATCGCGATCTCGTGCCCGGTCGACATGCTAGCGGTCCGGATTGAATGTATACGCGCGACATTGCCCGGGCAGAATGTATCGGCTCGAAGAGACCTATGCAAGTATTAGGCGAATTGGATCTGGCCGGACGGGCTGTCTGGGCGGACTACTTCCCGCCGGAATGCGTTAAGTGCGGGGAACCAAAACGCCCGCAGCCAATTCCTCGCCACGCCGCGCCTTGAGCGCGTTCCCACTCACCAGGGCGTACGCTTCAACGCCACGCAAACAGGAGTACTTCGTCCGGGAACTGTCATCACGCCACCGCGACGGGGCCGCGACAGCGGGGAAACAGTTACCGCCTTCGGCGGAACGGTTACCCCCGTAGGTGCCTTCACCTTCTTCATCTCCACGCCGAACGCCCGCTACGAGTTCGCCGCCACTCAACGGGTATCGAGACACGTTGTCAGCTTCAAAAGGTCCGATAAATGGGTTCGGGGGACCTCATTGTGGTCGAGCGTGGTGGCCTTCGTGTCCCGGACGACCGCGACGTTCGCGAGCGACCGCGCCTTGGCGAGCCGCTCGAGGTCCAGCGCCGGCCCGGACGTCCCGCTCGGCTCCCGGTGGTCGACCGGGTTGTCGGCACCGACCGGCCGCTTCGGGTCTTTCCCAACCGCCCGCTGCGTGAACAGGTAGTACATCCGTATCTGGGTCTTGGGATGATCCTTGGCCCAGTCGGCCCAGAATTCAGCGTCCTTGTCCCGCACCCCGTAGATCGAATCGAACCCCCAGCACGCCGTTAACTTGTCCCGGAACCGGTCGTCGCGGCCCAACTCCTGGGCGAGCCGGCGGAGCGGAACCCCTCCGCCGGAGTGGGCCGCGAGGATCAGGTGTCGGACCTTAGGGGGGTGTTTGCGGCCGACGAACGGCCCGTGCTTCGCCAGCCCCGCGACGACGCCGTCGAGGAACGCCTGCACTCCGCCGGCCTGCACGAGTTTCCCCGCCTCGGAGAACGGACCGAGCGGCGGCACCACCAGGACGACGTTCTTGCCGCTCCGGTCGATCTCCTCCCGGAACAGGAAGCTCTTCAAGACCGGGTGCTTGGAACTGCCCCAGTATTCACGGACGGCCGTCGCCGATTTGGGCCTCTTCACGTCGTACCCGCGGAGGAACAGGACCAGGTCGATCGTGTCCCCTGCCGTGTACTTCTCGGGCAGGTAGACGCCGGTCGCTGGATCGTCCACGGCCGGCACGCCGAGCGGGATCGAAAGGTAAAACGTCCGGGCAGATAACGGGTCCTCGCCCGGCCGCGGATCGGCCGCCTTGCCTGACCGCGCGACGGCGGGGATGACAACGGCCAGCAGGAGTATCGACGGGACACGGACCATGATGTCGCCCCCAGGGACTTTGCTCATTCTCATTCCTTTGACGACCACACCGCCAGAACGGATCGGCCTGCATAACTAAATCGCGGCTCAAAGTGACCGAGAACTGCCAATACGAAACGAGGGATAACTGTCCGGAACGAGTTTGGGCATGAGCATGCGGCGTCCGCCTGCACGGGCGTTGTAAGAGTTCTCCAGAACTCTAATTACGGCAGAATGGGACGATTTCATTTGGTTCTTCCGGAATGGCTTGAAGTTAAGCCGCAACATCTTTCGCCATCAGTAGTTTTCGGAGTTCGGCCCTGGGTTTTTTCATGTAAGGATATTTCTTAGCCCGTCGCTTCTGGCTGCGGGGTTCGATGCAGTCAGGGCGGGCCGGGTTGATCAGGAACGTCGGGAACGTGGCTTCGGCCGGCGTCATCGCCAACCACCGCAACACGTCCACGAAACTGATCCGCTCGACGGAGACGTCCTGCCGTCGGCCGGCCTCCCCCATGACGGCCCGGACCAGGTTGTACACGAGGGCAAACATCAGGATCTCCCGCCGCACGCCGGCTTCCGATTGACAGCGAAGGACGTCCATGCCGAGGGTCGTTTTCAAATGGGCCAAGTTTGTCTCCACCCGCCACCGCGACCGGTACAAGTCCGCCAACGCGTCGGCAAGATACGCGACTGGGTCGAGAAGGGTTGTTACCAGAGTCACCTCCCGCACCCGAAATCCTTTTTGACGAATCGTGTAGCGGAGTTCACGGACGGTGAGGGTGACGGGAAGGGCGGCGAACACGTCAGCCGTCATCCAGGTCGGCGGCAGGTACCCTTTCACCCATTCGACGATTTGGTCCTCGACCCCGAGTGCCCGGACCCATCGGGCCCGGGACCGACCGGTGGCGGTCGGTCCGTTCCATCGCGGCGGATGAGTTCGGCCCGGGGTGAAGTCGATCACCCGCTTCTGGGCGACCCGGAAAACTCCGTGCAAACCGCGTCCGATGAGGGTCGCCAAGTGTCCGAACGTCCCGAACGCTCGATCCCCGACGAGGACGTCGCCCGGCATCATCGCCGGGTGCAACTGGGTGACGAACGCCGCCTCATGCGTCCGAAGCGGGGCGACGATCATCCGGAGGAAAAAGCCGGTGCCGGCGTGGAACAGGGCGAAGATCCGGGCGACGGGGAATCCACAACCGTTGGCTTGGTTGGTGGGCTGTCAGGTGCGCGAGCGACAAACTCGTCTTAGCGGGTGATCACACAGCGGGGCAAGGAACTCTTTAGTTCCTTCACCCCCGCTTCGGTCACCTTTGTCTCGCGGAGGTAAAGCGTCTGAAGTTTCTTGCAGTCCTTGAGTTCACTAAGCCCCGCGTCCGTCACCGACGTTGAGCTGAGGTCGAGCGTTTGGAGACTCTTGAAGTCTCTCAGCTCCTTCAGTCCCGCATCCGTCACCCCGGTGCCGGCGAAGAACAGGTACTCGACGTTCTTGAAGTCCTTGAGTTCCTTCAGCCCCGCATCCGTCACCCCCTTGGCAGAGTTGAGGCCCAGCACCTCAACCTCGGCGGGGCTCGCTCTCCTCTCTCCCGTCGGTCCGGAAGCCGACGCGAGCGCGTGCAGCAGTCCGACCTGGCGCAAACTCCGCAGAATCTCGTCGGTCACCCCGGACTCACTTAATTCCACCGTCCGCAGTCGCTTGAGGCCTTTCAACTCCTTGAGCCCCGGCCCCTTCACCCCGGTCCCGGCGAGGTTGAGATTCTGGAGGCCGGTCAGACCGGCTAGCTCCTTCAGCCCCGCATCCGTCACCTCGGGGCACGAGTCGAACGACAGCTTCTTCAGGCGGTTCAGTCCCTTCAGTTCCTTCAGCCCATCGTCCGTGATCTTCGTGAAGGAGAGAGCCAGTTCTTCCAGGTTCTTCAAGTCCTTCAGCTCCTTCAGCCCCGCGTCCGTCACCTTGGTGTTGAGGAGGTTCAGCGACACTACCGACGTGGCATTAACGGGCCGCCGATCGTCAGTCCTGTCCTTTTCCAGCGAGATTGCGTGCAGCAGGCCGGCCTCTCGCAAAACCTTGAGCGAGGCGTCCGTCACCTGGTCGGCGGAGATGGTGAGGGCGTTCAACTTGTTGAGGCCCCGGAGTTCTTTGAAGCCGGCGTCCGTCACCGCGGTTTCTTGGAGGTTCAACGCCCGGAGGTTTTTGAGTCCTTTCAACTCCTTCATCCCGGCGTCCTTCACCCGGGTGTCGGAGAGGTTGAGTGTCTGCAGGTCGGCCAAGTCCTTCAGTTCCTGCAGCCCGGCGTCCGTGATGGGCGTCGCCCAGAGTATCAACGTCCGGAGGCCGGTGAGATCTTTCAGTTCCTGGAGTCCGGCGTCGGTGATTCTAGTATTGGTGAGGTCCAGTGAGCGGAGGGTCTTGATCTCCTTGAGTTGTTGGAGCCCGCGATCCGTAACCTCGGTGCCGGCGATGCGGAGCGTTTCGAGTTTGGGAAGTTCCTTGAGATCCTTCATCCCCGCGTTGGTCACCCGGGTATTGGTGAGGTCCAGCGACTGAAGCGACTTGATCTCCTTGAGATCCTTTAGCGCCGCGTCGGAGACGGTCAGATTCCACAGGTTCAACTCCCGCAGGCTCTTGAACTCCTTGAGTTCCTTCATGCCCGCGTCCGTGATGTTGTTGGCGTTCCAAAGGTTCAACATCCGCAGGGACTTGAATTGTTTCAGTTCCTTCAACCCGGCATCGGTCACCTTTTGGCTCATCCCGAGATCCACTCCGACCACGGGCCGTCCGTCCCCCTCCTTCTCGCGGGTGACACTGCCGCCCCACTTCATGACGGCTTGCACCGCCTTGTCTTCCGCCGGGTCCGCGTGCACTGACGCACTGCCCAGAACCAGCACAAATCCGGACAACAGACCTTTCGTTTTGGGGTCTTTCACGAGTGCCACCTGTTGTCTTGAGTTTCGAGACCAACCGTCAGAGCGCAACAACGATCGTGACAAATAACCCGCGGGCGACTCCATACCGCTAAGAGGGGGCGGTGCAGAGATTGGGCCGCGGGTTGTCGTTCAGAAAGTGACGGGAACTACTTTGATAATGGCTTTCGCCATCATCTCTGCTACTCCTGTCGGGAAAGAGTAGTGCAATTCCCGTGCCAGGGGACAGGACGAATGGGGGCGGCATTCACGGCCCCTTCCGTTTCCCCGGCCTCCGCTTCTGGGACTTCCGACCCGGACGGTATCCTGTCGGCTTCGGTGGTTCGGCCCCGCGCTCGCCAGGTTGCTCGCCCTTCGCCGGGTTGGCCACAGTGTGGTAGTAGTCCCCCCGCAACTCCTCGTTGGCCTGCCGTCGCTTCGCCTCGATCACCTCCTTCGGCGGATTGGCCGGGATTAGCCCCTCGCACCCGCCGATCAAGTCGGCACGGCCCGCTACGATCAGAGCCTCACGGACCGTAAAGTAGTTCTCAGGCTTGAAGAACTGCATCAGGGCACGCTGCATTTTCCGGTCTTTAATTCCCTTTGCGACGTGAACTTCCTTGCTTGGTGAACGGGTCGATTCCCGTGTAGTAGAGACATGTGGCGATGTCATTGGCCATCCGCATAAAGTGACCTTTCACCAAATCGAGTCGTTATCACTCCACGGGTTTGGCCTTCGGGAACTTCCAGGTGCCGTCCAGGATTTCCTTTCGCGGGCGGTACATTCGGACGACGTAGTTCCAGCCCGGCATGATGGGAATGCAGTTCGGCACGCTCTCGTCGCCGCCGAACTGGATTGTCACCGAACCGTCGGCATTCGGCTTGGCGGTGACATTATTAACGGTGTACGCGTTCCGTGTGTTCTTCTGAAAGTAGCCGTCCTTGTTGTACACGCTGACCGACCAGAACCCGTCCACGGGCACGTCCTTGACCGTCAGCCGGTACACCGTCTTGCCGTCGTTCTGCTTCGGCTCGGCACCCGAATAGAGGGCGGCGTTCGGGGGGTTACCGCCCCAGCCGGCGGCCGTGCCGATCAGGTGCTGGACCGGATCGACTTCGCCCTTCCGCCCGAACATCCGCGCCGAGTCGATTCCTCCGTTGGCGGCCGCCAGGGCCAGCAGCGCCTCGCGGACCTTCTTGAGCGACGCCTGGTCCCAATCGGGCACCTCGAACTGGCCCGCCGCCTTCTGCTCGACCTTGATTGCGTCCTGGAGGGCGTGGACCGCCTTCACGTCTGCCGCGTCGTTGGGGTTCACGAACGTCCGGATCGCCAGGCAGGCGTAGCGCGTGCCGACCTTCTCTTTCGTGAGTGTGTGTGCCCCCGGTGCGTAGAAAACGTCGGGCGCGTACTGATCCTCGTCGATGACCTGCACCGCCATGTACCGCTTGCCGGCGTCCGGGAGCGTGACCGTGACCGGCGCCGCGTCGAGGTCGAACACCCCGAACGAATACAAGGTGTCCCGGTTCAGCCGGATCACCCGCGGCGTCGGCTCGTTCCCGAAACGCGGTGATGGTTGCCGAGAGACCGAACGGCTCGGCGCGCTAAATAATGACCTCAAACGGGTAACAATACTTAGTGGACGAATAGCCGTCCCGAGCGTGCTCGTCACCGGCCGCCCAATTCGGGCGGCCGGTTCCTTTTTCCGGAGGAGGTGATTCCGTGCGACCGAGTGACCTCATGAAGTCTCTCCAAGTGGTACTCCCGACCCGCCGGCCCG
>DASXPC010000291.1:0-12832 GCA_036493815.1 Fimbriiglobus sp. | reverse complement strand
TACAAAACGGGCCGGAACGGCCTTCCGCGCGAGGAATCCCCGCCCGTGTCGTCTACACTCATGGCCGCACCGGAGTCCACCATGAAACCACCTGTCCGCCTCCTCGTCGTCTTCGCCCTGCTCGCCGTCCCGGTCCCGGTCTTCGCCCTCGGCGAAGAGGCCTTCGGCAACGCCCCGCGGGTCAAACAGCCGCAGTGGGCCGACGGCGTTCTGGCCGTGGTCAATATGAAGAGTCGGGTTTACCTGCAATGGGTGAACGGGAACGAGACCTTTTTTTACCGCGGGGACGCGAAAGCCCTGAACGAGGCCCTGCGACTGTTCGCCGAGATCAAGGACGGCGGGAAATCGATCGTCCTGTTGCCGGGCTCGGGCGAGACGAAGACGTTCCAGGGCAAGGAAGTGCCGTACGACTGGAGTCTTCACGTACCGGGCGGCATTCACCGGGCAATATCGAAGGAGACCCATCCGGTGCTGACGGTTTACGTGAAGGCGGCGAAGCCGGGGCCGCTGGCGGACCCGAAGGCGGCCGGGAAGTGGATCGCGGACCTGGACGACCCGATTTTCCGCAACCGCGAGGCGGCCGAGGCGGCGCTGCGGAAACTGGGCCGCCCGGCAAAGCCGGTGCTGCGGTCGGCCCTGGCCGGGCCGATTTCGGCGGAGCAGAAACGGCGGATCGAGTCGCTGCTAAAAGATCTTTCCGACGTCGACGTCTCCGAACTGGTCATCCCGAAAGGGGCGACCGTGATCGGCGCGGACGATCTTGTCAAGGAATACAAAAAGGGCCTTGCCGACACCGACACCACCCGCCGGGCCCTCAACGTGGACCGCCTGGCAAAGCTGGCCGCCTACGACGCCGACGTGGTGCCGACGCTGATCAAACTCGTCGCTTCCGCAAACCACGAGTACGTCCGCCGCATGGCCGCCTACGGCCTCGGAACGGCCGGCACCCTCGCCAAGTCCGCCTTGCCCGCACTCAAGGCGAGTCTCGACGACCCGGACCAGAACGTGGCCGCGGCTTGCAAGACGGCCGTCAACCAGATCGAAAATGCCAAGCCGGTGCCCGCCGCCGACGGGAAACTGACCGGGGCGATCCTGGACGACATTCGCGAACTGACGAAGGAGCGGAAGAAGAAATAGTTCCGGGTCAGGACGCCGCCGCCAGCTTCTCCTTCCGCGCCGCGTCCTTCATCGGTTGGATCATCAGGTCTAAGTCCCCCGCCATCACCGCGTCCAGCTTGTAAAGAGTGAACTCGATCCGGTGGTCGGTGCAGCGGTTTTGCGGGAAGTTGTAGGTGCGGATGCGTTCGCTGCGGTCGCCGCCGCCGATGAGGTTTTTTCGCATCTCGGACCGCTCGCGGTGCAATTTTGCCTGCTGGGCGTCGAACACCCGGCTCCGCAGCACCCGCATGGCCTGGTCTTTATTCTTGTGCTGGCTGCGGCCGTCCTGACACTTCACTTCGATCTGGTCCGCCGTCCCCTTCTTGTACCAGATGCGCACGGCACTTTCGGTCTTGTTCACGTGCTGCCCGCCGGCGCCGCCGGCCCGCATCACTTCAATCTCCAGATCGGCCGGTTTAATGTCGATCTGCACTTCGTCCGGCTCGGGCATGACGCCGACCGTCGCCAGCGACGTGTGCACCCGTCCCTGCGTTTCCGTCTTCGGCACCCGCTGCACCCGGTGCCCGCCCGATTCGAACTTCAGCCCCTGGTAAACGCCGTCGCCTTTGACGCTGAAGACGATTTCCTTGAACCCGCCGGCGTCGCCGGGGCTCGTGGAGATTTCGTCGATGTACCACCGCTGCACCCGGCAGTAGCGGGCGTACATTTCGTAGAGTTCGCCGGCAAATAATGCCGCCTCGTCCCCGCCGGTGCCGGCGCGGATTTCCATAATCAAGCTGTCGAACTGCTCGCTCGGATCGACGAGGAGTTGGTCTTCGATCTTGGCGCGCAGGGCCTCGACCTTGGGGCGAAGCTCGCCCAGTTCTTCCTCAGCCATGGCCCGCATTTCCGCGTCGTCCGCGGCCGCGAGTTCCTCGGACGACGCGACGGCCTTCTCCAATTCCTGAAACTCGATGTACGGCTTCACCAGCTTTGCCAGGCCCGCATACTCCTTGTTCACCGCGTTGAACTTGTGCGGGTCGCCGGCAATCGTCGGGTCCGAAAGCTGGTGCTCCAACTCGCGGTAGCGGGCCAACCGGGTTTCGAGTGCGGGCCACATGGGATGTCGGGTGTGAGAGTGTGGGTGTGGAGGGGGCGTAAAAAAGCCCACGGACAATAGTCCGTGGGCTTTTCGTTTTGACGCCAAGCTACTTCTTTTCTTCGGCCGCCGGGGCCGCCTCGGCCTTCTTCTGGCCGTACCCGCCCTTGTACTTCTTGTTGAATCGTTCCACCCGCCCGGTGGTGTCCAGGAATTTCATCTTCCCGGTGAAGAACGGGTGGCTGGCACTGGAGATTTCCAGGCGATACACCGGATATTCCTTGCCGTCGGTCCACTTGATGGTCTCGTTCGACGCCACGGTGGACCGGGTGAGGAACGAGAAATTGGCCCCGTGGTCGAGGAAAACGACCGGCCGGTATTTCGGGTGGATGTTCTTCTTCATGGCTCGCACCTGCGGAACGGTTCTGGCTGGTTATGGTACGGCGCGGCAGGGGGGAGTGGCAATATTGACTACTGATTTGCACGCGTAAGGGGTGAGCGTCTTAATTGTCTGTGGATTCCGTGCACCGGGCTATTAACCCCGGAGGGGCTGAAATCCTCCGTCGACTGCCGACACAAACGACACACACCCACCCGCAAATCGGAGGAGCAGATTTTGGATCGACTCACATTTCCACCGGAGTCAAGTCCACCAAATCGCCGCGCATTCCGCATGGCCAATGTTAATATCATGCACTCTCCTGCACTCTTCCCGGACCTATCATGAACCGCACCACCGCCGTCCAACTCCTCGAAGAGTGGGTCCCGTCCCCCGGCCTCCGGCGGCACTGCTATTGCGTCGAAGCCGTCATGCGTTCGGCCGCCGTCCGCTACGGCTCGGCCTCCGACGACCCGGAGAAGTGGGGCCTCGCCGGCCTGCTCCACGACGCCGACTGGGAGAAGTGGCCCGACGAGCACCCGAACCGCATCGTCCAGCACCTCCGCGACCTCGGCGAAGCCGACGTCGCCGACGCCGTCGCGGCCCACAGCCTCCGCTGGGGCCGGCCGCACACGACCGCCATGAGCAAGGCCCTCGTCGCCTCCGACGAACTCGCCGGCCTCGTCGTCGCCTGCGTCCTCCTGCGCCCCGATGGCATCCTCACCCTCGACGTCCCTGGCGTCCTCAAGAAATTCCGTACCGCAAAGTTCGCCGCCGGCGTCGATCGCAACGAAGTCACTGAAGGCGTCCGCATCCTCGGCGTCTCGCTCGAAGATCACACCGCGTTCGTTCTGGATGCGTTACGGGCTAAAGCGGACGATCTCGGCCTCGGGCCGAAGTAGCTTACTTTTTCCCGTCCTTTGCCGGATCGTAATTCGGGTTCGCCGTCGGCAACTGCGCCCCGACCGATTTCCGCCAGGCGGCGAGTTGGGTGCGGAGGTGTTTCGCCTTTTCCGGCATCGTGGCCGCGAGGTCGGTCGTCTCGCCGACGTCGTCTTTCAGGTTGTAGAGTTCTACGCGGTTGTCCTCGAAAAACTCGACCAGCCGGAAATTGCCGTCCCGAACGGCCGAGTAGGGCGTGGCACCGCCGGGGTGATAGTGGGGGTAATGCCAGTAGAGGGGGCGCGGGGGAGTGGGTTCCCCCTTCAAGGCTGGGAGGATGTTGATGCCGTCGACGGCGTGGTCGGCCGGGGCCGCTAGGCCGCACCCGGCGACGAGGGTCGGGAACAGGTCCATCGTAATCGTGGGGCGGTCGTCGGTGAGTCCGGCCTTCGACACGCCCGGCCAATAAACGATAAACGGCTCCCGCACCCCGCCCTCGTAAGCCGAGCCTTTCCCGGCCCGGAACGGCGGGTTCGTGGTGACCGAGTTCCTCGCCCCGCCGATGAGGCCCCCGTTGTCCGAGGCGAACACGATCACCGTTTTGTCGGCAAGGTTCAATTCCGCGAGTTTGGCCCGCACCTTGCCGACCGAATCGTCCACGCTTTCCACCATCGCGGCGTAAATCGGGTTGTACTTCTTCGTAAACCCCGACGCCTTCGTGCGGTACTTTTCGATGACCTCCTTCTTCGCCTGCAACGGCGTGTGTACGCCGTAGTGGGGGAAGTACAGGAAGAACGGCTCGTCCTTCTTCGATTCGATCCAGCGGCACGCCTCGTCCGTCAGGCGGTCCGTGAGGTATTCGCCGATGGGGCCGTCGGCGATGGTGGGGATTCTGTAAGGGCTGAGGTAACTCGGCGGCTGACCCATGGCCGTGCCGGCGACGTTTTTTTCGAACCCGAACTTCTCCGGCGCGTAGTCCGGGCCGCCGAGGTGCCACTTGCCGACCGTCGCGGTGGCATATCCCGCGTTCCGGAACGCGTTCGCCAGCGTGAACGTTCCGGCCGGCAGGTGCATCGTCCAGTCGGGCACCCGGAGTTTGGCGAACGGCCGGACGTGCCCGGCGATCCAGTCGGTGACGTGCAGCCGGGCCGGGTATTGACCGGTCAGAATCGCCGCCCGCGTCGGCGAGCAGACGGTGCAGGCGGCATAGGCCGTAGTGAAACGAACGCCGTCCTTCGCCAGCTTGTCGATGTGCGGGGTTTCGTGGAACGGGTGGCCGTAGCAGCCGACGTCGACGGCCCCGAGGTCGTCGATCAGAAAGACGACGACGTTGGGCTTGCCGGCCGCGGAGGCGAGGGAAACAAAAACGGTGGCGACCAGCAGGGAGAAGGGATAGCGCACGGCGGCCTCCGGTTTGAATACCCGAGCTTACCCACGATCTTCGGCAGACGATTCGGGCAATGTCCCGTCCACATTCCATCCGCGCTCTTTGTAATACGCCGCGATCATGGCTCGCAGTCTTTCCCGCGGCAAACTGGCCCCGGGCGCGGTGCCGGCGGGGAGGCCTTCCGAAAGGAACCGCTCGGGCAGCGTGTCCTCGGCGGGGGTCCAGCCTTCGCGGACGTTGAACGCCTTTTTCGCGTCCACGATTCGTTTCGCGGTCGCCCGCAGTTCCGCCGCCGTCACGTCCCAGCCGGTGACGAGGCGGAGCAATTCGGCCGACTCGGCATAGAGATCGTCGAACACGCCGCGGAGAAATTTGCACAGGATGAGCGAGTCGATCAGGGCGGCCCGGTCTTCGGTCTCGACGGCGAGGGCGGCGGACCGTTCGTCGCCCTTTAAGCGATCGGTCGCTGCG
Organism: Fimbriiglobus sp.; assembly: GCA_036493815.1. GTDB lineage: Bacteria > Planctomycetota > Planctomycetia > Gemmatales > Gemmataceae > DASXPC01. The sequence goes on along the minus strand of DASXPC010000291.1, from coordinate 7,516 downwards.
GAAAAGTCGGCCTCATATGCCCCGCTGCGGTTGTGGTCTGCTCCCCGGCTGCCGACCGCGAAACCGAGCGCCATGGCCTGCAGCGCCCGCGGCTCGTAGCCGGGGATTTCCAGACCCTTCACGTGCGGGGCGAACGTCGGGGCGTCTCCGCCGATCGTTAGCGCCGCCCGCCGGGTGCCGTCCGCAAGGAGCACGCCCAAGCCGACCCCCCGGACAATCTGATCGAGGAGAGTCAGGAGGGTGTCGCCGCGACCGAAGCGCAGCATCGGATTTTTCAGGAGGCCGCGTTCGCCGCACTCCATCGCGAACGCGACGGTCGCCCCAGCAGAGATTGTGTCGAGGCCCAGTTCGTCGCACCGCTTCGCCGCACGAAGAATCGTGTCTCGGTCGGAGATGCCGCAGAGCGGGCCGAGGGCAAAGAGGGATTCGTATTCGAGGCGGACCGATGCGGACCCCAGTGCATATCCATGTTCGCACCCGATGGTGCAGCCGGCACAGGACGAGCGGACGACCTTGTGCGCCGCGGCGAGGGCTTCTCCGGAAATCGCATCCGCTCCGTCGAACTGCCCGGCGGTGAAGTTGCGGGTGGGCAGGGCATTAAGCCGATTGAAGACGAGCAGATTTGAAACGGTTCCCAGCTCGCGGTACTTGGCGGTGGCGGGGCCGAACGATTTCACCGAGAGGGCTTTCGCCGCGGCGACGACTCCCGCCGGATCGGCTACCGGAGTACGGATATTCCCCTTCACGCCGACGGCCTTGATCTGCTTGGACCCGAGAATCGCCCCGAGTCCGCCCCGCCCGGCGTGCCGGCCCTCGTGGCTGATCGTCGCGTATCGAACCTGGTTCTCCCCCGCCGGTCCGATCACCGCAAACGCCCACTCGGGGCCGAATTCGTCTGCCAGATCCTTTTCCGCCTCGGGAATCGTCCGGCCCCAAATTTCACCCGCCGGTTCGAACCGCACGTCACCTTCATCAATCAGCAGAATCGACGGCGACGTGCACGCCTCGCGGATCGTGATCGCGTCGAACCCCGTTCGCTTGCCGGCCAAAGCAAACCGGCTCGAGGCGAGGGCGTCGCAGAAACGCTCGGTAAGCGGCGACTTGGCGGCGACGGCGAACTTGGCCGACGTGGTGAGTGGCGTGCCGACGAGTGGAGAAAAGACGAACGCAATCGGATTGGCGGGGGCGAGCGGGTCGATGCCGGTGGGACATTCGCGGGTAAGCAGCCAGGCGGCGAGGCCGACGCCGCCGAGGTACTCCCGAAGCACGGCGGGGTCGAACTCAACGGATTCCCTTCCGCCGGTCGAAGCGTCGATTCGCAAGTACCGGCCGTGGTATCCGAAGGTTGGCATGGGGTCATGATAACTACAATGAGCCACCATGCCGCCGACCGTTTGGCCGCCGCCCGAACCGACTGCCCCGCTCGCCGTCCTGGTCAGCGGCGGGCTGGATAGCGCGATCCTGCTCGGTGAAGCGGTTCGCGTCTATCCGGCGGTGCATCCGATCTACGTCCACGTCGGCTCGATATGGGAAGCGGTGGAGTTCGAATATCTGACCCGTTTTCTGCACGCGATCCGCGGTCCGTCGTTGCGACCGCTGGTCGAGTTGAGCCAGCCGGTTGCCGATATATACGGAATGCATTGGAGCCTGAGCGGTGAAGGCGTCCCGGGGGCCGAGACGCCGGACGAGGCGGTCTACCTTCCGGGGCGGAACGTCTTGCTCCTCGCGAAGCCGCTATTGTGGTGCCATTTGCACGGCGTGCCGGAGTTGGCCTTGGCCCCGCTCGGGTCGAACCCGTTCCCGGACGCGACGGCCGAGTTCTTCGACTCGATGGCCGGCGTGGTCAACCGGGCCGTGGGCGGGCGGGTACGGGCGATCGCCCCGTACGCGGAATTGGGACTGCACAAGGCCGAAGTGCTCCGCCGCGGGGCGGGCATGCCGTTGCGGGACACGTTTTCGTGTATCCGCCCGCTGTCGGGTTTGCCGTGCGGCCGGTGCAACAAGTGCGCGGAGCGACGGACGGGATTCCGCGACGCCGGAATCGAAGACCCGACGGTTTATTCTGCTTAGCCAAGGACCCCCATGTTCCGCGTGACCAAAGAGATCTGGTTCTGTTACGGGCACCGGTTGTTGAACTACGCCGGGAAGTGCAAAAACCTGCACGGGCACAACGGCAAAGCCGTGATTTCACTGGAAGCCCCCACGCTCGACCCACTCGGCATGGTCGTCGATTTCACGGACGTGAAAAGTGTCGTCGGGAACTGGATCGAAGAAACGCTCGACCACAAGATGCTCCTCCATCAGGACGACCCGGTCCTTGGGGAACTCCGCCGCCTCGGGGAGCCGTTCGTCACGATGCCCGTCAACCCCACGGCCGAGAACATTGCCCGGCTGATTTTCGAATACGCCCGGTCGTCGTCGTTGCCGGTGGTCGAAGTGACGCTGTGGGAAACGGAGAATTCGTTCGCGACGTTTCGTGGATAAGCACGTCGGGCGATCCGGGACGAAGAGACCCCAGACTCGCTTGGGAAATTGCGGCACGGACGAGTCTGCGTACGGCGGGGATTTTCTCCTTCTTTTTTCTTGACACCTTACGAACGCCCGTTATCGTCCCGCCGCGGCGGTGGAACACATAGCCCCGTCGTGCGCCGCGGTTGGGGAAAAATGCGGCGGACCGATAAACTGGGGGACGCGGAATGCGAAACGTCTTACTCGTCGGATCCGTGGTCGTGGTCGTGGTCCTTGCCTTCGCCGGCCCGGCCACCGCCCAATCGCCGGCGTTCAAGCCGATCGATACCACCAAGTTCGTGGTCAACCCCGCCAATACGACCGCCGACGCCTCCTCGTTTTCGATCCGGTACATCGGCAAAGTCATCGCCAACACCATCGAAAACAACGGCGTAGTGCGGACGCTCAACAACCTGCTGGGTAAACCGGCAGCGCCGGCCCCCACCCAGCCCGGGTTCAGTTCGTACCCGAACCCGACGTCCTACCCCTCGACACAGTACCAGAGCGTGATCAAGCCGGTCCTGCCGCAAATGTCCAACTTCGGGCAAACGCCCGTGATTAACAAGTAATTGCAGAATCGGGAACTCCCCTCCGCGGCCGGGTTCTAAGTAACAAAGAGAACCCGTTTACCGGAGGTGGTGCGATGACCCACTGGGTGCGTAAGTCGGCCCTGGTCGCGTGCGTCGCGGCCGGGGCGTGGTCGTTTTGCCTCGCGGCGAACGACGATAAGAAGCCCGCGGCGACGGGCACGCCGGCCAAGATGCCGGAATGGTCGAAGAATTACGTCTCGGCCGGGGAACTCGTGGGCGAAATCGTCCAGGCCGACGAAAACGGTATTACCCTGCAAGTGACCGAACTCGCCCCGAACGCCTCGGGCGGCAGCAAGGGCAAAGGGAAGGGCGGGAATCGCAACAGGGGTGGAGTGAAGGCGAAGGCCACCGACCTGGAATTGAAATACGCCGACGGGGGAATGGTCCGCTGGGTCACGAAGCCCAAAAAGACGGACGAAAACGGGAAGACGATTTCGTACACGCCGAAAGAGCAGGAGGACATGAGAAAGCCGGTCGGTGCCCCGGGATACGCCGCGGCTCGTGAAGACCTGCAGGCCGGTCACATCGTCACCGTCGTGCTGCTTCGGCCGAAATCGATTGCCGCCAAAGACGCGCAACTGACAGACCTGGTCATCAAGTATGTGAAAATTCAGGGTACCGACCCAAATCCGCCGGCCAAAAAAGAAGCCAAACCCGAGAAGACCAAGAAGAAGAAGAAGGATTGACGCACTGATCCGCAAACGTCTGGCCCCGCGGTTTTCGCGGGGCCTTACATTTCCCGGTTCGCCTCAACGGCACGATTCGAACATTTCCCCGGACCGCTAACTCTTCCCATTCTTCGCCCTTCCCTGCAGTGTTACTTCCTAGCCCTGAGCGCCCAGTCCGCCTGACCCGCGGCGATGGCGTTAAAATGACCCGATTTTGCCACCCTTCCGTTCTGGAAGTTGGGCACCTCCCCATTTCCGCGTTAAGTTTTCGATACAGGTGCACCAGGTCCTACACACGGAGAGATCGGCATGACAGTCTCAGGACGCTTGCTCCGCCGAAAAGCCCGCCTCGTCGTGACCCGACTCGAAGATCGCTCCGTACCGGCCGGACTCGTTGCGGACACGTCGAGTTTCGCGTCCGACCGCATCCTGGTGACCTTTTCGGACGGTGCGGATTCCGCGGCCCACCGGTCGGAACTCGCCGGCCTCGCGGACACGGCTTCGGCCGACCACCTCGGGTTCGGCATCTACGCGATCACCCTGACCTCGGGCATAGGCGTCGCCTCGGCCCTGACGCTCTATGCCGGTCAACCGGGAATCCGCACGGTCGAGCCTGATTACGTGGTGTCGCTCGACCGCACGCCGAACGACCCCGGTTTAGGCAGCCAGTGGGGCCTGACCAATACCGGTCAAAGCGGAGGCGTCGCCGGGGACGACATCGGGGCCGCGGCCGCCTGGAACGCGCAAACGGGGACCGGCAATACGATCGTCGCCGTGATCGACACGGGTGTGGACTACACCCACCCCGACCTGGCGGCGAACATGTGGCGCAACCCGGGCGAAATCCCGGGCGACGGCATCGACAACGACGGCGACGGCATCGTCGACGACGTCTACGGCGCCAACTTCGTGTCGAACACCGGCAACCCGATGGACGACAACGAGCACGGTACCCACGTCGCGGGGATCATCGGAGCAGTCGGAAACAACGGCACGGGCGTATCCGGCGTCTTGTGGCACACCCGGATCATGGCCGTCAAATTCATGGACGCCTCCGGCAGCGGGTACACCAGCAACGCGGTCCGCGCCATCAACTACGCCGTGGCACACGGCGCCACGATCCTGAACAACAGTTGGGGCGGCGGCGGGGCGGACGCCACGCTGGCCACGGCCATCGGTCAGGCCCGCAACGCCGGCGTAATCTTCGTCGCCGCCGCGGGAAACAGCGGCGTCAACAACGACACGGCAGCCTTCTACCCGGCGAATTACATCGGCCAATACGACAACGTCGTGACCGTCGCCGCCACGGACCGCACCGACACCCTCGCCTCGTTCTCCAACTACGGCCCCACCAAGGTCACCCTCGCCGCTCCGGGTGTCGCCATCCTCAGCACCCTGCCGGGGAATTCCTACGGCACGCTCAGCGGCACGAGCATGGCCACGCCGTTCGTCACCGGCGCCCTCGCCCTGCTCAAAGACCAGCACCCGGCATGGACCTATTCGCAACTCATTGCCAAGTTGAAATCGTCGGTCGACGTCCTGCCGAGCCTGGTCGGGAAGGTGAGCACCGGCGGCCGGCTCGACGTCGCGAAAATGCTTGACGCGGCGGCCGTCCCGCCGGCCTCGCCGCCGGCGTTCACGTCCGGGCCCAAAGTCACCTCGGCCACGTTCGCCGGGCCGAACGCTTCGACGTTTTCGAGCGTCCGGGTCACGTTCAATACCTCGGTCCTACCGTCTTCGTTCACGGCCGCCGACGTCAGCTTGACGGGACCGCGCGGGTCAATCGGGGCCTCCGGCGTGACGGTCGTGGCCGGGTCGAATAACACGCAGTTCACTGTCACGTTCTCCGCCCAGACCGCGGCCGGGTCGTATTCGGTCACGATCGGTCCGAACATCACCGACCCGTCCGGCCATGCCATGAACCAGAACGGCAACGCGGCCAACGGCGAAGTGCCGGGCGACCGGTACACCACGGCCGCGTCGCTCGGCGACGCGCGCTTCAACTTCGCCGCCGCGAACCTCCCGTTCGCCATCCCGGACGTCTCGACCGTGTCCATTCCGATCGTGGTCGGTCAGGACATCACCATTTCCGACCTGAACGTCATTCTGAACGTGACGCACACGTACGACAGCGACTTGATCGTGACCCTGACCAGCCCGGGCGGCATCACTCGGACGCTCGTCAACCGCCGGGGCGGGTCCGGGGACAATTTCTCCAACACCACGCTAGACGACCAGGCCGCTTCGGCTCTATCTGTCGGCCGGGCGCCGTTCAGCGGGTCGTATCGGCCGGAGCAATCGCTGGCCGCCTTTAACGGAACCAACGCCCGGGGAACGTGGACGCTGAGAATTTCGGACGTCGCCCGGCAGGACACCGGCCGTGTCAACGCCGTGACGATGAGTATCGCGGGAACCCCCTCCGGACAGAAGGGGATGGCCCTGGCCATGAGCGACGACGAGGTGACGGCACCGGCGCCGACGGTGACCGGCCATACCCCACCCGCGACCAAGTCTCATAGCGACGAACTTCAGGGAGTATGGATTACCCCGGACGAGACGGGCAACGCGAAACCGATGGAGCGAAAACCGTTCGACTGGGCGGCCGACCTCGAACTCCAGTTGCGGCGTTCGGCGGCCCGCCGGTTGGCGGACGTCACCCTCCCGATTCACTGACCTCTCGATCCGACCGGCCCGGGCTACAGGATCAGCATCGCATCACCATAACTATAGAAGCGATAGCTTTGTCGAATCGCTTCTTCGTAGGCCGCCCGCAACAGATCGGTCCCGGCGAACGCCTGGGTTAGTAACAGCAGCGTCGTCCGCGGCAAATGGAAGTTCGTCATCAGCCCGTCAACGACCCGAAACGCGAACGGCGGGTGAATGAACAACTTCGATTCGCCGCGGAAAGGGGCGAGGCCGGCCGTTTCGAGCGTGCGCGTGGTCGTCGTGCCCACGGCAATCACCCGGCCGCCGCGCCGTTTCGTCTCGACGATGCGGTCGGCCACTTGAGACGACACGTCGCACCATTCGGAATGGATGGCGTGCGTCGTCGGGTCGGCCTCTTTCACTGGGGCGAAGGTGCCCAGGCCGACGTGCAGCGTCACCCGGGCAGTGCCGATCCCTTTTGCGTCCAGTGCCGCCAACAGCTCCGGCGTAAAGTGCAGTCCCGCCGTCGGAGCTGCCACCGAACCGGGCGAGACCGCATATACGGTTTGATACCGCTCCGAATCCCCCGACCGCTCCTCCCCGTGATGGATGTACGGCGGCAGGGGCACGCGGCCGTGTCGGGCCAGCGTTTCCTCCACCGAACCCGGCGGTTCGACCGTCACCAGCCAGTGTTTATCGCCGGTGCGGTCTTTCAACCGCAGACGCAGCGGCCCCGGATCGACCGCGACGGCTTCCCCGCGCCGAACGTACCCGCGGGTTTTGGCCAGCAATTCCCAAACGCCCGGCTCCGGTTCGCGGAGGAAGAGGCCCTCCCACTTGCCGCCGGTCGATTCGCGCGTACCGACCAGTCGAGCAGGAAGGACTTTCGAGTCGTTGAGAACGAGCAGGTCGCCGGGGGATAGGAGTTCGGGCAGGTCGGCGACCGTGCGGTGCTCGAACGTCTGTTCCGTCCGGCGGACGACCAGAAGGCGGGCCGCGTCCCGCTTGGCGGCCGGAGTTTGTGCGATTAGATGGTCGGGCAGATCGTAATCGAAAAAGTAGGGGCCGCCCTCCGTGGCGGCCCGCGGCGGAAGTGGGCTGGTC
>DASXPC010000290.1:0-12588 GCA_036493815.1 Fimbriiglobus sp. | reverse complement strand
GTCCGGGGATGCAAATTGAGTTTCAATCCGCCCCCGACGGTGAGGTCGGGGGAAACACCCAGCCCGCCCCCGGTGCCGATCCGTTCGCAGAGTTTCAATCCGCCCCCGACGGTGAGGTCGGGGGAAACAAGGCGCCGATGCGGACCTGGGCGCGGAAGCCGGTTTCAATCCGCCCCCGACGGTGAGGTCGGGGGAAACGCCCCGACACCGACCAGGTCGAGGCCATGGCCGACGTTTCAATCCGCCCCCGACGGTGAGGTCGGGGGAAACTAGTCGACGGCCGACGTCGCGTTGTGCTGGTATTGGGTTTCAATCCGCCCCCGACGGTGAGGTCGGGGGAAACCCGATCGCTTTTATTGGGATTCGGGATCCTCGACCTGTTTCAATCCGCCCCCGACGGTGAGGTCGGGGGAAACCGCAGTCCTTGCAGATGGCGTGTCGGCAAGCTGTTAACGGGTCCATTTCGCGGAACCCGACGCCACCTATCGCTTTCGCGTTCCGTGCTTGCCTGTCGCGTCATGGGGACCTCTCACCAGGTCGGAACTTGCGTCGAATCGCGGACCTCCCGACTCATTCGTCATCACTTGGGGTCCGCGATGTAAGGAACTATATCACGAGCGGCCCCTCCAGGTCGGGCGGTTCTCCCGCCCCGTGGTGTTCGACCCGTACGTCGGCTTCGAGGAAATAACATCGGATGGAGTCTTTCGTTGCATCCATTTCGGTCATGAGCCGACCCCGTAACTGCACCCACTCGGTCGATCCGACAGTGCATTCGAACAGCGACTTCTGAACCCGGACGCCAAAGTTCTTGCAGGCCCGCGCGACTCGGCGGAGTCGCTTTTCCCCGGCCTTGTCCACTGTACACACGTCGTATGCGACGAGTACTTTCATGTCCGCCCCCTTCGAGAAACGAGTTGTCAAAGATCGTGGCCGTGCGGGTCAATTCTTGATCGTGCACGGCACGTAGGCCGGGAGATCGCCGCGAAGGTGCCGGGCCAGGATGCGGGCCTGGAGAAACGGTAGCCGGCCGATCGGCGTTTTTTGGTTCAACAACGGGTGGGTCACCTCTTCTCGCTTCCGCTCTTGATAAGCTTTGAGCACGATCTTCAGCGTTCCCTCTTCCATTCGGACGGCCCCGCCGTCGCGGGTGACGAACCCGGCCGGTTTCACCTGCTGGCGGTTGACCAGGGCGAGGGCGAGGCGGTCGGCGAGAAGCGGGCGAAACTCTTCCATGAGGTCGAGGGCAAGGCCGGGCCGGCCGGGGCGGTCGACGTGGAGGAAGCCGACGGCCGGGTCGAGCCCGGCGGCGGTACATGCGGCCGAACAATCGTGGACCAGCATTCCGTACAGGAAAGAGAGGAGCGCGTTCATCGCATCGAGCGGCGGCCGGCGGGTCCGGCCGTTCGGGGTGAATGCGTCGCGGTTCGCTCGCACGGCATGGGCAAAAGTCTCGAAGTAAACGCGGGCGGCATCCCCCTCGCGGCCGCGAATGGAATCGACACTCTCGTCGTTTTCCAACGGAGGAATCGCGTCGCCGAGACGGGCAACGGCATGCTGAAGCGGCACCTTGTCCGCCGGTTCCTCGGTCTCCCGGGCGGACCGTAACAGCAAATTTCGGGCGTTCTGGATTTTCCCGGCCACAACGTGCCGGGCGACCAAGGCACAGGCCGCCGGCGAATCGGCCTTGCGGTACTGTTCCCGACGGAGGAGCACGTTCCCGCCGTGGGGGGCGTCGACCCGGGCGATCAACCGACCGGACTCGGTGAGAAACGACACGGCTATGCCACGCTCGGCACACAGGCCCATCGCTGCGGGGGTGACGTGGACGCCGCCGAACGCCGCGACCGATTCGAGTTGATGAATGGGAATCGTGAGTTTGACCTGTCTTTCGACTTCGACCTGGAGCGTTTCGGATTCCCGACGGATGGCGGCCCCGCGGGTGACAACGAACAGGGTGTTGAGTTGCACGTCCATTGGGTTAGGCCGGTTGGAACAGGGCGGTGGCCGCCCGGCGATACGCGGCCGGGTCGCCGAGTAAATCGGGCAGGCAGACGGCGAACAGCGAGCACTGCTTGCACTTCGGGTGGCGGATCGGTGGCGGGGCCGCCGTCTGCTGGAGGATTTCGTGCAGCCGACGGGCGGTCGCTTCCGTCTTCTCTCGTAGAGCTTCATCGAACGGGACTTCCTGCCGCCGCTTCGTCTTGACGAAGAAGATCGCGCCGGCCGGCACCGGCACGCCGAGCATTTCTTCCAGCGCCATCGCCTGGGCACACAGTTGCACTTCGTTGTTGTCCCACCGCCGGCGTTTGCCCCGCTTGTATTCGACCGGGAATGGCGTCTCACTGTGGAACTCGACGAGGTCGCACACGCCGGAAATCCGCAGCCGGTGCGACACGACGCGTAGCCCCCGGGCGGTCCGGCCGGCCGCACCGTCACTATCCTTTTCCGCATGAACCCGCCGGTGAGCGAATGTCGCCGCGGTGGTGTGCGCGTTCTCCACCCACACCCCCTCAACCCGGTGCAAAAAACAGCGCCGCTCGCAGAACAGCAAGTCGTTGAGCGCCGAGAGCGGGGGGTAGGTGTCGCTGTCGGCGGGCGGGGTGGGGGGGAGGGGGGTCATGATTAGCCGACCATTCGGTCGAGAGTGACACCCGGCCATGCCTTGAGCTTTCCGGCTTCCGGAACACTGATTCCAGGACGATAGTCGTCGAACTTTCGGGGTGCACTATCTGCCCCGAGCGGATTGACCTTAACCATTTCGAACAATACGTGCGCAGGGGCGTTGCCGAGTTTCGATTCGTGTTCGAAAACGTAAAGTCCGCGAGTACACATGAGGCCGCGGGACGCGGACCGGTCGATCTCCCACATTTGCCCCTTGAGGGCGTCCCACAGGAGTTGAAGATCGTCGTCGGTGAACCCGGTGTCTTTCGCCAGGAAGGGATTCACGAATCCGTGGCAGCGGTAGAGGCCGTAGGGGACGGTATTCTTGCGACCCATGGTGCCGGTGATCGTGCCGAATCGTTTTCCGGTCTCGTCGTCAGTCTTGTTGATCTGATCAGTTGCCTCTTTAACTGTCGTTACCGATTTCCGCGTAATGGAATACTCCAGGGGTACAATTGGGTCGATCGAACGCGAGAAAGTTACTTGGACCGGTCCACGAACTTGTCCGCAATTCACGCCAGTCGTCATAACGGCTCCGAAAGCTCGAATGTCGTAAAAGTTCTTGCACATCCACTGCCGGGCCTTGCGCACGTTTTCGAAGTCGCCGCGATCCCCCGCCTTGGCTTTATTCTTTTTTCCCTTGGACTTTTCCTCACCCTCCTTCGATTCATCGACTCGTGATTCCAATGCGGGTGTTAGTCCGAGTGTGTCCCAAGCAGACTGATGGAGTAGGTTCAAAACACGTTTTTCGTACACCGCATCTTGAGTCTGGAAATAGAGTTCATTACCGGGCTTTCCCTCTCCGAGTACCGAGACGGCGTTGCGGATTTTTCGTTTCAAACAACCGTCGGTCACAATCCCTTGAAGGGATTGCGGGTCAATGCGTGGTAAGTTACCAGCATCCGGGTCACCGTTTGGATTCCCATCCTGCACGTCGAATAACAGTATAAAGTCGTACCGTTTCGCGACAGTTGAGGTCTCGGCCATTGGAATCTCCAGTAGGAAAAGGTAAGTGTGAACTGAATTAGTTTTCTGTTTGTGCGGCAGCGATCTTCTTGTCGGCAGAAGTGCTGCGGTAGTCTGCCCGTTGGTGATAAAACCCAAGGGCAAAACGCCCTTGTTCTGGTAGCGTCAGAAGTGCGGGGAAGTCGGCCGGTTCGTTCCCGGTCGGTTTGAGTGGGGCCAACCTCTCTTCTAACTCAGCTTCGAGGTTGAATGCGAAACCCGGCATTTCGTCTCTGATCTTGTTGATGTGGTGGCGGTTCATCCGCAACAACGTCGGGAACACTCCTCTGGGAGAAGTCGACGCCATGCCGAAAAAGCGCTCCAGTATTTGGGCTCCAGTTCCGAAATCTTTGGGGCTCTGACATCTGGCGAGAAAGGCGAGTAACCGGCCACACTCATAGCTCTTGTCTTGTCGCCTCTTGTCATCGAGAGTTGGCATTATTGGGTTCTCCTTACAATGGGTTCGATTCAGGCAAAGTTTGATGAGGGCCATTCGGGTCGTACGAAAGCCGGCACTCCCCTCCGCCCGCAGCCTCCCGAGACATGCGGCCAGGATGGAATCGGGAAGCGGTCCTCCCGTTAGAGCGGAGTGCATCAACCGGGCGTGCGTGTCCGGGGCAACCCGGTCGGATTCGAGAGCCGTTGCGTTCGCAAGAAGCCACATCGGAAATGCGGAATTCGGGTGGCCCTGGTGGTCTTTCGAAGAATCCGCGATCCGCAAATCGGAAAACCATTGTCGGATTGCAGACCTAACCCTTCCGATCGGCTGCTCCAAGTATTCCCGGACGATAGCCCGGGCCGAGTTGCCGGACACGGCGAGCAAATAGAACTGGTTTTGGTCGTCGATCCCGTCGATCGCCTTTCCCTTCCAGACGCCCTTTAACAGGGCTTCCACCTGCTCGGCCGACGGTTCGTTGAGAGCCATGACGAACTCGGTATCGACCTCCTCTCTTGTCCAGAAGAGGAAGAGGGTGCCGCCGACGGTGAAGTGGTGGCCCTTTTCGTTGCGGAGCCACTGGAACCCGCGAGCGTAGCCGTCGGCCGCTTCGTATCCGATGGCCGCGTTCGCGGCCCCGTCTAGGCCGTAATGTTGGAAAGCCGGCTTGTCGAAGCTGACGATGCTCACTCCGGTCGGTAAGCCGCCGGGGATACCGGTGAGTTTCATCGGATGACTGGTCGGTAACGGGCCGACCGTACCGGTGATGGTGCAGAAGCCGACCGGCCCATCCAACTGTTTCCCAGCCGTGAACTGCTTATAGAACTCCGTGTACCATTGGCGGACGGTCGGACGTTCAAGGATCGTTTTGCCGCCGTCCGGGAAGAAGGCGAACGTCACCCGATCGCCGCTGCCGGGGTCTTTCGCTTCGATGGCCTTCTTGACTCGGTCGGCAAGTTCACTGTCTTCGGCCAGATTCCGACCGAACGAATGGACCGCGTGTAATGCCGGATCATCCGTTGCTTGGGCTGCCTGGTCGATTTGGTTCCAGAACGTCGTCCGGCTTCGTTCACTTTTTTCCTCGTCGGAGATCGGCAACACCCGCGGGAGCGTGTCCACGAAGTAACGGGCGAATCCCGGGCTTGCCGTGTTTCCGTGTGCACGGGGGATCGAGAGTTTCCGTTCGACCCGGGTCTCCCCCTTCTTCGGCGGTTTGCTCCGCTCCCCTTCGAGCCCCAAGAACTTGCCCTTGTCACCCAGCACGACGGTGAACGGCACAACTTCGCTCACGAACGCCGTGTCTGAGAGAAGATTCTTTCGCTCAGCCAGTTCATACAGGCGATTCAGGATCATGTGCGTACCTCCACCACGTCCCAGCCGTGAACCGTCACCGGCGGTTCGCCGTTCGGCCCCGGGCCGTCGGTGTCGCAGTGCAAAACGCCGTTGGTCACCTTCGCGTCGAAAAAGCCGGGCAACTTGGTTCCGTCGGCGTCGTACCGCAGGTCGTACAGCATGAACCCGAGCGATTCGGTCCAGGGGATTGGCGTTTCCGTTCCGTCCGGTTGAGCGAAATGGGCGACGAACTCGCGGATGCCGAGGTACGGTCGGTGGAAGCACTGCCCCTTGGCCACTCGCCGCTGGAACATGGCCACATATTTCGTTACCGAGTCCGGGCCGTGGTCCTCGTCGTCTTCCGGCCGGGTGCGCGGCTTGTTGGCACGGTCCGTCAGTTTCGGAACGGCGTCGATACGGTAGGCGATGTGTTGCAGGACGAGACTATTTCGCTGCGTTCGGTTTTGTCCCTGTGCCCCTTCGCGGCCGGCCGAGTCGACCAGATAGGGTTGGAACGATTCCGGATCCTTGATCCACCCCTCGACCGTACGCGGGGCGATCATCCCCTGGATTTCGTTCCGGCGGATCCCTACGAGCCGGTACGGTTGCTCGGTAGTTCCTGCAGGGAACCCGTCAGGAAATTGTGGACGGAGCACCGTGATCCGCTTCACGTGCCAGGCCATCTGCGGTTTGAACAGAATGGCGTCCAGCACGCCCCGGGCGGCCGATGGCGTCATGAGCGGGTACGAAATCCGCTCGACCGACAGCTCGGGACGTGAGAACAGGGCGAATTCGCCCCAAACTTTTACGGAGACAATGGGCGGCATACTGAATCTCCTTTACACAATGAAGGCATCAGCCATCTCGTCCACAATCCCGGCTTCGGCGTCGTACTTTCCTGTCCAGACCAACACGTCTGACGGCCCTATTGCTACCAGATGAGCCGAGGTCAACAATTGATGAGGGAACAGGTTGACCTGGAATCGCGCGAGTCTGCGAAAGAGTGATTTCCGCGGCCGGGTTTTCAGTTCCGTGATGTACGATTCGACCTCTTCGCGGTGCGACTCCCAGTTCGATACGACGACCGGCTGGGTCAAGTCGGCAATCAACCTGTACGCTTCGGCAACGCTTCGAAACTGGAATTTCTGTCGCATGTCCTGAATGTCGTGGCCGTCCAGATCCCCGCTCTGATAGAGGCGATGGAAGTAGTCCTGGATGGCGATCGGGTCGTCGATCTGAGGCCCGTCGCCGTTGGCCGCGATGATCTGTTCGACCTTGTCCCGCCCCGCCCGGTACCACCGGTCCGGGGGAAAGTACTTCTTCGGTTCCTGGACGGCGGCCGCACTCCGAAACACCACCACCCGCCCGTACCCCTTCTGCTTCCCTTCCCGGTTGCACCTCCCGGCCGCCTGGATGACCGATTCCAGCGGGGCGAGTTCTCGCATTAGGAACGGGAAGTCCACGTCCACCCCGGCTTCGATCAATTGTGTGCTGACGAGATAGCACGGCTCACCCACCGTCAACATTTGCTTGATTTGTTCCAACTTCTCTCGCCGGTGCTGCGGGCACATGCCGGTGGAGAGGTGGAAGACGCCGGCCGTGTCAGACTTTTTCAGTTCGTCGTAGATCGCCCGAGCCGCCTTCTTCGTGTTCACGACGCACAGCGCGGACGGCTCGGCCCGCATCGTTGCCGCGACGGCCGACCATTCGAGCGGCGCGTCGTTCCGCTTCGGCCAGGTCACGTGAACCCGTTTGAGGTCGGCAAACAGGTCGAGTTCCTTCGGGATGATGGGCCGGGCGGCGAGGCGTTCGTCGTCCCTCAAAGAATCGTGGTCGAACGCCGGCTGCGTGGCCGTGCATAACACGATCGTGGTGCCGAGGTCGGTCGCGAGTTGCTTCAACATCCCGCAGGTCGGGGCGACGAGGTCCGGCGGAAGCGTTTGGCATTCGTCCAGGATCACCACGCTCCGGGCAATGTTGTGCAACTTGCGACACCGGCCGGGCTTGTTCGAGAACAGGCTCTCGAAGAACTGCACGTTGGTGGTGACGACGACCGGGGCGTCCCAGTTTTCGGCCCGGCGGGCGGCGGATTCCCGCTTCGTTTCGTCCCCGTCGTCGTCGCCCGGCGGTTCGGCCAGGCTGTAGTGCTCGAACAGGTCGGCCGCGTCCTTGCCGACGCCGAGTGCGTCGCGGAAGACGCCGATGTTTTGTTCCAAAATGCTCGTGTAGGGGGCGACGTAAATCACCCGCCGCAAGTCATGCTTTGCCGCATGCTTGATGGCGAACGCGAGGGCGGCGAGCGTCTTCCCTCCGCCGGTCGGGACGGTGAGGGCGAACAATCCGGGCGGTAGATCCGCGGCATCGAGACAGGCCTCCAACACCCCAGCCCTGATCCGCTTGACGTTCCCCTCCGCACACACCGCGGCCTTGCCGGCAATGTGATCCAAAACCCGCTTCAAACGATTAGCGGGGTCGAGAGGGATTGGATCGGGCTCCGGCGGCTCCCGATTGACGATGACACGTTCGTGGCGGGCCGTGTCGGACCAATCGGCGTCCACCAGGCAACTGAAGAGAATGCGAGTGAAGAGGTCGGCTTGGAATTTGTGGGCCGTCACATTTCGAATCGGAAATGCTGGGACGAGGAGTCCCCGGATGTCGCTGCTATCCACAGATGCAGAAGTCCATATCGTGCTCGAATAGGCTTGGTTCAGCTCCTCCTTCACCACCGCCTTTAGTTCGGCCGAATCGGGCATGCCGCCGTGGTGGCCGAATATAGCAAAGCCGAGTGGCATATTATTGACACTCGCAGCTTTCGCCGCACCGGCTTGTTTGTGATAAGTCCGGGGGTCACCCTTCTTCAAATACCCGTGAAGGTACTGCTGGAACTCGACCTTGTACTTTCCAAGGTCGTGTAGCAACCCGGCAGTAAGAGCCAGCTCGGAGAGCATCGGCATGCCAACGGATTGTCCTTTTGCAGAGGCACTCGCAGCCACATTCCGGAGATGCTGTGCAAGCGGTTGCCAGTCGGACCGGTCGGGTTGCGATCCGGAGTGTGCATAGAACTGCGGCATGTGACACCGGGGGCTTCACCAGCCATCAAATTGTGCCCAAGCTAAATGCGAGTGCAAGGTTAGCAGGACGAAATTGGTCGAAAATAGACACGACAATTAAGGCTCGGTCGCGATTTGTGAAGCGTTAGACCCGTATTTCACACGCGAGGGCCGTCGAACGAACCATCAGTTGGCTCAAGGGACTCCGCCGACTGCGCGTCCGATATGACCGCCTCCGCGTCATCCAACAACCCAGGACCACCCTCGCCGCCGCCGTCATCTGCTCCCGAATCCTGACCCACGATGTCCTATAACGGAGAGGGTTTTGTCAGGGCCTTTTAGCCTTTTCAACGGGTCGGCCGCGGATTACGGGGATTGGCCTGCGCCGTTACGGCCCATGCCAAGAAGCCTGTTAACAATCGTGCTCGATCACCCGCGGCGTCGGCTCGTCCCCGAAACGCGGTGATGGTTGCCGAAGGTCGAGCGGCTCGGCGCGCTAAATAATGACCTCAAACGGGTAACAATACTTAGTCGCGACCAGATAGCTATGGACCTTCGAGGCCCAAAACCTCTTACTTACGAAGGAGAAGTAGCTCACGAAGCTGATGGTACTACTGTCGGGCGTGGCCCCCAACCCCGTCCGAACCTCCTTTCACCGGAGTGTCTGGCCCGTGCCCTGCCGCGAGGTGGGAAGCCCACGAGGAGCGAAGGGCACCGAGGAACAGTGCCTCGATCCTTCGAGCCGGAAGGCGAAGCGGATTAGCGAAAGCGAACTGCGTGGGACCGTCAATTGTGACCTCGTACCACTGTTGACACGAGGGGGCGAAAGCCCGCGGGTGGTGGGACCTTCCCATAGGGTCGTCCACGGTGAACAACAATCCCGCCGGTCTTCGAAGCAGAATCCGTCTTGGCCGTCTGTAGTGCCGTCGGAACTGGGACATGTTGACCGTCGCTCCGCCGCGGACTCCCCGCAGCGGAGGTGCCGACCCGCCCGACTATTCCAGGAGGGCGAACCGGTGGGTGGCGGGCAACACGGGATAGTGGACCAAGCCAAGGCCCGGGGTAATGCCCGGGATACGGGGGTAGTTCCCGGCCATCTTTGGATGGAGCTGAATTCCACGATTGCTGAAGAAGTGGAGAAGAGTTGCGGCAACGAAGTTTTGAGCGAAAGGCGTGTTGACGATGGGGCAACTCATCGACGCAAATGGAACTCAGGCCTCGCTCGCCTGGAGCCAGATTATCTGGTCGAAGGTGGAGAAGACCGTTCTTCGGTTGCAGCAACGAATCTTCATGGCCAAAGTCAAAGGCGACGGGAAGGGGATGGAGTCTCTTCAACGTCTGCTGGCTTCCTCTCGGGCCGCGAAACTGCTGGCCATCCGCAAGGTCGGTCAGGAGAGCAGCGGCCGGAGAACGCCCGGCATCGACGGAGTCGTAAGTAACTCCGACCGAGATCGGGCGCGCTTGTTTCAGGACGGTCTGAGCCTGAAGGATTACGTGCCTTTGCCCGTGCGGCGGGTGTTCATTCCCAAAGCGAACGGCAAGATGCGCCCTTTAGGCATCCCGACCCTGAAAGATCGGGTGATGCAATGCCTCGTGAAACTGGCCCTGGAACCCGAATGGGAAGCGGTCTTCGAGCCGCACTCGTTCGGTTTTCGTCCGGGGCGCTCGGTCCACGATGCAGCGGTCGCGGTCAAGCACGGCTTGGGGGCGGAGGGTGCGGGGCGGGCGAACCAGCGGTCACGATGCCGCTGGGTTCTCGACGCCGACATCCAACGCTTCTTCGACGAAATTGACCACGCCGTGATCCTGTCGAGGACACCCGTCTTTCGCCGAGTGATCGAAGGTTGGTTGCGGGCGGGCGTGTTTACGGGGGAGGTGTTCGCTCCCACGGAAATAGGCACGCCGCAAGGTGGGGTGATCACGCCTCCCACAATGTTGCGAACGGCCCCGTTCGGGGCCGGGTTCAAAAGGGCGGGGGCCAACCTTGTACACGATCTTGATCGATTCCGGCCCCACTTCGACTCGCTTGATCAATGCCCGAAGAATCTCCCGCCGAGTCTGCCAGTCCGCGTCCTGCAACCCGGTGCGAATCTGTTCCGTAAATGCCTCCAACTGGCCGATCGCGGCCGACAGTTCCGCATCCTCCGTTTCGCGTTTTGTTGCCGCGGCAGCCTCCTTCTCCAGTCGCGCCAATCGGGTCTTCGATTCCCGGACGCGCGGCTCGAACTCGTCCTTCTCCAAGAGGCCTTCTTCGTAGGCGTCGATGAGCCGCGCGATCCCCCGTCGCACCTGGGCGATCAGCTTATCCACTTGCTCGCTCGGCCGCGAGCCCGTCGACCGTTTCCGGTTCCGCCGTTCCTCGTACTCCCGACGCACGCGGTCCGGATCGGCCAACAGCCCACACGTGTCATCCCATACGGCCTTGTCTAACGTATCGGTTCGGCACTGCGAGTTGCGGCATACCCGTTGACCGCCAAACCGATACGCATCCGTTCCAATGCACCGGTAGTAGGCGTACTGGCGCGATTTGCCCTTCCGCGACGACCGGCTCAGCGGCTTGCCATAGTAGGCATACCCGCATTCGCCGCAGGCCACCAAGCCCTGAAGCAGGTACCGCGCTCCGCGTTGGCTTTCACGGCGCCGCTTGCGATTGGCCGCCAGTTGTTCGGCGACGGCTGCGAATACCGAATCGTCGATGATCGCCGGCACGGGAATGGGCAAGCGTTCGTCGGCCGGAGTCTCTTCGGTCGATGCCGTACGTCGACCATGAGTCGGCCGCCCTCGCTGGGTGCGAAGACGCGGTCGCGGGGCCACTTCGCGGGTCTTGCCGAACTCCGCTCGACCCACGTACGCCGGGTTCCGCAAGATGCCCCACACCGTTGCCGGATCCCAGTACGACTTCCCCGTCGGGCTCGGAATCTGCTGCGTTTTCAGACGCCGGCACACTTCGCGAATCGAGTGCCCGTCCACGCCAACCCCGGTGAAGATGGTCCGCACGACGGCCGCGTGTTCCGCGTGCAGTTCATAGCGAGCCCGCCCGCCGCCCGCGAACTTGCCGATGTAGCGATAACCGTACGGAGCCCCGCTCAGGACGTTCACCGATCCGTTTCGAGCCGCGTGGCGTTTGCCCCGCCTACTCCGCTCGGAGATCTTCGCCCGCTCATACTCGGCCATCATCCCCTGCACTTGAAGGAGCAAGTCTTCTTCCGGCGACCGCCCGATCGGACGGTTCAGGAACACGACCTCGACCCCGCCGCGGCGAAATTCCTCGAGGAGCAGAACCTGGTAGGCGTAACTGCGTGCCAACCGATCGGGCGAGTGAACGTAGAGGCGATCGAGAACGCCGGCCGCCGCCTGATCGCGAAGTCGCTCCAAAGCCGGGCGAAGCAACGTGGCGCCGCTGTGCCCTTCATCCTGAAAACAGAACTCGGCGTCAAGCCGAAGGTCGTCTTCCCGGATGCGAGTGCGAAGAGCCTCGACCTGGCTGGCAATCGTGTTCGCATCGGCTTGCTGCTGGGACGAAACACGAGCGTACAGGGCGGGGCGCAGGGTGGGTGTGATTGCGGGAGTGGTCATGAACTTCGACCTCCTGTCGAAGGAACAACGGGAACAGGGGATGGACTAAGTGACCGGCGGGCAGGCGGTCTGGTTGCTCCGGTAGCGGGTCGCGCCGCGGCTGCCAGAATGCGGTCGTACGCGGAGGCGATCAACTCGTTCGACATCGGAAATCGTCCCGCACTGGATTGTCCCCAAACAAGCCGGTGGCAACGACGATTGGAGCAACCTCTGTCTCGTGTTCAAATGGGCGCGGGCCGACCTGAATACCCGACACAGAGGCGACATCTCAACGGCCTCGCTGAAGGATGTGCCGTTCAGCGGTCTCTGAAGTCGAGCCGTATGCGTCGAGAGGCGCACGTACGGTTCCTGGGGGGGCGCTCACCGTGAGGTGAGCCCCTACCCGGCTGGACGAATAGCCGTCCCGAGCGTGCTCGTCACCGGCCGCCCAATTCGGGCGGCCGGTTCCTTTTTCCGGAGGAGGTGATTCCGTGCGACCGAGTGACCTCATGAAGTCTCTCCAAGTGGTACTCCCGACCCGCCGGCCCG
>DASXPC010000289.1:0-1631 GCA_036493815.1 Fimbriiglobus sp. | reverse complement strand
AGGCGGCCCGAGCACTCCGGGAGGTGAATGGGCAAGGCTTCCAGGCGGCCGGGAGATGGGACCGCCGGCTTCGGTGCACGTCGACATCGACGCAGAGAGCATCTGGGCCTTGATCCGCTGTGACGAAACGAGCCCGGTGCCGGCGGCGCGGGGCGGTCGGTTCGGTCTCGACTGCATGTATCCCGACGGCCGGCTCAAGCCTCACGACACCATCTTCAAGTTCGACCCGAAGGGCAACGTCGTCAAAAGTTTCGGCGCCCAGATGTTCATTTGGCCCCACGGCATGCATGTGGACCGCGACGGCAATGTGTGGGCGACGGATGGGGCCGCCGAAGACGCCGTGGCCACCGCCGCCAAGGCAGGCGTGAAAGCCGGACACATCGTCCGCAAGTTCAGTCCCGACGGAAAAGTGTTGATGACGCTCGGCGAACCCGGCGTGGCCGGAAACGACGAGTATCATTTCCGCTCGCCGGCGGGTGTCGTGACGGCTCCCAACGGGGATATTTTTGTCGCCGACGGTCACGGCTCGAACAACCGCATCGTGAAGTATTCCAAGGACGGGAAATTCATCAAGGCGTGGGGAAAGACCGGATACGCACCGGGCGAGTTCAGGGTGGCGCACTGCATCGGCATGGATAAAAGAGGCCGCCTGTTCGTGTGCGATCGAGCCAATACGCGGATTCAAATCTTCGACCAGGAAGGCAAATACCTGGCGACGTGGCACCAGTTCGGAATGCCGAGCGGGCTCGCTTTCTCCGCGAACGACGAAGACCTGATCTATGTCTTCGACTCCGAGTCGGACAACGTGGACAACCCCGGCTTCGAGCAGGGCATCAGGATCGGGGATGCTCTCAACGGCTGGGTGAAATATTTCATCCTGGATCCGGGCGGCAACCCGGGCACGACCACAGGCAGCGGAGCCGAGTTCGGCACCGTGGATAAATTCGGCAACGTGTTCGCGGGAGAACCCCGCCCGCGCGTGCTGCGGAAATACGTCAAGGTCAGGTAGCCAGCCCCACGGCTTAACGGCGTCATTCCGGGGCGCGCCCTTGCGCGAACCCGGAATCCAGAGGTTCATGTAGGTCCCGGCCCCTTACTTCTGCTTGAAGAAGCGCAGATCCGGCGGCGGCTCGTCCTTCCTGGTGGGCATCAGGTTGCCGTCTCCGGCGAGGAAGTAGCCCTGTCCCTGAATTTCGACGTGGCCGTTGCCCTCGGCGCAGTTTTCCTCGGCCCAATCCAGCTTCTCCTTCGGGTCGCGGCCGTATTTTTTGGTCACCGTCCAGGGCCGCGTCAGCGCCTTGTCGATGGTGGTGATCTCGTCGAGCATCACGTTCGGGTTCGACTTGTCGATGGAAATCCGCTCCAGCACCCGGCTGTCGGGATCGCTGAACATGGGCATGCCGCTGGCGTCGAAGGCGCGGGGGCCGCGCAGGCCACGGGTCTCCACTTCGAGGGTGTCGAACCTGCCGTCGCCATCGGTGTCGATCCATTTCCCGATCGAGTAGCCCTGCAAGGTCGGGTGCATGTCCTTCGGCCAGTCGCGGCCGTCGGTGAAGATGCGCCGGCTATCATGGACGTGCTCAATGAAGATGTGGGTCGTGTCGGGCGTGATCACGAACTCCATCGATCCA
>DASXPC010000288.1:0-6821 GCA_036493815.1 Fimbriiglobus sp. | reverse complement strand
TCATGTTTCTGAGCCCCGCCGATCCAACAAGAATAGAAAATACTGCTTTTTTTAAGTACAGTCGGTCGAGTTACGGCGCGAACGCACAAGTGTTTTACAACAGCCCCAAGTTGATTACGTCATTCCCCGACGGCACGTCCCAGACCATTGCCTTCGGCGAGCATTATTCATCGAACTGTAGTGGCATGTATTACGACTGGGGTAATAATATTAATTCAATGATGTTGGGTTCTCACGGTGCGTCATTCGCGGAAGGAGGAAAGTACCCCGCTTCTTTCCCTGATTATTATCCCATTACCCGCGACAATCCTCCCGTAACCATGGGGAGTTGCGGTAACGGGTGGACGTTTCAAGTTCGACCGGCACCGGACAAATGTTTCCCGGGCCTGCTCCAGACGCCTCACCCCGGAGGAATGGTTACCGGGTTCGTCGACGGCAGCGTGCGAACCCTTTCGCCGACCATTGCCCCCGAGGTGTTCTGGGGAGCCGTTACCCCGGCCGGCGGAGAAGTTCTCGGGGACTTTAACTAATCCGAAGTGTTTCAAATCGGGCGAGACTTGCAATCCGCTTGGGGCTGGCGAATCGGTTTACCGTCGCCGCGATGGATGCTCGAACTGGGCACGTGGATCATGCGAACGGAATCGGAATTGATGCTCAAGAGCCGGCGGGTCGTTTCGGGCAAGCTGGATTCGACCGGATTTTCATTCGAATTCCCAACCTGGCAAGAAGCTGCAAGAGACTTGTGCGACCGCTGGCGGTAGGAATCGCCTTCTCATCTCCGCGAACCTTCGACTCCACCTGAGCGTCAGTCATACGATTCGTCGATCGTAGCCTTTTTACTTATTGGCCCACGTGGAGCAGCCCGGAGTGCTCGCCGCCCTGTCACGGCGGAGGTCGCGGGTTCAAATCCCGTCGTGGGTGCTTGCGCTATTCTTCGCGAGTACGTCAAAAATGGTATGCACTGGGCGACTTAGCGACTCCGCCTAGCGGGTCGCCACGTACTTTTGCACGGCCACCCAGAACGACTGTTGTTCCGAGCTCGGCGGGTCCTTCAACCCGAACGCCGCGGCCTTGACCCGGGCTTCATCGCTTCCGAGAAAATCGACCGTTCGCAGATAGGCGTACCAGAGGCTTCCGGTGCGGACGCCGTTGTCGTCGAAGACGTAGATCGGCCGGGCCGGCTTGTCGTTCACCAGACTTTGGAATCGGGTCATGGCGTCTTCGAACTTCTCCGCGGTCACCGGAATCGAGACGAACGTCAACCCACGACGTTCCGCCTGCTCCTTGACGGCAGACGTATCGGCTCCCGCTTCGTGCAGGTAAACCGCGGTCTTATATCCGGCCGATTTAAGGGCGTCCCAGCCGTCGAGGGCGGGTTTCCGACCCGTTGCGACGCCGTCCTTGACGACCGCGAACCCGGCGACGCCGGCCGTCGGGCCCGATTTCTTCACCGACTCGGCATACCCGGCCACCCGAACGGGGTCGCCGAGAATTCTCGTGCTCTGCGAATTCGACCGCATGAGTTCCGGTCCGATCCCACCGGACTTCGCCGTTGGGGAATCGGGAATGACGATCTCGGCCGGCGGATTCGCCGGGTCGAACCGGCTGGGGCTCGGGCTCGAGGGGAGGGACGGCGGGGGAATCCCCCCGTCGGCACTCGGAATCGGCAGGCCGCCAGGTGGCGGGGCGATATACGAGCCGGCCGGCGGGGCGACGGGATCACCGAGGTAAGGGCCGCGGTCGGCACCGGACGTGTCGCGGTCGTGCAACGGCCGGCGGAAACACCGCTGGCAGTTGCAGCCGATGGATGAGGCTAATATCGATCCGGCAATTCCGGCCAAAAGTACCTGCCGTACCATGATTGCTCCTCGCGTCCGGGCGCGGATTTTCCCATGCGATTCTAGAGCAGTTGGCGAATGAATCGGGGCCATTTCGATTTCTGCGGCCCCAAAATTATCGGACCGCGCGGAAGCTGTATCGGTCGGGACGAGTTTGACGATCAACCGAGCACCCGCAAACGGAAATGACCCAAGATTGATTTCAGTTGAACGGCCCGCAAAGCCCCGAACCTTCCAGGATTATCAGCCTCCCTGAATTACGCGCGGGATTTTTTGTCGCGGCGCGCAAGAACCGCCGGTCACGACGTGTATCTTCCGTCGAAGGAATGGTGGACGCGGTCAAACGGGGCAGTCGCCGGGAGTATCTCCGGCAGACGCACCGACCCGCCCGCTGGACGGATTCGGACGGGCCGGCGATTGTCAGGCGAGCTTATCCGCATCGGCCGGGGTTTTCGGCCGGAGCCGCATGTTGATGAGTTCAATGATCACCGCGAACGCCATGGCGAAGTAGATGTAGCCTTTGTCCATATGCTGCCCCAACCCCTCGGCCACGAGCAGCACGCCGATCAGAATCAGGAAACTCAGCGCCAGCACTTTGATCGTCGGGTTCCGGCCGACGAAATCGGCTACGGCCGAGGAGAACGCCAGCATCACCAGCATGGCGATCACCATCGCGACGATCATGACCCACACGTCCTCGACCATGCCGATGGCGGTAATGACCGAGTCGAGCGAAAATACGATGTCGATGATCGCGATTTGAACGACGGTTTTAACGAACGACGCGACCTTGGCGGAACCGTTTTGGTGGGCGTGGCCGTGCCGGGCCGACGCGACCTTTTCGTGCATTTCCTTTACGCTCTTCCCGATCAGAAAAACCCCGCCGAAAAAAAGGACGAGGTCCCGGACGGAAATGTCGCGTGCGTCCGGGGCTTCGAGGAACGGGAGGCGTGGAAGCGTGAAAAGCGGCCGGGTCAGGCCGATCAGCCAGGTGAGTGTCAGGAGTAAGAGGATGCGGGTGCCGAGGGCGAGGATCAGGCCGACTTTCCGCGCCCGGGGCCGTTGGCTTTCGGGCAAATTGTCGGCAACTATCACGAGGAAAATGACGTTGTCGATTCCGAGCACGACTTCCATGATGGCCAGAGTCAAAAGGCCGATGAAAATCGCCCATAACGACCCGTTTTTGGGCTTCGGAAACTTCACCTCACGTATCTCGGCCGGCACGAGTTTGACGACTCGGTCGCCCACTTGCACCGGCAGGAAATCGTTGAGCAGCTTACCCTGAAGCCGCGTTCGATCGTCGAGTTCGATGACGGCCGTCACCTCGCCGTCCTCGGACCGCAAAGTTAGCGACCGGATTCGGGAGGCGGTCACGTCCGCACTGGCGAAATCCGTTTTCAACCG
The DNA here is from genome assembly GCA_036493815.1 of Fimbriiglobus sp. GTDB lineage: Bacteria > Planctomycetota > Planctomycetia > Gemmatales > Gemmataceae > DASXPC01. The sequence continues at coordinate 3,579 of DASXPC010000288.1, read as the reverse complement.
GAAGGATTGGAGGGTCGTCGTCCCTACGACCGTCCCCCCGTCCGTCCGCTCGACCCGGACCGAAAGGGGTGGGGATTCGGCCGGTTGGCCGGGAGTTTGGGCGCTCAGCCGACCGGCAACGATGGCGGTGGCGAGGCCGAGCGCGAGAAAAACGACAACCCGGCGGTGACGGAACGATACGGTCATCCCGATTCGTTTACGGAATTGCGGGCGGGAGGGGAACCGAAGGGAAGGGTCACACGCTTAAGCGAAAACCCCGGATACGGCGCCGGAGTGCACAAAGGCCAAGGCCGATTCCCGCCAGCACGACCGCGGGAGGGGCCGGAACCGGACCCGACACCGATCCGCTAGTAAGCGTGACGTTGTCCACCGCCGTACGGCCCGAGTCGCTGAATGCCGGATCGGTCAAGAAGCCGAACCTCGTCAGCGTACCCGTGGCGGTGAAATTGATAGCCTGAAATTCCCACTGCATGTCTGCCGCAGTCTGGGTGCCGTAACCGAGTCCGTATAAGTTGCGGGCGAGGTCGGTGCCCGAATCGACGTCCGTGACCGTCACGTCCAAAAAGTGAGTCGCGAAATATCGCCTGTCTGGATTGATTAACGTGCTAAACGAAAGGGTGTAATCCGTACCCGGAGTCGTGGCAACCGTTTGCGAGAGGCCGCCCATTGTCAGTGAGGTCATGTCCAAACTTCGAGGAGCATTCCCCGACTGCCAGAATTCATTGCGAACCCAATCCACATTCGCGTTCGGTGCCGTCCAGCCGGTGAGGTCGGAGCTACCGCCGGGAATTGTCGCACTAATTCTATCCGGGGTATTTCCGCCGAACTCGAAGCTGGCATTGGTAATCAGATTGGCCCGGGACGACCCGCCGATACCCAGAACGAGTAAAACTGCCACCAGGAAATGCCGGATAGGACCGATGCGCATGGTCGGCATCTCCGAAAAGTAAACGCAACCACCTTCTGGGCAATGCCCGGAAAGTCTCCGAAGACAGATTAATTAAGTAAGGAATTGATGCAAGGTCAAAATCGATCCCTCAGGAAAAATCGGCACAAAGATAAAAATCAGACGAATCCGTTTGTTTGCGCGCACGAATCAAACGCCATTCGGCATTATGGAATTTCGATCAACCGCGGGTCGGGGACCGCCCCGACCCGGCAAATCAGGCTTTGAACAGCGGAAGAGGTGAGAACGTCTTGCCCACCACGGGCACCGGGTCGAGGCCGAGCCAGTCTTTCAGCACGCCGGCATAGACCCGGCGAAAATCGGTGGCGAATTTGAGGTTTCCATCGTCGAGGTCGGTCAGGCTCGGGTGGTGGCCGAGCGGCCCCGGCTTGACTTTTCCGCCGACGAGGAACATCGGGGCGGCGGAGCCGTGGTCGGTTCCCTTACTCCCATTCTCCTTCGCCCGCCGACCGAACTCGGAAAACGTCATCGCGCAGACGCGGTCCCCATGCCCCCGCTCGGCGAGGTCGCGGTAGAACGCGGAGACGGCACCGGCCAATTCGCCGAGCAGGTTCGAGTGCGCGCCGATCGCCCCGCCCTGCCCCGCGTGGGTGTCGAACCCGTCGAGCGTGACGTAGAAGATACGGGCGCCGACGCCGGCATCGATGAGTTGGGCGGCGAGTTTGAGCCGGGTGCCGAGGCCCGTTTGCGGGTACGGCGACTTCGGATTGTATTCCTTGCCGAGGGTTTGCAATCGGTCACTAGTGCCGTAAGTGGTCACGGCCGTGCGGCGGACGAAGTCGAGCAAATCCGGTTTCCCGCGAACCGCCGACGCATGCGGTTTCGCCACGTCCTCGATGAGCTTTTTCTGCCGGTCCCTTTCGGCCGCGGACCCGCCGCCGGTCTTCAACTGAAAGTCCGCAAGTGAAGCAATTGTCGGCACTTTGGCGGGGGCCCCGGCGAGCGCGAGCGGGGCCGTTTCGTTCTCCTTTGCCAAGTGGAATGCCGGGATCGGGGCTTGCTTGAGTGCCTTCCCCACCCAGCCTTCCGTCAGGGATTCGGCCGTGCTCGCGGCATTCCAGATGTCCATCGAGCGAAAGTGCGATTGGCTCGGGTTCGGATAGCCGATCGCCTGGAGTACGCCGACCGCGGACCGGTCGTTGAGAAGCCGGGCGAGCGGGTCGAGGGCGGGGTGGAGGCCGACGTCGCCACCGATCCCCTTGACCTGATCCTTCGGAATCCCGATAGTCGGACGATACTTGTAGTAGTCCGGGTTTTTGTACGGGATGACGGTGTTAAGCCCGTCGTTACCGCCGGTGAGTTGGATGACCACGAGGATGGTATCTTTGCCCCCCGCGGTGCCCGTCGGCGGGGCGGCGAGGGCGGTCCGACCGAGAAACGCGGGTACGGTGGCCCCAAAACCCAGGAGGCTGGAGGTCTTCAGAAAGTCGCGTCGCGTGTTCATGGTGAAACCTCATTTCAGCACGGAGAATACGATGATCCCAAAGGATTTCCGAGCGTCAGCTCTCGTAGCTTCTTCTAACTCTCCGGAGTGAATGCCTAATTCAGTTGGAACTCCGGCAGCGTCAAAACCAAATGCGTGGCCGCCCTCTTGGCGTGGTTTGCCGTGTCCGCGGCGGTCCAGTAAGGAGGGTGCTTGGTGACCGCGGCGTTCTTGAACGTATCGATCACCGCCGAGCGCGTTTCCTCGGAGACGTGCCCCTGCAGGAACAGGTCGAGCAGAAACTCGGCCCCGGCAACGGGCCGGACCGCTCCGTGCCGTTCGAGCAGCCCAACCGGATCGCACTTCGCGGCGAACCGGGCGTCGTCGCCGCTCGTCAGGGAGAGGGCGAGGTTTTGGCGGAAGAGGAGCGTCTGGCCGTTCAGCCAGGCCGGACCGCCGTCCCATCCCTTCACAGACGGCGGGGCGAACAAAATCTGGCCCAACCCTTCCATGGCCTGGGCCAACGGCAACGACCCCGCGTGCCCCTCCAACCCGCGGACAATCCCAGCAACGAATTCGGCCGGGCTCTTCACCTTCGCCCGGTACGTCTCCGGGGCGAAGAAGTGTTCGGACCGGAGGATCGTTTCCACGAGTTTACCCGTGTCGAAATGCGAGGCCCGGTATTGCCGAACGAGCGGGGCGAGGAGTTCGTCCGGCGGCGGGGTCGATTCGCTGACCAGGAACCGGTAGAGTTTTCGGACGAGGAAGTGTGGGCAGGCCGGCTTTTCCAGACACAAATCGACGACCTGCTCGCCGTCGAACGGCCCGGTCTTGCCGAAGACGGTCTTCGCGGCCGGGTCGTGTTGCCGGGGATTCAATGCACCTTTCCGGTCGAGGATTTCGTACCCGGTAAACGCCCGGGCCGCCTCGCGGATGTCGTGTTCGGTGTAATTTCCGATGCCGAGGGAAAACAGTTCCATCAACTCGCGGGCGTAGTTTTCATTCGGCTTCCCCTTCCGGCTTTCGACGGTGTCGAGCCAAACCATCATGGCCGGGTCGATCGTGATGGCATGGAGCAAGTCCTGGAACGAGCCGAGGGCATATTTCTTCAACGTGCGGTACTGGCCCAACATGAACCGGGCGTTTTTGACCTTGGCGTTCGAGGTGGCGAAGTGGTTGTGCCAGAAGA
>DASXPC010000287.1:0-9839 GCA_036493815.1 Fimbriiglobus sp. | reverse complement strand
CCGAACAGGTGTTCCACGTCGACGATCTGCATGGCGAGGTGGTGGGCGTGGACCAGTTCCTGGCCCTTGTCGTATTCCCGCTTCTGGATCGTTCGAATTTCGGCAAGCCGGTCGTGGTCTTCGAGTGTGAACCGGCGCAGGATTTCCCCGCCGGTGGGGTCCGGTACGGCGGAGAGGACCTGGGGGCTGGACGGACAAAGGACTTCGCCGGCCTCCTGTCCCCGCTCGGTTCGGAGGACGACGGCCTCGCCCCGGCGGAAAAGCTGCCCCGGCAGCCCGACGTATTCACCCAGGAACCGCATCGCCCCGTGCCGGACGAGGTACGCGGCCCGCGGCGGGGGAACGGAAGCGGTCGGTGTGTGCGCGGATATCATCTCGGCCTTATGATGCACCGGACGGGTCAAACATGCAACTCGACAACGTCCTTATCTTTCAGGACGTGGTCCCGTCCGACGGTCTGTCCGTCGAACGCCCCGCTGCCCCAAACCCGGGCGGCCTTGACCGATTCCTCGAAATCCCGGTGCACGCGGCCGGCGAACTCGGCCACGGTGCTGCCGATGGGGCAGGTGAACGGGCTGGCCGTGTCCGGCGGCTTGCCCGGCTGTTTCGCGTAAATCCGCATCACGCCGAGCGCGGTGTAAATTGCCCTTCGGATTTCGGGCAGACCGTCGCCCCGTTCGGCGGAGAGTACGTGAGGTGGGAATTCGGGGAGGGATTCGCGGGCGATTTCGAGGCGGACGTCGGCGGCCTCGTCGTCGCACTTCGTTGCAGCCAGGATCGTGGGAAGCTGATAGGTCGCCGGGTCTTCGTCGGTCGAGCGGCTTGGGACAAGAAGCCGGCGGGCTTGTTTGAGGCGATCGACCACGGCCCGGGTCGCGGCCGGACCGTCGTCGTCGGAGAGGTCGAGGAACAGCACCGCCGCATCCGCGGCCCGGGTGATGTCGGTAACGAACGAGTCGTAATGGTCGGCGGTAATAGGGGGGAGGTCCACCAGTTGAACCCGCACGTCCTCGAAGTCCATCATTCCCGGAGCGGGTTCGCGGGTGCTGAACGGGTACGCCGCGACGGCAGGCGTCGCCTTCGTCAGCTTCGACAGGAGCAGCGACTTGCCCGCGTTCGGCGGTCCGAGAAATACGACCTGCCCGGCCCCTTGCGGCGGAATCTTGAACGACCCCGGCGCCGCCTTCCTCGGCCCCGACTTCTCCCGCTCGATCTCATCCGTCAATTCGCTGATTTTCGTCTTCAGCGCCGCCTGCACTTTCTCGCTGGCCTTGTGCTTGGGCAGGATCACCCACATTTCCTTCAGGGCGACGAGCTTTTCCTCCGCGGTTCGGCCTTTCTTGTACCGGGCCTCGGCGTCGTGGTACTGCGGCGGTAAATTGACGGCCATTCCGGCGGCTCCGTTCGCGTCTTATCGCGGCGACTCAAATGTATCGACAGCCGGGTTCCAATCCAGACACAGACGGTCGAGCCCGCGGAAACGGCCGGATGCGTGGAGGGGTTGAACGGAGGAATGCGTAATCCACGTGTTGGTCAAATCCAGGTGGCGGAGCGATTCCCAACCCGGCTCGGCGGCCAGCGCCAATAACGCCTCGTCGCCGAAGGCATTCACGCCGAGGTCGAGCGATTCGATATCGGCGAGTGACAGGCCGTCGAGCCGCGTCAGCCGATTCCCCCGAAGGGACAGAACCCGCACGCGCGGAAGTTGGTCTAAGACCCGATTGCCGAGGGCGTTAAAGGAGATGTCGAGTTCGTCGAGGGAAACGAGCGCCGCTAGTCCGTCGGCTTCCAGTCCCGTTTCGGAGAGCCTCAGTCGCGTCCAGCGGCCCCGTTTCGCCAGCACGTCAATCGCATTCGGCCCGATCGGGTTTCCGGCCAGGTCGAGGTCTACAAGGCCGGGCAATTCGGCCAGCAGATTCCGGAGATCGTTCGGGTCCAGCCCGTTCCGAGCCAGATTCAAGCCGCGGAGTTGATGCCGCCAGGGGGCCGATAGCAACGCGGCGAGACCGTCGGATCCGAGATTGTTCGTCGAAAGGTCGAGGTGAATTGCTGCCAAATGCGGCGAACCCGCCAGGAGCCGTAATCCTTCCGGTCCGATGCGATTGCCTGCCAGATTCAGCCGTTCCACCCGAGACAGATGAGCGCAGGCGGCCAGTTCGTCCAGATACCACTTCACTGCGACGAGTCGAATCTCCCGTGGCGGGTTGGATTCGACCAGCGGTCCCGCGAGCGCGATGAATGACCGGCCCGACAGGGAAAGGGGTTCGACTCGGCCGTTTTCGGTGGCAACGTCCTTCGCCCCGACATCAGCCCACGTCGCATGGGTGGGAAAAATGTCGTGGCTGGGGTGCAATACGTCGACCGCACGCGGGGCGCGGTACGACGGGGCCCACGCCATGCGGGACAATGTCGTGGAGGTTGCAATCCCGGGCAGGCGGGACCGGAACGACTTTGCGAACCGAAGGGCCGGCATAAAACACGTCCGTGCGGGGCGGGAATCATACGGCCCGACGAACCACTCCGTCAACCGGACCCGGGACATGACTGCGCTCTACGACCAGATTCAGGATGCCGCGTCGGCCGTGAGGGCGTTGTGGACGGGGCAGCCGAAGGTCGGAATCATACTCGGGACCGGCCTCGGCAAACTGGCCGAGGAGATTCGGACCGACGCCGTGGTCAAATACGAAGACCTGCCTCACTTCCCCCGATCCACCGTATCGTCCCACAAGGGACAACTCGTCTGTGGCACGCTCGGCGGGAAATCCGTCGTCGCAATGGAAGGGAGGTTTCACTTCTACGAAGGGTACACTCTTCAGCAAATTACTTTTCCCGTTCGCGTGATGAAGGCACTTGGGTGCGATACGCTTATCGTCAGCAATGCCTGTGGCGGCTTAAACCCGCAGTACGGCCGTGGCGACCTCATGCTGATCGAAGACCACATCAACCTGATCGGCGACAATCCGCTGATCGGCTCGAACGACGACCGCCTCGGCGAACGGTTTCCGGACATGTGCTTTGCCTACGACCGCACGCTGCTGGTGCTGGCGGCCAAGATCGCCCGGGACGAAAAGCTCGCCTGCCAACAGGGGGTTTACGTCGCGGTTTCGGGCCCGAATCTGGAAACGCGGGCCGAGTACCGGTTCCTCCGGGCGATCGGGGCGGACGTGGTCGGGATGTCCACCGTACCGGAAGTGATCGTCGGAAATCATGGGAAAATGCGGTGTTTAGGCATTTCGGTTGTCACGGACATGTGTTTGCCGGATGCGCTGCATCCTGTGAGTCTTGCGGAAATCCTTCAGACGGCCGGCGAAGCGGAACCGCGGTTGCGAACGTTGGTGCGTCGCGTAGTGGCGGAATGTTAGGTCGCGGCAGGAACCCGATCCGTCGGATTCTCGTCTTTTCTGCAAAATCGGCGTGTACCTGACCTAGTGTTGAACGCCGGGGTAATTTTGCACGTTTCCCCGTCGTGGCCGAAACAAAGTATCATGCCATCGATCGACGCCCATCGCATTTCGAGTCCCGTCCAGCCATTTCGGCCGGCACGTTACTCCTCGGTGGCCGAATATCTCGGCTGGACCGCGGTGTTGGCACTGGTCTATTTTTTGGTGGGGTTGATCGGCCAGACCGTTCTGCATTTTTCCAACGTAGGGATACTTTTTTTGCCGACGACCGGCATTGCGGTCGGCTTTCTCATACTGTGGGGGCCACGCTACTGGCCCGGCATCTGGGTCGGTTCGTTTCTCCTTGGCACGACGCAGCTCCCGTGGTGGGCGGCATTCGGCGTGGCCGTCGGGAATACGGGCGGCCCGGTCCTCGCGGCCGTGGTATTGCGGGGCCTTCACTTCCGCGCAACGTTCGACGGGCGGCGCGACGTGTTCAATTTCGTCGGGATCGCGGCCGGGTCGATGATCGTTTCCGCCGTCAACGGGCCGGTCTGGCTGGCTGCGGCCGGGAAACTCGGCTGGTCCTCGCTGCACGAAGTGGCGGTCCTCAAGTGGATGGGCGATACCGCCGGTATGCTCGTGTTCGCCCCCGCGGTCCTCACTTTCCCGGCCGTTTTTCGGACCGCTAATCTCGCCCGCATCGCGTCCGGTCTCGTCCCAATACTGGGAGTTGCGTTACTCGCTTCTTTCGTGTTTACCCCGGTCTTACTGCCGAGCAACGTCCATTTCCCCCATGCGTTCCTGCCGTTGCTCGCTTTGACCTGGATCGCCGTCCAGTACCCCATTTGGCCGACAACGCTTGCCATTGTTGCGACTTGTTCGGTGGCCATACTCGGCACGAATTACGGTACCGGACCGTTTGAAATTCTCTCTCCCTTCTCCCGGACTGTCGTACTCTGGATGTTCGTATCGTTTACCGCGACGAACGTTCTCCTCGTATCCGCCCTTCTCGGCGAGCAGAAGAAAGCGGCCCGCCAATTCGCCGAAGCCGCGCGGGAATACGGCGTACTCGTCGAGGATACGCCGGCGATGATCGTTCGCTATACGACGGCAGGAATTATCACATTCGCGAATCAGACCGTGTGCACGTTCCTGGGCCAGCCCAAAGAGAGAGTCGTCGGCCGGAAGATTGTCGATTTCGTCGGCGCTCAGGAAAGCGCCCGGATCGCCGCAAGTGTCCAAAGCCACGAACAGAAATCCACTCCACTCGAGTACGAAGGGCCAGTGACCCGCCAGGACGGGGCGATACGGTTCCTACGCTGGTCTGGCCGGTTCCTTCACACGACCGCGAATGGCGAACGGGAATATCAGACAATCGGCATCGACCTCACCGATCAGCGGGAGAGCGACGAAGAAAAGAAGCTGTTCGAAACTCAGATGGTCCACGCCCAGAAGCTCGAAAGCCTCGGGGTGATGGCCGGCGGGATCGCACACGATTTCAACAACTTGCTGACGGGCATCGGCGGGTTTGCAGACCTGGCCGCCTCGACCTTGTCCGTCTCGTCCCCCGCATTGCCCCACCTGGAACGGGTCCGGGAGGCGACCGCGCGGGCCGCCGGCCTGGCCCGCCAGATGCTCGCGTACGCCGGCAAAGCGACCCAGACCGTGCGGATCGTCGACCTCAACAAACTCATCAAGGAGTCTGCACGGCTCCTCGAATCGTCGGTTCCGAAGAAATGTACGCTCCAACTCGAACTGTCTCCCGATCATCCCACCGTGACCGCCGACCCGACGCAGCTCAGCCAGGTGGTCATGAACCTGGTCATCAACGCCGGGGAAGCGATCGGCGATCGGCCCGGGCACATCTCGCTGTGGACCGGAGTGGAAATGAAGGAGTGGTCGGAGCACGGGAGTACGTCGTTCGATGCGGTACTGCCGCCGGGCCGGTATGCCGTTCTGGTGGTGACCGATACTGGAAGCGGGATGACGGCGGAGACGAAGCGGCGGATTTTCGACCCGTTTTTTACAACTAAGTTCACAGGTCGGGGGTTGGGGCTGGCGGCGGTTCTCGGCATCGTGCGCGGGCACAAAGGAGCCATCCAGTGCGAAAGTGCCCCGGGAAGGGGCACCCGCTTCCGGGTTCTGCTGCCGATGGCGGAGGAAATGGTGGCGACAGTGCCGGAAGGGGAATCGCAGGCGTCCGGCCTGCGGCCGGTGCGGGCCGGAACGGTGCTCGTGGTGGACGACGAAGACACCGTCCGTCAGCTCGCGGGATCGATGATGGAAATGATGGGCTGGAAAGTCGTTTCCGCGGCGAACGGGCGGGAAGCGGTCCGGCAATTTCGCGGCCACGCCGATCAATTCGACCTGGTCCTCCTCGACCTCACCATGCCCGAAATGGACGGGTTGGAGACGCTGGCGGAACTCCGCCGCATCCGGGCCGAAGTACCGGTCGTCTTGTGCAGCGGGTATACGGACGAGTGCCTTGCCTCGGCGAACACGGAGGCCGGGCCGCCCCCGCTGTTCCTCCCGAAGCCGTTCCGCATGGACGACCTGATGGGGGCCGTGGCCGCCGTTGCCGCGGTGTGATTCGCCACCCGGGGAATGCAATTACGCCGCCTTTAAAGCAAAATCCGACCGGTCGAGCCGGAAGTGCGGACTGTAATACGGATCGCCCTGCTTCAGAAACTCGCCCCATTTCAACTGGAAGAGGTCGTATTCGCGTTTGAAGCGTTTCTGCTTTTCGAGCGTATCTTCCTTGCCCCGGGTCTTCGATTCGAGGTGATACAACTCGGCGTCGGGCGTCCAGACGACGCGGTATCCCGCGGCCAGCACTTGCAGGCAGAGGTCCACGTCGTTGAAGGCGAGCACGAATCCCTCGTCGAACCCGCCGATGGAATCGAAGACGTGGCGGGGCATGAGCAGGCACGCGCCGGTGACCGCCGAGACGTTCTGCGTGATGACGAGCCGCTGCATGTACCCGGCCGCGGTCCGGGGGTAATAGACGTGGCTGTGCCCGGCCACGCCGCCCATCCCCACGACCACCCCGGCGTGCTGGACCGTGTCGTCCGGGTAATACAGCTTCGCCCCGACCGCCCCGACGCCGGGCTGTTCGGCGAGTTTCACCATCGCTTCCAGCCAGTCCGGCGTAATGGCCAGCACGTCGTTGTTCAGGAACAGTACCAGGTCGCCGCGGGCGTGAGTGACGGCGAAGTTGTTCACGGCGGCGTAATTGAACGGCCGGGTCCATTCGATCACCCGGACGTGCGGCTGCTTCCGCAACTGTTCGTAGAAGGCGGTCGTCGCCGGGTCGGTGCTGCCGTTTTCGACGATCAGCACTTCGTAGTTCGCGTAACTGCCGAGCGACAGTGAGTTGACGCACCGGCCGAGCATTTCCGGGTGATCCCGGTTCGGGATGACGACCGAGACGAGCGGCTGCCGGCGGAGTCGGTAGATTACGCGGTAGGTTCCCGGCACGGCCCCGTGCCGGACCGCGGCGTCGATGCCCAGTCGATCGAGGTGGTCGGCCACGGCCTTCCGGCCGGCCTCGAACGCATACCCCTTGCTGCCGTTATTCGCCGCCGTGGATTGCGGGTGCATCCGCCAGTGGTATAGCACCGCCGGGACGTGAACGACCTGTTTCGCCAACTCCCCGGCCCGCAACGCCAGGTCGTAATCCTGCGCCCCGTCGTACCCGGCCCGGAAGCCGCCGATCCGATCCACCAACGTCCGCTTCAGCACGGTCAGGTGGCACACGTAATTTCGACTCCGCAGCGTTTCCGGCGACCAGTCCGGCTTGAAGTTCGGCTCCGCCCGTTCCCCGCCCGGATCCAGCTTGTCCTCGTCCGAATAGAAAAATTCGGCGTCCGGATTCGCATTGATCGCCGCCGCGACTTCGTAAAGGGCGAACGGGGCGAGCGTATCGTCGTGGTCCAGCAGCACCACAAAATCGCCCGTTGCCAGGGCCATGGCGGCGTTGGAGTTCCCGGCAATCCCTCCGTTTTCGGTGAGGTATTTCACCTTCAGCCGGCCGTCTTTTGCGGCGTAGCGGTCGAGAACAGCCTTGCCGGACGGGCCCGTGCTGGCGTCCGCGAGGCAAAGCTCCCAGTGCGGATACGTCTGAGCGAGGACCGACTCGATCATTTCGACGAGAAACCGTTCCGGCGGATTGTAGACGGGAACGACGACGCTCAGCACCGGCGTCCGGCCGAAGCGCCGGCTTCTTTGCTTCGCCAGACTGGCCGCGGTCGGCTCCCACTTTTTCTGCCACCGCCGATACTCTTCCGGCGGCGTGCATTCGCTGAGGAATCGGTCCTCCATCGGCGGACCGTTCGCGTCCTGCCGCCGGTTCCACAGCACGGTCGGCAGGGAAAAGATCGACTTCACCGTTCGCTTGAAGACCGTCCGACGCCGGGAGTGAAGCGGAAACGCACGGTCGAGGAGCCGATTCACGAAGTGAGCCGCCCGGAACGTCTTCCCGGCCTTGATGTCGGCCAGTTCCGCCTGCTTCTGTTCGAGCAATTCCGTCCGCCGCATGAGCGCGGCTTCGAGCTGGTCGATCCGCCTGCGGGCGGACGCGAAATCGGTAGCGGCCTCGGTCATCGGCGGCCCGTCCGGGGGTCTCGGAGTTCGGCCGACCGTTATACTCCCGTACCGGAATCGGTGACAAGCCGGGTTACCGCAACAGCACCTTCGCCACAATGAGGAGGAAGACCAGCGCGAAAATGACCAGGGCGAGTCTCAACGTTTCCCGGCTCGAACGCCGGGCGAAAAGTCTGTCCAACTCCGCCTGATCCCCCATTTCTGCCGCGTGCTGGAGGTTGTATTCGTACCGCCCTTCGGGATAATCCCGAACTTGCTCTTCGCCGAGCACCCGCCGATCGTCGGCAGGGACGGCCAGTGCGGCCGCGTGGAATTTCAACCCGTTCGAGAAGGCAAACGTCGCCGGGTAGAACTCCCAGCGGGTGGTGAAGGGGAGCAGTTGCCAGAGGCCGCGGAAAAAGGCGTCGTCCGGTTCGGCCCGGGCCCACGCGATCCGGGCACCGTCGACGAGGGCCTGGGCGCTTCCGAGCAGGAGCGGCCCGTCGCCGGTCTGGAGGACTGCCCGCACTTGTTCAACAGTCCGCTTCGTAACTTCCGGAGGCCATTCGAGCGTGGCGAGGGATCGCTTTGCCGACCAGTCGGGCGGGAACCGATCCGCGATTTCAAACGGGTCGCCGAGGAACGCGTAGAGCAGCTTTTCGAGAATCAGAAAGCGAAATCCGAGAGGCGGGTCGCCGCCGTCGGGTGGCAAATCGGCAACCTGCACGACGGCGACGTGTTTCGGTCCGAAGGGACAGGCGAAGAGAGCCGCGGGGCACTTCACGCCGGCTGGCCGGGGACCGAACTCGGTTGCGATTTGCACCGCCAGTTCGTCCCACTCGGCGGGAACGCCATCAGACCGGGCGACGGCCTGGGGACCGGACCGGGTGCGGGTGAGCAGGAGTTGGTGTATTGCGAGTGAAAGAGTGGGCATGTCAGAGGTCGTCGGGGGTCAGGAAGTCCTGGCTGATGTGGCGGAGGCGGTGAATCAAAACGTGACCTTGACTGATTTCGTAAAAGCATTCGTCATGTTTGCCACATTCGACGGGAAGTCGCGGGCGAGACCGAACAGGCTTATTTCTTGCATCGAATGGAATGTTACTTTTTACTCGCTCCCGTTCAACGGAGAAAATCCGAAATGGCGGTGACGCGGTGTTCGGTCGCGGCGGCAAAGACGGCTTCGCACAACGCCAGCGTTTTCAAATTGTCCCGGCCGCCGATTTCCGGTTCCGTGCCGTCTTCCACGGCGCATAGGAGTTGGGCCATCGTGCCGGAGAATGCGTCCGGGAACCAGACCGCATCCCACGTCGGCCGGACCCAGCCGTTGCTTGTTGTCGTGCAGTATTCGAGCGTACTCGGGCACCGTTCCGGGTATTTCGGCCAGCCGATGGTGCCACGGGCGACGCCCTGGGTGCCTTCGATTCTCCATTGGATCGATAGGTCCAACTGCGTTGCCCCTTCGCGAATCGGCCCGGCCCAGACGTCGTCCCACGCCGCCGCCCGGGGCCCGCGGTGGTATTCCAGCACGTAAATATTGATACCGTCCCGATGCGGGAACTTCGTGCGCGGGTCGGGCCGCGTGCTCGCCAGAACCCGGTCCGGCGTGCCGAGCCAATATCGGAATGTATCCAGGTGGTGAATGCTCATGACGAACGTGGAAAGGCTCGGCAGTCCCTCGGCCCAGGGCATCCAGTGCGGCACCGCCCGCATGTCGATGCTCGCAAAAATAACTTCGCCGAGGTCGCCGCGGTCTAGCAGAAATTTTGCCGTGCGGATCGACTGGTCGTACCGCATGTTCTGATTCACGCCGAGGACGATCCCGGCGGCCTCACATCGCTTCACCAGATCGCGAGCGTCGGCGACGGACAGGGCAAG
>DASXPC010000286.1:0-5866 GCA_036493815.1 Fimbriiglobus sp. | reverse complement strand
TGGAGAAAACTCGACTTCGGTAAATAAATAGTCCGCAAGCCGCAGCCGAGCACTTCGCGAGAAGTGCTCGACTACGACTCGCGGTAGTGCGAATCGGCCGGGCCGTTCGTTACGGCATGATTCCGCCGTGCATCCGTTCCGGCGTCATGTGGGACGGCATGTCGTTGAACCAGAACCGCCGCCAGATCCCTTCGACCTGCCGGAGGTCTTCCGATTCGTTCATCATCTGGTCCATCCGAGTATTCGGTTCGCTGGAATACTGGTTCATGATGCACCCCGTATTGACGAGGCCGGCGACCAGAATCACCGCCAATACGATACGCTTGAACATACCCCGCCTCCCTGCGTGTTCCGTTCGCAGCCCCGTGAAGCGACCCGGCCAGTTTCCCCCGGGCCGGGACGCGATGCGGGTCTTGTCGGAATTATCGGCGGATCCGGAATTGTCCTTGAAGGAAAATCCGCCGGGAGAATCGGAATGTTCGGAGCAATTCGACAGCTTAACTCATGACCGGGACCGCCTCAGACGCGGAAGTAGCCGGAACCTTCGTAGGAATCGGCAGTTCGGCCGATTCGTCGGCGGACACGTGAGCGAACTTCCGCTTGGGCTCGATCGGCGGGGCGTTCTTGATTAATTCTTCCATCTCCTTGCCCGGTTGGAATGTTACGACGTTTTTCGCTTCAACTTCCACCGGTTGATTCGTCCGGGGATTACGGGCCCGGCGGGCCTTCCGACGCCGAACTTCAAAGACGCCGAAGTTCCGCAGTTCAATCCGTCCTTCCTTGGCCAGTGTTTCGATGATGATGTCGAACGTGAGCTGGACGATTTCCTTCGTCTTGAGCTGGGTTTCGTCGACTCGATCCGAGATCATTTTGACGATTTCTTTTTTTGTCACGGAACCGTCCCCCCGCGGCGGTAACTGTCCAAAAGGGACGATTCAAGTCTAGGCACGTGCTGAGTTAATGTCAAGAACTCGGCATCATCTCAGACGACTTCGAGCGAGGCCGAGTGCCAAAAGGAGCGCGAGGACCAAAACGAGAATCCATTCCGGATTCGCACGAAACCAACGCACAAATCCTCGAATCAAGCGATTGGCTCCCCGGCGAGGAACCGACCGGCGCAGGCCGTTACGCAGTGTGGAGTATTGATACCGGAACTCCGCCGCGGCTTGCGCCCAATCCCTTGCCACTGCGAGACGTTGGGACGGAACGAACGAGCGAATAACACCGAGCGGCAGCGGGTGTGAGAGGATTGACGTGACTTCCTTGCCGTGGTTTGCCGGTAACGGCGTGGGCAAAACAACGCGTATCTCGTCCATTGCATCAAGGAATAGCAGTACTTTCATGGGTGTCGCGAAGGGTTCGCCGGGCACGGCCAGGGTCGAGCGAAACCGATCCCATGCGCGGATGAGTTTCCTCAACGCCACGAGTTCGCGATAAGCCAGGCGGCGGTCCGAGGGGATGTAAGCCGTGCCGGGCGGCGGCGGTTCCGGAATGGGCACCGGTTCCCCGGGATCCCCACCCTGGGCTGGACTTACTCCCCCAGTGGGCACGGAAACGACTTCGGCATCCAAGATCACCGGCGATTCTTCCACCGGAGCCGCTGCCGGCGCAGCATTATCCGACACCGGGAGTGCCAAGTCTGTGGGAAGTGCCACCACGGGTTTGGATTTCTTCTTCCCGTGCCGACGTGGTTTTGGCGTCGGGACCGGAGCCGCAACCGCCCCCCCGGCGGTCAGGGCGATCATCGCCTGTGCGAGACGGTTCATTCCCTCTGTAACAAGTTCCGGATGGCGTAGCTGATGTGGGCGGAGGCGATCCATCCGTTCCAGTGCGCGTAATTCGACCGCCGCCGCATCCGCCGGCCCCGGGGGTAAGCCCAGTATCTCCCGGTCGTCCGGTGGCCACGACCCGGGCGGCAGCCCGAGCCACTTTCGCAACTGTCCCGCATCCATCAATCAGCCCGGCTTGTGGGGGGTCCCCGGCTCAGAGTATAACTCCGGCCGGATTTCGCCCCCCGGGGTTCCCGATGCGGAACTATATTCGAGTCCTGAAATACTCCTGGGCTTATCGCCGCCGGCTCATCCTTTCGGGCGTCGCCGCCATTTTCGTCGCAGTCCTTTGGGGGCTGAACCTTTCTGCCATTTACCCGGTGCTGAAGATTCTGGGCGGTGGAAAAAACCTGCACGAGTGGATGGACGGCGAGTTGAAGACATTGCGGGATAAAGCCAATGAACCGAAGCGGAGTAAGGAGATTGACGACATCCAGGCGTACCTACGCCTATTGGACAATACTCCGGATTCCAAATGGAAGGCCGACGAACGGCGGAAAAAAACCGCGAACTTGGCCGAACTTCAAGGCAAACTGGAATACGACACGAAATGGCTCTCCCGGTACCAATACCTCGATAACCTGGTCATCCGGCATATGCCGGAAGACAAGTTCGCCACACTCGTCTGGATCATAGTGGCGGTCGTCTTCGGAGTTGCACTGAAAGGCGTGTTCGAGTTTTGGCAAGAGTGGCTCGTCGGGTCGGTGGTCACCCGAACGCTGTTCGACCTTCGGAATCAGTTCTTTCGGGCGGCCGTGCATCAGGATTTCCGGCAGTACGCCGAGGCCGGGACGCCGGAACTCATGTCGCGGTTCACCAACGACACCGAGCAACTCGGGCAGGGCTTGAAACTCCTTTACGGCCGCGTGGTTTTGGAACCCCTCAAGGCGTTCGCGTGCATTTTTGCCGCCTGCTGCATTAGCTGGCAACTGACCTTGTCCTTCTTAGTCCTTTGCTCGTTTGCGTTCCTGATGCTGGGTAAGTTCAGCCGGTTGATGAAGAAGGCGACACGCCGGGTTTTGGAACGCATGTCCGACATGTTCAAAATTCTCCGTGAAGTGTTTGACGGGATCCGAGTGGTGAAGGCGTTTACCACCGAGGCCCACGAACGGCGGCGGTTCCGGCGGGTCACCGACGACTACTACCGCAAATCGATGCGGGTCATCACGCTGGACGCGGTTGCCGGGCCGGTGGTCGAATTGCTCGGGGTTGCGGCCGTCGGATTCGCCCTCTGTGCCGGAGCCTATCTGGTGCTCAACAAGCAGACCCGGCTCTTCGGCACCGACATGGTCTCCTCCGTCATGGGGTTCGAGGCCTTACTTCAGCTTTACATCCTGCTCGCCGCGATAGCCGAACCGGTGCGAAAGCTGTCGAGTGTATTTTCCAAAATCCAGACGGCAGCCGTCGCCTCGGACCGGGTATTTGCCCTGTTCGACCGGACCCCGTCGGTACGGCCGAACGCCCTCGGCCCACGGATCGAACCTCACTCCAGGTCCGTCGAATTCCGCAACGTCTGCTTCTCCTACCTGCCGGGGGCGGAAACGCTGGTCGAAATCAATCTTTTGGTGAAAGCCGGGGAAACGATTGCCCTGGTCGGCCCCAACGGGTGCGGAAAATCCACCTTGCTCGGGCTTCTCCCCCGGTTCTACGACCCCGACTTCGGTGCCGTACTGGTGGACGGCACGCCGTTGCGGGACGCCAACCTCCGCAGCCTGCGGAAACAGGTCGGACTCGTCACGCAAGATACCGTCCTGTTCGACGACACGATCTATGCCAACATCGCCTACGGCAAACCCGGTGCAACAAAGGAAGAAGTTGAAGAAGCCGCCAAAAGGGCCTTCGTCCACGAATTCGTCGTCACGTTGGCCCTGGGATATGAAACGCCCGTTGGGGAAATGGGGTCCAAGTTGTCCGGCGGTCAGAAGCAGCGGATCGCCCTCGCGCGGGCGATGATACGGGACCCCCGGATCCTGATTCTCGACGAGTTCACGAGCCAAATCGACTCCGAGAGCGAGGCGAAAATTCATCTGGCGTTGCGCGAATTCGTAAAGGGACGGACGACGTTTCTGATCACGCACCGGACGGCAGCCCTGGACCTGGCCGATCGGATCGTCATGATGGACGCCGGGCGGGTGGTGGCGGTAGGAACGCATGCCGAGTTGATTGCGACCAGTGCCGAATACCGTCGCCTGCGCGATACCACCCAAGCCTCACCGCCGGTCGTTTTCACGCCGTCAAATGTTCTTCCCCGGGAAAGAGACCGGAAGTCGCCCGATTCGGATGCGAATGTAAGCGAATCGGCCACAATAAAAGCCCCTTCACCCGGAGTAAGCTCGCGGAGTGATGGGGTCGATACGCCGAACCCCGCCGTCAATTCTCCCCCGATCGAATTGAAGGCGGAAAACTCAAAGTCGAAAGCGGCATAACGCCGGTCTTGGTTGGTATCATGTCGGCATGTCAACTCCTACCGTCCGCGATGCGTTTACCGCAGTTTTGCCCGTCCGCAACCTCGGCGAACGGGCCGGCCCATACTTCGCCAGGTGGTCGGAAGGCCTCGCCAAGATCGGCCGAGACTTCACACTCGTCGTAGTGGACGACGGCAGTACAGACGATACCGCGGCCAAGGCAACGGCGAACCCGAAGGTTAAGCTTCTCCGGCACGACTCACCTCAGGGGATTGGAGCCTGCCTGCGAACTGCCTTGCCTGAGGCCACGCACCCACTACTGCTTTATGCCACGTCAGATTACCCCTACGAACCGGCTGACGCGCGAAAGTTGCTCGACGTTTACGGGATGGAGGACGAGTACACGAAATTGAAAGTCCGTGTCGTGAACGGCTGCCGGTGCGGAATACCCAAACCCGCCTTCTGGAATTACACCGGCCGCTTCGTCCGCGGATTCTTTCGCTACTTCCTCGGCAACCCTCTCGACCCTTACCCCGGCTGGCTCGGATTTCGCAACCACGCCAATGCCTGGTTCGCTTGGGCCGTCTTCGGCGACCCGTTCGTCGACCCGAGTTCCGGATTCAAACTCTTCGATCGAACACTCCTCGACCGGTTCCCCATCCAATCCGACGGCGACTTCGTCCACACCGAAATCGTCGGCAAGTCTACATTTCTGACGACCTTAATGAGCGAAGTTCCGCTCACACCGAAGCTCGATCCGGTTCCTGCCTACCGGTATGGCAAGGATCTGTGGACCGTTT
This sequence comes from Fimbriiglobus sp., assembly GCA_036493815.1. GTDB lineage: Bacteria > Planctomycetota > Planctomycetia > Gemmatales > Gemmataceae > DASXPC01. The sequence continues at coordinate 832 of DASXPC010000286.1, read as the reverse complement.
ATAAGAATCCGGCGTTTCACCATGGGGTACCGGCGGCCCCTCCGATTCCCGAATCCGCCCTCCCTTTTGCCCCGGCATAACCCCAATGTCCGACGGCACTCGCCCCCGGGTGCTGTTCGTCACCGGCAAGCTGGCGGAGCCGGCACTTCGACGAACGGTAGACGGCTTCGCAACTGCGGCCGGGATCGTCCCCGAAGTGGCAGTCCTGCCGATCTCGGTCGCGGCACTCATGACGACCGATTGGGTCGCCCGGCACGTCACCCCTCAACCAAACCTGAGCCGGGCCGTGCTGCCCGGATACTGTCGGGGGGAAACGGCAACGGTCGAAACCGCCCTTGGCATTCCCGTCGAGCGGGGGCCAAAGGACCTACGTGATTTGCCATCGTATTTCGGCGGAAAAACCGGACCGCCTCCGGGGTATGGTGCCTGGGACATCGAAATCCTGGCCGAGATCAACCACGCCCCGCAGATGTCGGTCGCCAATTTACTAGCCTCGGCCCGTCGTTATCGGGCTTCCGGTGCAGACGTTATTGACCTCGGCTGCGATCCGGGTGGTCCGTGGAACGGCGTCGGGGACGCCGTGCGAACGTTAACGGGTGAGGGATTTCGGGTGAGCGTCGACAGTTTCGACCCCAACGAGGTCGAAGCCGCCCTCGCCGCCGGGGCCGAATTGGTTCTCAGCGTGAACGGATCCAACGTCGATTACGCTCGGCACTGGAAGAAATCGTTCTCGAACGTCGAAGTCGTCGCCATCCCGGACGTGCCGCACGATCTGGACAGCATGCGGCGAACGGGCGAAACCCTGAAAGAATTCGGTGTGAAGTTCCGGCTC
>DASXPC010000285.1:0-20628 GCA_036493815.1 Fimbriiglobus sp. | reverse complement strand
CGATCGATCTTGGTCGTGGACGACGAGCCCGCGATCACCAACCTCCTCCGGAAGGTGCTGGAGGCGGACGGCCACCAAGTCATCGTGGCGTCCGACGGTCAGCGCGCTCGACCGTTTAGCTGAGTGCCGACCTGACCGGGTGATTCTCGATGTGGATATGCCGCGGGTCGGCGGGTTCGAGGTCTGTCGCCGACTCAAGAGTAATCAGGGCACCCGCCTACTGCCGGTCCTGGTGTTGACCGCTGCCGCCGACGCCCGCCTGCGAGCTTGGGACCTCGGAGCCGATGAGTTCCTGACCAAGCCGTTCCAAGCGCCGGAGGTCGCCGCCCGGTGCCGCTCTCTACTGCGGCAAAAGGACCTCGTCGACGCCCGGGACTCGGCGGAGTCCGTCGTATTCTCCCTCGCCCGCGCGATCGAGGCGAAGTCCTCCTATACCCACGGCCATTCTGACCGGGTGACCCGGTACGCCCTGATGTTGGCGGGGCGACTCGGCCTTGGCGGGGTCGACGTTGACGTCCTCCGCCGGGGGGGCGCCCTGCACGACATCGGGAAGATCAGCACTCCGGACGCGATCCTCGACAAGCCCGGGCGGCTGACACCCGAGGAGTACGCGGTGGTCAAGAGACACCCGGCCGACGGGGCACGGATCGTCGAACCCCTCCGATCCGCCCGAGACGTCCTACCCCTGATCCGCTGGCACCACGAGCGGATGGACGGTAAGGGCTACCCGGACGGCCTGCCCGGCGACGCGATTCCACTTCTGGTACGCGTCCTGTCGGTGGCCGACGTGTACGACGCCCTCGCGAGCGAAAGGCCGTACCGGACGGCCATGCCCCACGACCAGTGCCGGGAGGTCATGACGACTGACGCGGATCGAGGTGGGCTGGACCCCGAGTTGGTCCGCGTTTACTTCGGGACCGTCACGGGGATCATTTCATACTGACGTGACAGACCTTGTCGAATTCGACGGCGGACGCCACGAAGGCGGCTTGCAGGGCCGGGTCAAATTGGCTCCCGGACTCGGCCGCAATGAATCGCACTGCACGGGTATGGCTAAAGGGCCGACGGTACGGCCGGCTAGATCTCATCGCCTCGTACACGGACACAACCGCTACGACCCGGCCGGAGAGCGGGATAGCCGAACCCAACGAGCCGTCCGGGTAACCGGTCCCATCCCACCGTTGGTGGTGAGACCGCACGACCTCCGCGGCTATGCTCAGCGCCGCTAAGCCAGACGGATTCCCGGCCGCCAGGCCGACCCGGACTTCGGACCCGGTCGTCGTGTGCCCCCGAACCACGGCCGTCTCGTCCGCGTCCAAACGACAGGGCTTCATCACGGCGACGGGCAGAATGACTAGCAGGCCGATGTCGTAGACGGTGGTGACGGCGGCCAACAGTTCGAGGTAGGCCGGATCCTTCAGTCGGGCGTATTCCCCGTCCCCGACGGCGACCGACGCCAAAACCCGTACAAAACGACGGACCCGGTCGGCGTGCCCCGGGACGGCCAACCCAGCCTCTTCGAGTAACCGGGAGACGGCCGACGGGAGGTTGTCGCAACCTGCGGATGCGTGTGGCGGCGCAAGCCTTGGTCTATTCCGACCAGTTGATGGCTCAAGTACCTACAAACTGCGGCTTTCCCAGCCAGAGCCATTTCTCGCGGGAGTTCCGCCGCTGCTTCGGCCGGTCTCCCCGCAAATACCGCGAGCACTATGCCCTGGGAAAGGCCGCCGCTCCCGGAACAAAATTTGCCGCTGCCGAGCAATGACCATTCTTTCCTAGGCGACTACTCTACTCCCATCGTTTCGCCCGCCTACCGTCCCGAACAGCCTTCTCCGGGACCGGAATCGGTCTGACTTGGTTGACTTGCTTCTAGTTTGCTCCTTCTGAGAAGGACCAGTCCCATGAGCGAACCAAGGGTGTTCCTCACCGCGCTGCTTTCTTCTATAGCGTTCGGTGTGACGTCGACCGCTGTCGGCGCTGCCGACCTCTATGTCTCGCCGGCGGGGAATGACGGGGGGAGCGGGGCCCGAGGGGCGCCGTACGCCACCCTGCAAAAAGCGAGGGACGCCGCCCGCGAATTGCCGAAGCCCGTGACCATATATCTGGCCGGGGGCACGTATTACTTGCCCGAAACGCTCGTGCTGAATCCGGAAGACTCCGGGGTAACCTGGCAGGCCAACGAAGGGGAAACCCCGATCGTTAGCGGCGGAGTGAAGCTCGACCTCCAGTGGAGGGCTTTCAAAGAAGGCATCAAGCAAGCGACAGTGCCGAACGACCTGGTCACCGAGGAACTGTTTCTCAACGGCGACCGCCAAGTTCTCGCCCGCTATCCGAACTTCGACCCGCAAGCCAAGTATTTCAACGGCTATGCCGCCGATGCGATCAGCAAGGAGCGGGTGGCCCGCTGGGCCGATCCGGCGGGTGGCTACTTTCACGCCATGCATCCGGCCATGTGGGGCGGGTTTACATGGCGGATTACGGGCAAGGACGACAAAGGGGAAATCGCGAAGGAGGGCGGATGGCAAAATAATCGGGGCCGCGCCGCGCATCCGACGATTCGTTACGTGGAAAACATCTTCGAGGAACTCGACGCACCGGGTGAGTGGTTTCTCAATCGCAAAACGCACGCCCTCTATTTCTATCCACCGGCCGGCGTCGACGTTTCCAAGGCCACTGTGGAGGCGACACGCCTGGCTACGCTCATCGAGCTACACGGCACCCGAGAGAAACCGGTAAAATCGGTGACATTGAAAGGCATTACGTTCCGGCATGCGAATCGTACGGTCATGGAGACGAAAGAACCGATATTACGAACCGACTGGGCGATTTACCGTGGCGGTGCGATCCTGGTCCAAGGCACCGAAGACTGCCGGTTGGAAGACCTGCTCGTGGACCAGGTGAGCGGCAACGCGATCTTCGTCAACTTTTACAACCGCCGGGTCAGTGTGCGCGGGTGCGAGATCGTGAAGGCCGGGGCCAACGGCGTGGTCTTCCTGGGTGATGCGAAGGCGGCCCGGAACCCGCTGTTCAACTACGATCAGCGTCTCAGGGCCGCCGACCTCGACCGTACGCCGGGGCCGAAGACCGAGAACTACCCCGCCGATTGCCGGGTGGACGATTGCCTGATCCATCTCACCGGACGTGTAGAAAAGCAGACGGCGGGCGTGAACATCGATCTGGCTCAAAACATTACCGTTCGCCATTGCTCGATCTACGACATGCCGCGGGCGGGGATCAACATCGGCGACGGGTGCTGGGGCGGCCACGTCATCGAATTCTGTGACGTCTTCGACACGGTCAAGGAAACGGGCGACCACGGCTCGTTCAATTCGTGGGGCCGCGACCGCTTCTGGGGACTCAACGGCCTCAACCTTAACGACGATAAAACATGGGACGCCGAGAAGGACCTGCCCCGCCTGGACGCGATGAAGACGACGGTCCTCCGCAACAACCGCTGGCGGTGCGACCACGGCTGGGACATCGACCTGGACGACGGCTCTTCGAATTACCAAATCGTCAACAACCTGTGTCTTCGCGGCGGTTTGAAAAACCGCGAAGGATTCTTCCGGGTCGTCGAAAACAACATCATCGTCAACAACGGGTTCCACCCCCACGTCTGGTACAAGCACAGCCAGGACGTGGTTCGGCGCAACATCTTCGGGACCGACCACTACCTCCCGGCGGGCGGAATGCCCGCGTTTCCGTGGGGCCGCGAGATGGACTTCAACCTCGTCCACCAACCCGGAATCACGGTTCCACAACCCGCCAAGAAACTGGTCCAGCAATCGAAGCGCGACGACCATTCGGTCGTCGCGGACGCCTTATTCTGCGGCCCGGAGCGAGGGGACTACCGGGTAAAAGAGGGTTCCCCCGCGTTGAAGCTCGGTTTCGTGAATTTCCCGATGGACCAATTCGGCGTGCAGAAGCCGGCACTGAAAGCCATCGCCCGAACGCCCGAGTTTCCCAAGTTCCAGAGCGGCCAGACCACGCCGACCGTCGCGGCCCATTTCTGGCTCGGCATGAGTGTCCGGGAACTGACTGGGGAGGAATACTCCGCCTTCGGCGTCGCCAAGGACTCGGGTGGGGTTCAGGTGCTGAGGGGAGCGAATTCCGGCATCGAGACTGGCGATCTGATCCAGGCCGTCAACGGCCAATCCGTCAAGACTTTCGCCGACCTGATGTGTCGGCAGAATGAAGCCGCGGGCAAGTCCCTCGAAGTCGGGATCGTCAGAAAGCAACAACCGAAGAAAGAACGCATCACGACTTATCCATTCGTGTCCAAGGAAGACGGAACACCGGCCGTCGATCCCGTTCCGATCCGGGAAATCACGACAAAGCCGGCAACCGTTAACGATCCGGTCGCGACGCTGACCGACGGCCGACTCGCGGAGTCGTACGGTCCCGTCTTCGCCAACGGGACCGTGGGGGGGGCGTATAAGGCGGACCTCGGTCAATTGATCGACATCGCGGAGGTAAAGACTTGGTCGTATGACCTGAACAAGGGTCGGGGCACTCAACGGTTCGTCTTATTCGGCAGTAATGTAGTCCAAGATCCCGGGTGGGACTCCGGCAAGTACACTCCGATCATCGAAGTGGACACTACCGGCGTCCCAATCGAGAAATTCTCCGGCACCAAAATCCGCGCCGCCGGCGACAAGTCCATCGGAGCGTTCCGCTGGTTGATTTGGGTCGTTCAACCGGTAACACCACGGGGCGAGAATACCGCCTTCCAGGAGTTTCAGATTCAGGGCAAGCGTCCTCCGAAGTAATGCGATTTCGACAGGAGGGGCACGTTCCTACCGTACCACTTCTCTTCCCTCGGGTGTGTGGGAAACGTGCCTCACAAGAATTCCCCGGAGATGAACAATGAAGCCCCGGAAAAGCTCGGTCATGGGTCGAGGGCGTTCGCTCGTAAGCGCGCGCACCGTGTTGATCGCGTTGGCGTCGTCCGTCACGAGCGTTTTCGGTTCGGCCGGAACGACGCACGCGGCAGGACAATACGTGGAGGTCAAGTACCCCGCTTCGACCGCCGCGAACCAATTGCAAGTGGGCGTCACTTACACGCTCTGGATTCCGGAGGGCGTGAAGACCCTCCGCGGCGTCATCGTCCACCAGCACGGCGCCGGCACCACGGCCTCCAAGGAAGGCGCCACCGCCGCCTACGACCTGCACTGGCAGGCACTGGCGAAGAAAGGGGACTGCGCACTGCTCGGCCCCAGTTACCACGTGCTGAACGAGAAAACCGACCTCACGCCCGGCAGCTCGGAGCTCTGGTTCGACCCGCGCCGCGGCTCCGAAAAAACTTTCCTGAAGGCGCTCGGCGAACTCGGCACCAAGTCCGACCACCCCGAACTGGCGACCGTTCCCTGGGCCCTCTGGGGACATTCCGGCGGCGGTATTTGGTCGGACGTGATGAGTACCCTCCATCCGGACCGCGTCATCGTCGTCTGGGGCCGTTCCGGCACGGCGGCCATGTTCCGCACCCGCCCCGAATTTCCCCCGCCCCAAGTTCCCGCCGCCGTCTATGCGATCCCCATCATGGTGAACCCCGGCGTGAAGGAAAAGATCCCCAAGATTCCCGACGTGAAGGGGAAAGAACAAGGCGTGTGGTGGGGGAACCTGGCCACCTTCCGGGAATACCGGGCCGAGGGCGCGCCGATCGGCCTCGCACCCGACCCCCGCACCGGCCACGAGTGCGGCGACAGCCGGTACTTGGCCATTCCGTTCTTCGACGCGTGTCTGGCAATTCGATTGCCGGACAAAGGCAGCAAGGATCAAACTCTTAAGCCGGTGGACATGAGCAAGGCGTGGCTGGCGCCGGTATTCGGCGACACCGCCCGACCGGCGGCGGAGTTCAAAGGCAACCCGAAGGAAGCGGTCTGGTTGCCGAACGAAGCGGTGGCCAAGGCCTGGATGGAATACGTCAAAACTGGCGCCGTCGGCGACACCACGCCGCCGCCCGTTCCGTACGACGTCCGTGTATCCGCCAAAGCGGACAAGGGCACGGAAATCGTTTGGAGTGCCGACGCGGATTTCGAGAGTGGCATCGGCGGTTTCGTCGTACTCCGCGACGGAAAGGAGTTGGCGAATGTACCAAAGACCCCCCTGGGCAAGTACGGCCGTTCCTTGTTCCAGTCCATGACCTATCACGACACGCCGAGTCAGCCGCTGGCGCAAATGCGATACGTCGACGACGCGGCCCAACCCGGTGCCAAGCACTCCTATTCCGTTATCGCCATCAACAGCGTTGGGTTACGGTCGAACCCGTCGGCCGAGGTCCGGGAGCCCAACTTCGAAAAGAACAGCGCCTTCTATTTCGATGGCTCCATTTCGCGCCAAACGCTGGAAAACTATCTGGATCGTTCCATCACCATGGGCTACTTCCTGGTCCCCGGCGAACCGGAGGGCTACAAGTTTCCGTATAGGGATGACGACGTTCGAATGATCCATAATACCGGCGCCAAGTTCATCGGCCGGGCCATCTATCGCTGGGGCCAGGAGGCCAAACTGGGGGACCCCGCGTTTTTGGAGTATGCCAAAAAAATGGTCGATCGGGTGCATGCCGCCGATCCCGAGGTCGTTTTCCAAGGCTGCCTTTTCGAACAGGTCAGCGCCAATGTTAATCAACTGAAAATTCCCGCCTGGGTGTTCGCCGACTTCGGCCTGCCCGTCGAGGACCGGACCTTTTCCCGCGCTGCGATAGTCAAACGGAAGGGCCGGCTTGACAGGGGGGGCGGCCGCGGCGGAGTGCCGATTATCAACAATCTTGAAACCCAACTTTGGTTCTATTACCTCGCTGTCTCCTACATCAACATCGGCTGCGAAGCCTTGCACCTGGGTCAGGTCAGACTCATTGGCGCGGACGACAAGGATCTGAAAATCTATTCGGAATTTCTGGCCAAAGTACGGATGTATGCCAAACGCCACGCCCGCCGCCATCTGGTGCTGATGGACGGTCACGTGCCTTCCGGCGGCATGGTCAAGGACGGGGTCAGTCTCCTGGATTTCAATTCGTTCCCGATGCGGATCAAGGCGGTTCCGGGTATGGCGGTTCCGGGCAAGCCGCAAGAGGCCGTCTTGGAAGTCGGTCACCTCGATGCCATATTCAAGCGAAGCAAGGGGTGCATTTCGCCCAGCGGCTGGAAGTGTGAGAGTTTGCCTTACCTGGTGGAATTCGACAATTTCGGCCGGGGGCCGAACCCCAATATCGCCGACCCCAAATCCATGTTCTGCTGGGGCTGGGACGAGATTTCCTGGTTCGCGCAGCAACCGGTGGAATACCGAAACCAATGGCTCCACTACGCCCACAATTGGATCAAGCAAACCGACCCGAACGGCCACCTTGAAATGCCGGGAATCCGGATGCTCACCTGTCCCAATGAAACCCTGCGCTCCTACTTTGCCAACACGAAAAGCCCGACCTGCCCCGTCGGCTATTCCCAGGAAGAGACCATAAAAAAAATCTGGAACCAGGGCCAATCACACCCGGCAGCCTTTGAAGGCGAGAAGACCACCTGGCACGGGTTCGACCGCTACGACTTCCTCATGGACGAGCAGACCCTGGCCATCAAGCCGACGGTGAACAAGGGCAAAGTCGGCGGGAAGGGGCAACGGCAGTGCATCGTGGTCGTTCCGAAAGCTGCTGCGGCCGGCAACCCGTGGTCCTGGCGGGGCTGCTATTGGGACCACGAGCCGCAGACCGAAGTCGAACTCCTCAAGCGCGGGTTCCACATCGCGTTCGTCGCCCCCGATCCCGACGGGCAGGGCAAAGTGTGGGACGCGTGGTACAAGTTCCTGACGGAGAAGCATGGGTTCGCGAAGAAGGCCGCGTTCATCGGGATGAGCAAAGGCGGGGTGAACGAGTTCAACTGGGGCGTGGTGAATCCGGACAAGGTCGCGTGCATCTACGCCGACAATCCCGCACTGTACGACGAGGACTTCGCCAAACTTCCGAACCTGGCCAAACACGACGTGCCCCTCTTGCACATTTGCGGCAGTGAGGATTTCTTGTTGCAGCGGCATACGCGGGTCGTCGAGAACTCCTACCACCAGTTGGGCGGCCGGATCACGGTGATCGTCAAGGAAGGTCACGCCCACCACCCGCACAGCCTGAAAAATCCCAAGCCGATCGCCGATTGGATCGAGCGGCACATGACGCCGTCCACGGCCAACCGGCCCGCGTTTGCGGATGCGACGTTCACGAAGGGCTATTACTACAGCCTCGATCCGTCCTTCATTTATCTGAAAGAAGAGGACACCTACGCCACGGCCCGGGGGCCGGGGTTCACCGAGTGTTACGACCGCTACGACGGGCCCACGTCCGGCAAATTCCACACGGGCGGCATCGTGATCGTCGTGCCCAAGACCGTGGCACCGGGTAAACCCTGGGTGTTCACCGGGGATGCGATCGAGCGGGACGCAACCGTCGAGCAGTCGCTGTTAGCGAAGGGTTACCACATTCTGATCGTCTCGCCCCTGGGATCGGGGATGACGTTGAAACAGTGGAACGACGCCTATCAACTCCTAGTGGATAACGGGTATTCGAAAAAGCCGGTGTTGAAAGGGACCGGGGCGAAGGCGGGCGAAGCCTACGCTTGGGCGGAGGCGAACCCGGACAAGGTCGCCTGTATTTATGCCAGGAATCCGCTCATGAAGAGTCTCATGGCGGGAAAAGTGCAACCGATCGACAACCTGGCGGCGCTCGCGAAAGCCGGCGTACCGGTCCTGCACGACTGCGGCGCAACGGATCCCTGGTTGGACACCCAGACCCGCGTCGTCGAGAAACGTTTTAAGGAACTCGATGGCAAGATCACGGTGATCGTTAGGGCCGGCGAAGGGCATTTCCCACTTTCGCCGAAAGACCCGAAATCGGTCGTGGATTTCATCGTCAAAAATTCCCGTTCAGATCCTTAACAGGTCGAACTCGTCGTCCGTGAGTCAAGTTTTACGCCGCGAGTTCCTTCTCGTGGGCTTCGGCCAAATCGGGCCGTAACAGGGCTGATAACAGCGCGTCCAAGCCAGCATCGTCCGCCCACCCGCGTCGGTCACGCGGTAACGATGCGACTTTGGAACGCGCGCAATCAGACCGTGCAAGCGCAGCCGCCGAAGGTGGTACGTCATCTGGCCGGGAGTAATAGACTCGGGCGCTTTCCCGGTATGTGGCACCCGCTGCCAGAGCCGCTTCCCGTGCGCGAATCGCGACCCGGATAGGGTTGCTCTCGTCTAAGGGAATGATTCGGCGGCGGGGCGACGTGGGTATGGCGACAACGGCAGCTCCGGCTGATGACTCATCCAGGTGTCCTCAGAGAGATGCCGGGCCGTCGGGGTCGCGTCTGAGGTCGCAACCATTTCGGACCCGGCCGCGACGGGGGATCAGTCCCACCGTCTCCGGCGATGAAATTCTATCCGACTTTCGCGGCGACTTCGCGGGCCAGTTTGCCGTCGGCGTCGCGAGAATAAATCTGCGTCATCGATGCGAGCGAATGGCCCAGCGCAGCCCGAGCGTGTTCGACGCCGAACTTCTCGCGAATGGTCATGGCGGTCAAGTGGCGGAGCCGGTGCGGGCGGAAGGGCTCGACCCCGGCCCGTTCGCAGGCGCGGCGAATGGCGATCCGGTACGAATCGCGGGTATAGGTTTCGCCGGGCGTTCGCTTCGGCTTCCGCTTCCGCTTCTTCCGGTTCCGTTCGGCGTGGGACGGCCAGAGTTTCGTCGTTCGAGCGGCGCTGCCGTCGGCCCGCCGGTCGAGTTCGGCCCGGGCGGGGGAGAACAGGAACCCGTCACCGGCCCGGAGAATGATCGGGGCGAGAACGGACTGTGCTTCGCGGCCGAAGTAGATCGTCCTCGACTTGCCCTGCCACGACCCCTTATGGTGCGCGGGCGAGTAGGTCCACACGTCGCCGGAACGGTCGATGTCGGCCGCCTTCAGGCCGAGTAGTTCCCCTCCCCTGGCCCCGGTGAGCGTCTGGAGCCGGACGAGGGCGGCGAGGGGCGGGGGCAGAAACGGGATCGCTTTTGCGACGGCCGCCGGGTCGGCGGGACGGACGGGTTCGGGTTCCCGGGCCGCGGTCCGCTGAAGTCCGGTTATGGCGGAAAGGCCCTGAATGACGGCGGGGGGGACCAGTTCTTCAGCCACCCCCCAACGGAAGATTCGGCGGACGAGCATCGTCCGGCGGTTGCACTCTCCGCGGCTCATGCCGGCGGCGACCCACGCCTGCCGGACGCCTTTAGCCGTTGCGGCCCGAACTTGGCAACGGGGAGGTCGCCGTACATTTCGCGAAGGGTCCGGACGACGAGCTTGATCGTGAACAACTCGCTCGTCGGCCGACCGTCAGGCGTACAATAGTGACCGACGGCGTGCCCGACGTAGGCGACGAGCAATTCGGCGACGGACCGGCCGCCCGGGTCGCGGGCTTCGGTCCGGTGGGGGGTCGGCAAGCTCAAGGACTAGGGTGGCCAGGGCTTCTTTCGACTTGCAGCTTCCAAACGGCCCGGGGGGGAGTTTGTACCGCCGGACGCCGCACGGGTCGGTCCAGACCGCGCGGGCGCGGCCGGAATAGTGGGGCAGGTAACTGGGAACGGATTTGCGGGGACGGGGCGCGGGTGGGGTCTCCTGAGGGTTTCGTGAACTGAGTTCACGAAACCCGGCGTTCAGGGAACCGCACCCGGCACGAGCCGGGGTAAGCAGAAACTGCTTCGGTAAAAAGGGCTTCCGTCGTTTCAGGCTGAGTCGGGCCGGCGGGATTTGAACCCACGACCTCTTGCACCCCAAGCAAGCGCGCTAGCCAAGCTGCGCCACGGCCCGTTCTGGGGACGTTTTAGTCCCGCGTCCCGGAAAAGACAATTGATCTTCCCGACGGTTCGGGCCAGTCGTGCCGGCAGGGGTCGTTTTTTACCGGGGTCGGTTGGATGCGGCTTGCCCCGCCGGCTATCCCCTGTTAGGCTCCAAACTTGGGCCGAAAGTCCTCCCGGTTCCGGACGTTACCAACGTTCCGGCCGGTTCGGCGTTGAACCCTTCAGCCCCCGTTATTGCCCGCAGGGTCGTACGATGCATTACACCCGCCTTTTCGGCAGTCTGGCTTTGGCAGCCGGAATATCCTGCTTGGCCGGACAAGTCACCCCGTCGTTCGCCCAGGTGCCTTCCGGGATCAAAGACGCGTATCGGAAAGAAGCCCCCCGACCCGGTACGGAAGTGAGCAGTGCCATTACCCAGATGCGGGACGGAAAGCTCGAAGTCGGGATTGATCCGCCCGAACCGGAAGGACCGAAGCATAAGGAATATCTCAAAAAGACGGCAGAGTTTCTGATCTTTCCCGTAACACACAGCGAGTTTTACACCGAATCGATTGAGATGAATCCGGGGGCGCGAAAGCAGCAACTGGGTCTGCCGGAGAGGGACAATACGCTCGACGGCGTACTTTCGGAACTCGAGCGGTACGTCGTGGTGCCGGACGCCCGGTCCAAGGCGCCGTCGAATCAGTCCGAATACATTCAGGAATTCGGCAAGGCGCTCGACGCTGCGATCGGCTCGATCTTGAACGATAAGTCTAAAACACCTCCGCCGGTGAAGTTGAATGCCGTGCGGGCGTTGGCGGTGGCGTGCAAATCGGGGGCGCGGGCCCACGCCAAAACGGTTTTGGCTTTGCTGACCGACGAGAAAGTCCCGTTGTACTTGAAGGTGCCGGCCTTGAAGGCGGCGGAAAACTTGCTTGCGGCCGGGGACATGCGGGAATTGCAGGGGCCGAATCCGTACAAGCATTCGATCCCGGACGCGGATTTAGCCGCGCTCGTCAACGCCATCGAAGCCATCATTGACCAGATGAATAAGACGTTCGAGCCGGCAGAAGCGGCACCCGTTAAGGCGACCAAGCCGGGTACGCCTCCGGCACCGGGTAAGCTCGAACCGGCCTTGCCCGCAGCCCAACCTCTCGACCCGGCCGTCGCCCTCTACATCCGGAAATTGGCGGTCCAGGCCCTCTCGAAAGTGCGGGTCGCCAGCATACCCGGTCCGAATCACACGACCGCCGCCCGGCCGGGGGTGACACTCGCCCGCATCGCGATCGGCGATCCCCGGTTCACGGGCGGCGGCACCGTGGCCGAGCTGACCGACGCCGTGAGCGGTTTGGCGACGATGCATTTTGACAGTTCGATCAACATGGACGTGTTGTTGGACGCGATTGCGGCTGGGGTTTCCACCGTCGGCGGTCTGAAGGCGTCCGCCGGGTCGCCGAGTAATCCCGACTACAAGAAATACGTTCCGTGGAAGAAAACGGCCGCTCAGTTGAACACCGCACTCAACACGCTTCAGACGAGTCCGGACAAGAATCCCGTGGCCGCAGCCAACCGCAGTGCGATCGGTACGTTGGTCTCCACTTGCACGACCTACGTGCTGCAACCGATCGAGGCGGATAAAAACGACGGGCAAGGTACGACCGTTCCGGTGGACCCGGCGCGGGTATCGGACTACCGGAAGCAAAACGCCAGAAAGTCGGACCTGTTGCTCCGGAACGACGGCGAAAGTAAAGTGACGCTACCAAACCAACGGGCGGCGGGCCGGTAGCCCGACGGTCCATTCCCCGAGGAGCGAAGCGATGAATCGCTGGTTATTGACCGGCCTCGTAGCAGCGGGGGCGTGCGTCGTTGCCGCGGCCCAAACGCCCGGGTATCTCGTTATCCGGGTCAATCTGGACAGTGAAGTCGGGCCCGCGGTCGCCGCGGCCGGACCGGGCCAGGCCGGACCGGGTGGCATCGGGGGCCCCGGCATTCCGGGTGGACCCGGTGGCGGACGCGGTGTTCCCGGAGGGCCGGGCGGGCGTGGTGGTCCGGGCGGGCGCGGTGGTCCCGGACAACCACCCGGCGGGCGCGGTGGTCCCGGTCAACCACCTGGCGGACGCGGCGGTCCCGGCCAACCTCCTGGCGGAGGCGGAGGCCCGGGTGGACGCGGACCGGGGCTTCCAGGTGGTCCGGGCGGCGGTATCGGCTCCCCGGACGGGGCCGGACCGGGCGGTTTCGGCGGTGCGGGTGGACCCGGCTTCAGCGGCAGCCCGCAAACCGCCAACTTCCGCAACACCGTCGTCGTCGTCGTCCCGTTCACCAACATTTACAACGCCCCGCTGTACCGAACCAGCGGCCCGCAAAGTCAGGCGATCCGAACGAAATACGGGCACACCTTCCTGTTCCAGGACCGGACGTCCGTAACGCTGGATTATTTCGTCGGCCTGTCGTACGAGTCTCAGGTGAAGAGCCTGCACGTGAAGTGGCACGGCCATCAATCCCATTTCGACGACATCTATCAAATCACGCTCGAAGCCCTTCAATATGGGATGGTCGACGAAGCCTTTAGCTATGCCAAAGAGATGGAGAACGCGATCCACGTCAATAAAGACAAATCCGTTCCGGCCAACGTTACTTCCTTCGCCAAAGCGTTCAAGAAAATTATCCCGACTCTGGAAACTGCGCCGGCCAAACCCAACGACGCCGAAATGTGGAAGCAGCGGCTCGGGCTGGGCGAGGTGAGCGAAAGCACCCACTATTCCCTCATCCACGGCCGGGACCTCGATCCGAAAGACATCGGCCGCCGGTTGGCGGCCCTCGAACAGAACTTCAAAGCTTTCTACCTCTGGCACAGCCTGCTCGGCATCGCACCGAAGGCCCCGGAAAGCAAACTGGTCGTGGTGCTGCTCGAACGGTCGTCGGAAATGAATCGATTCAAGGCCGGCTTGGACGGGCGACCGGTCGAAGCCGATGCGTTCTACTCCCCGTCGTACGGCATCGTCGTCCTCTCCCCGGAACGGCTCGACGACGTCGGGCGGACCTTCTCCAAGCAAGTGCAGGCGCAGTACGCACAAGGATGGACCCGGGATAAGCTCCTCCTCGCCGACGTGCCGCGGTCCACTCAACAGACGCCGGACGAGGTCAAGCGAATCATGACGCTGGCGCTGGTGGATAAAGTGGTTGAGGAAGATGCGGATCGGGCTTCGATCAGCCGGGAAGGCAGCCGGCAGCTATATGCCGCCACGGGCATTTTGCCCCAAAACGTGTTGCTGCCCGAATGGGTCGAAAATGGCGTGTCCTCCTTCTTCGAGAGGCCGAAAGGACCGTACATCTCCAACGGCGGGGCGGCCCGTTCGATGATCGTCGGTCTGGCCCCGGGTTACGGAACCACCAACTACGTGCTGCTGCCCGAATTTCTGGAACTGCAACGGACGAACCGGCTGAACCCCAATTCGTCCGACTTGCTCATCAAGACGATCACGGACAAATACTTCGACGCCGTCCGGACTGGCGAGGACGCGGACCCACCCGCAGTGGCCCGGCCGCAGGCGAACGGCAACCCGGCCGGCGGCCCGGCCATGGGCCCGGGCGGCGGCCGAGGCGGACCGCAAACGCCCCGCGGCGGAGGCCGAGGAGGCCCCGGCCAAGCTCCCCCGCCCGGTCCCGGAGGCATCGGCGAAGGCCTCCCCGGCAGCCCCGACGGCTCGACAACGGGAAACGAGCCGAATGACCCGTCAGCCGCCGAAAGTCGGAAAAAGGCCGCCCTGGAAATGAAGGCACAAGCCACCGCCTGGGCCCTGACCTATTTCCTTTCCCGCACCCGGATCGAAGGGCTTTATAAGTTCTACCAGGAACTGGCGCGGATGCCCCGCGACCTTCCCCTCGACGACAGTACCGTGAAACTCACGTTCGCCCGGTGCTTTAACCTTTTGGCCGCGGACGGCAAGACCATCGATGCGGCGGCCTTGAAACTCCTCGCCGACGAATGGGTCGACCACATGAACCACGCCCCGAATATCGGGAAGGAAATTGCACTTTCCGGCTCCCCCACCGCCGGCGGGCCGGGCAGACCGGCTGGAGGGCCGGGCGGACAAGGTGGTCCGAGTTAATGACCGATTCGTAGAATGACCCCACGCGGCCCGGGCGATCCGCCCGGGCCGTTTCCGTTCCCCCTCTGGAGGGTCTTCTCGATGCGCCGCTCGTTCGTACTGGCCGCGGTCCTGTTCGCCGCCACCAGCCTCGTGGCCCAGCAAAAAACCAACTCGGCCACCACCCCGCTCGAACGCAAAGACGCCGGGTCCGTTAGACTTCACAAATCGTTTCTCAAGCGTGCCAATGAAAGGCCCGTCGACGTGCTATTCCTCGGCGATTCCATCACGCAAGGGTGGAGCGGGAACGGCAAAACGGTCTGGAAGGAACACTTCAATAATTGGAAGCCGGCCAACTTCGGCATCGGCGGCGACCGCACGGAACACGTCCTCTGGCGGATCACCGAGGGGAAGGAACTCGAAAACGTGGACCCGAAGGTCGTCGTGCTGATGATCGGCACGAACAACGTCGGTTCGAACTCGGCCGAGCAAATCGCCGACGGCGTCAAAGACATCGTCGGGGAATTGCGAAAGCAGAAACCGAAGGCCAAGATCCTGTTGCTGGCCGTGTTCCCCCGCAGCGGCAAATCAACGAGGAATTTGAAAGACCCGAACGTGTGTGCGGCCGACGAACTTCAACCGAAAATCAAGCAGATCAACGACATCATCGCCAAGCTGGACGACGGAAAATTTGTCACCTACCTGGACATCAACGACAAATTCCTGAACGACAAGGGCGGCCTCGCCAAGTCGATCATGCCGGATTACCTGCACCCGTCGAAAGAAGGGTACGTGATCTGGGCCAAGGCCATCGAAGCGAAAGTCGAATCCCTGCTCAAGCAGGCCAAACCCTAACCCGGCAGAACTCCCAGGGTGATCGCGGAAAACTTAAAACAATTCGTTTCTGTAGTTCCCTTAAAGCACATCGCAAGGTCCGGCACGGAGGCCGGACCCGCCAAGCATTCTCCCGGTTTTGCCGTTCGTTGTTGCGGATCCGGGGAACCAATTCTTTGGGAGTTCCTTCTCATATTCAGATTGGACTTGAGTGAATCAGACGAATACAATGAGATTTCGGTGAGTTTTTCTTTCCTTTTTCCGTCACGAGGTCTCGTTATGAACGGTCCCGTCTCCGTTCGTCGGCGTGGGTTTACGCTGATCGAGCTCCTGGTGGTAATCGCGATCATCGCAGTGTTGATCGGATTACTGCTTCCCGCCGTCCAGAAAGTCCGCGAAGCCGCGGCACGGATGAGTTGTTCCAACAACTTGAAGCAAATCGGATTGGCGTCGCACAACTTCGAAAGCACCTACGGCTACCTGCCGCCGAACCACGGTACGGTCGTGGCCAACGGATTGACGTACTCGAACGACGCCAGCCCGCAGGCGCTGCTCCTCCCCTACGTCGAACAATCGAACAAATACAACCTGTTCAATCTCAATTTCAAGACTTGGAACGATACGGACGCGGTGACGGGAGCCTATAACGCCGGCCCCAGCGGCTTAGGGATTAACCTGAGTGCCCGCATCCAGGACGTCTCGTTTTTCCTCTGCCCGTCCGACCCGTCGTCGACCCGCCGCGGGGCACTCCAAACGAACACGTCAAACCTGGCCTATCCCGAAGGTCGGTTGAACTATCTGGCCTGTCTGGGTGCGACTTCACAGTTCGGAACCTCCGGCCCGGGGGCCGGGATTTTCACGAACAATACGACCTCGCCCGGGTCGGTCCTGAAGGGCGCTTCGATCTCGCAGATTCCCGACGGAACGTCCAACACGACGATGTTCGCGGAAGTCATGCGGACGACCGATTCGTGGCCGCACGTTTCCGGCGCCCGGACGAACACGGTCATCATCTTGGATGCGTCCGTCGCGAGCGGTCCCGATGCCGACGGCCGGGCGATCCCGTCGTGTTCGGCCGGCGGCAACCCGTGGACGTCGTCGATTTCGTACTCCGGACTGGAATTCGACCGCGACCTCTGGGGCACGACCTATTACACCCACACGCTCCCTCCGAACTGGAACAAATTATCCAACGACCCCACAACCCAGCGGTATAACTGCGGGGATACGGCCATTGCCCACTTCCACGTCGCCGCCAGCAGTTATCACTCGGGAGGCGTGAACGTGGTCATGGGAGACGGTTCCGTCCGGTTCGTTCGGGACAGCATCGATTTCGTAACGTGGCAAGGCATGGGAACAAAGGCGGGTGGTGAAGTCCTCCAAAACGTCGATTGAGTTCCCTATGTAGCTGCGTCAATTGGGCCGCCCGATCGTGGGCGGCCTCACCATTTTCCCACACCCGGGAATTCCGAATTCGGAGCGTGTCATGACGATTATTCGAGGATTGGTCTGGGGTACGGCCCTTTTTGCGATCGGGTGTTCCGGCGGCAACGGCGGAGTCGGCCCCGAAACTACACCCACGGAATCGGCCCTCCAGGAAGTGTCCGACCTGATCCGATCCGTCAGCAATACGACCGGCCGTCCGCCCGCCAGGGCTTCCGATTTCAACAAACTCGAGTCCATCTATCCGAACGGCGTGAAGGCGGTGAAATCGGGTGACGTCGTGGTCTTATGGGGGGCCGCCGTCGCCGGGGAAGGAAACCTCGCCAGTGCGGGAGAGAAAATTGTTGCCTACGAAAAGAACGCCCCAACCCAGGGGGGATTTGTGCTTTTCGTTAATGGAAAGGTGAAGAAAATGACCTCGGCTGAGTTCGCGGCTGCGCCGAAAGCCAAATGATTTTGGGCCGACTCGGACCCGAAGGGTCGGGGTCGGCCGTTCCTCTCCGCCGTAGTCGATGTCGAACAAATCCGGGCCGAGCCCGTCGCACACCAATCGCACGAAATCCAACGCGTGAACAGGGTCGGACTCGGGAGGTTCCCGAGTCCGCATAGCATCGTTCGGACCGGGTGGTTACAATCGTTAATAGGAATTCGTCTCCCCTAACAGGAAAGGGCTTCCCATGCTGCCTATTCCGTTTCGCTCCTGGCTGGCCGCGACCGTCCTGGCCGCCGCCCCGCTCGGCTTGACCCGGGCGGATACTCCCAAACCCGTCGTCAAGAGCGAGAAGGAATTGCTCGCGGCCGCGGAAGCGCTTAACAGCATTGGGACCAAGGAGGAGCAGGACAAGAAGCTTCAGGATTTGGTAGCGAAGGGCCAGCGGGCCACGACCCGGGCGATGGTGAAAGCCGCGGTCAAAGTGCACCTCGCAGCCGAAGCGGGCAAGTCGCCGTTCAAGTTTAACGCCGCGATCATCCTGGCCAACGCCGCCTACGTGACCAAGGAATACGCCGCGGCCGAGCCGTTCTACAAGTTCTGCGCCGAACAGGCCGAGAAACTGCAAAGCGGACCCAAAGTCGTGCAGGCCTACACCGGCCTCATTGACCTCACCTGGGCCCAGAAGAAATACGAAGAGTGCGAACGTCTTTGCGGCAAGTTCCTCCGCGACTTCCAAAGCGGCGGCAAGGAAGTCGAAAACGCCCAGTTCGCGGTAATGGAAAAACAACTCTACTGCCTGGTGAAAATGGGCGAAACCGACAAGGCCCTCGAACGGGTCGAAACCCTTACCCAGATCGACAACATCGGCTGGATCTTCCTCGAAATGAAAGCCCAGATTCAGCGCGAGATCGGCAAATACAAGGAAGCCGTCGAAACCCAGAAAGACCTGATCGACCGGATCAAGGACCAGGACGGCCTTCCGAAGAAAGACCGCGAGGGCATGGTGAAGCAGGCGACCTACGTGCTCAGCGCCTTATACATCGACGCCGATCAGGTCGATAAGGCGACCGACACCCTCGAAAAACTCGTCAAGCAGTATCCGGACAACTCGACCTACAAGAACGACCTCGGGTTCATCTGGTGCGACCACGATAAGAAACTCGACGAGTCCGAGAAGTTGATCGTCGAAGCCATGGCGATCGACAAGAAGGAACGCGAAAAGCTATTGAAGGAAGGGAAAATTACCGAATCGGTCGCGAAGGAAGATAACGCCGCATACCTGGACAGCCTCGGGTGGGTGAAGTTCAAGAAGAAGGAATACGCCGAGGCGAAGAAGTACCTGCTCCGGGCCACCCAGGACGAAGACGACGGCAACCACATGGAAATCTGGGACCACCTGGCCGACTGCCACATGGCCCTGGGGGAAGTGAAAGAAGCGGTGGACGTCTGGACCAAGTCGCTCAAGTTCGACGACGTGACCAAAAAGGACGACGAGCGGCGGAAGATCGTGACGAAGAAACTGACCAAGGCCAAGGCTCAGTTGAAAAAGTAAACGCCAACAGTTCGATATTCGAGCCCACGGGTCGCGATCCGTGGGCTTCTCTATTGGGACGGGCCATGCTCCCCGGCTGGTCGAAGCTCACAATCGCCGGCAAGCCCGCAAACGTTTTTCGGCCGGGCGGCGTGCCGCGGTACGCCCTGCTCTTCCTCCATCCGTTCGGCCGGGAATCCCCGGCCGACAACGCCGCCTATACCGAGCAATTGCGACCGCACAATCTCGCCTGCGTCGCACCGTGGGGGGCGGGCAGCTGGTGGGCGGACCGCATCGATCCGGAATTCGACGGGGAGCTTACCGCTGAGCGGCATTTGCTTCGCAACGTCGTGCCGTGGATGGAAGCCGAATGGAAGCTCGGCCCCCGGGCGATGGCCGCGGCCGGGATCAGCATGGGAGGACAAGGCGCGATCCGCCTCGGCTTCAAATATCCGGAGAGGTTCCCGGTCGTCGCAGGCGTCGCCTCGGCATTCGATTATTACGAACGCCACGGCAGGGGAACGTCGATCGACGCGATGTATTCCACCCGCGAGAACTGCCGGCAGGACGGGGCCGGGCTGCACGTAAACCCGCTCAAATTCCCGCCCCACGTCTGGTTCGCCTGCGACCCCGCGGACGCCGAATGGTTTCGCGGCAACGACCGCCTCGACGAAAAACTCCGCGCCCTCGGCATCGGCCATACCGTCGATTTCGACACCGCACGCGGCGGACATTGCTGGGATTACTTCGACGCAATGGCGAAGCCGATGACAGAGTTTTTGGTTGCGGGGTTGGAGAAGGAATCTCGGCGTTTGGTGTGACGGTGTCAAAAGTTCCCCAGCGTCTGCCGGAACCGGTCGATCGACGCCCGCACCTCGTCCGCCCCGGCTTCGCGGGACGCCCACCCGAGCGGCTCGATCTGCACGCCTTCGAGTTGCTTATACGTGGAAAAGAAATGCTCGACCTCACGGAGGAAATGCTTCGGCACGTCTTCCAGTGTCTTCATCGCTTCGAACAGCGGGTCCTTGTTCGGTACCGCCAGAAGCTTGAAGTCGTTCTGCCCCTTGTCCCGCATTTTGAAAATACCCACCACGCGGGCTTCGATGAGGCAGCCGGAAAATGTCGGCTCGTTGACCATAACCAGAATATCGGACGGGTCGCCGTCCTCGGCGAGCGTCTGGGGGATGAAACCGTAATCGCCCGGGTAGACGGAAGAGCTGTAGAGATACCGGTCCATCTTGATCATGCCGGTCTGCTTATCGACCTCGAACTTGGTCCGTCGGCCCTTGGGGATTTCGACGATCATGTTGGCCACGCTCGGCTCGCCGGTGCCGGGCGGGATCATCATGAAATCGCGGGCGTAGTCGCGGCGGTGGAACATCTCGGTCTCCCGGTGGAGGAGATGTTCTAGGAAAAAGTTTTGGCCGCCACAGAGGGCGGCCCATGACTAACGTGGCTGAATTTTTTATCCGTTCACGATAATCCGACGGGACTTGGCCGCCTCGATTTTGGGCAATCGCAATGTTAA
>DASXPC010000284.1:0-8508 GCA_036493815.1 Fimbriiglobus sp. | reverse complement strand
CGGGGCCCACGTCCAAAGCGTGCTAATGTCCGTCCTCCGCACCTGCACCCAGCGACTCCTCGAACCGTTCCAATACCTCAAGAACGCCCTCTGCGCACCCAAGCCGATCTTGGTTCCTGTCGGACGGTAAACAAGTACCTTAAATATTCCCATTCCCAGGAATGCAACCGATCCCGATTCCCTCGAGAATCGAATGGGTATTTACATTCGCTGGTTTTGCGTGGGTTGGTCTGGCACTCGTTTATCTCATGATCGTGTGCCTTGTACTTTTCGTCCGGCCATGACGATCCGATACGACTGACCGTTGCCGACACTCCCTTCCGCTGAGATAATCCCCTTTCTGTTTCCTCACTTTCACCGGGAGTTTTCACCGTGAAAACGATTCTCGGGCTGGTCGGCCCTCTTCTCGTCGCCGTTTCGGCAACGGCCCAGGAAATTCCGAAGCCGACGATTACCAAGGAGCACGAGTGGCTCAAGCAGTTGGAAGGGGAGTGGATCACCGAGTCCGAGGCGGTGATGGAGCCGGGCAAGCCGCCGCTCAAGTTCAAGGGGACCGAAACCGTTCGCAGCCTCGGCGGCCTCTGGTACGTCGCGGAAATGAAGACCGAGATGACGGGAACGGCGATGATGGGCCAAATGACGGTCGGGTACGACGCGGAGAAGAAGAAGTACGTGGGGACCTGGGTCTGCAACATGGACCCGGAAATGATGACCTACGAAGGCACGGTCGACGGCAAGACCATTTCGCTGGTGACCGAGGGGAAGAACCCGGCGACCGGCAAACGGGTCAAGATGAAGGACGTGATCGAGATCAAGGACAAGGATCACAAGGTGCTGAAGTCGTACGCCCAGGGGGACGACGGGAAGTGGACGCAGTTCATGACGATGACGGCGAAGCGGAAGTAAAATCACTGTCGAGTCGATTGAGCATCCCCTTCAGGTGGCACGGTAGCTCGCCGTGCCACTGGTTTTCGTCTGCAAATTGGCCGTGTTACCAAACGTCGCCGACCCTTCGACTGCCAATTCCGGCAGACTTCGTAAGGGCAAACTGGCCCACCGGAGGCTCGCGATGTTAGACCGGATCGCGGAGGGGCGGACGGACCTGGTTTTCGAGTACCTCACGCAGGGTCACGCCGCCGATTCCGCGGACGACGGCGGCGTCTCTTTAATGCAGTGGTGTGCCTATCACGGCGACGTCAGCGCGATCCGTTTTCTGGTGTCCCGCGGGGCGTCGCTGAAGTCGCTGGGCGAGAATCTGGACCTCAACGGTGCGGTGTTCCACGGGCACCGGGACTTATGCGAGTTTCTGATCGAGCAGGGTGCCGACGTCAACCACCCGTTGCCGGGAACGGGGGAAACGCCGCTGCACTCGGCCCTCTGCAAGACAGACAGTTCCCGATACAACCCCATTCTGAAAGTGCTGCTTGCGAACGGTGCGGACCCGAATCGTGCGACGAAGCCGGGCGTCGAGACGGATTCGTTCATGCGGGACTGCCGGACAAAGGGGGAGAAGCCGTTGCATCGCGCGGCGGCGTTCGGCGACGCGGAGGCCGTTCAACTTCTACTGGATGCCGGTGCGATCATCGACGCCCGGGACGCCCATGGCGACACCCCCTTGTCGTGGGCGAGTTGGTACCTGAGGCCGCGGCCGATTCTGCGTATGCTCTGTTACGGGTCGTATTCGGTGCGAGGCTGAAAGACCTCCCATCTGAACGGGCGGAGCAGCGTCAAACGGATAAAAAACCTCCCCGGTCGCGTGGTTGGCTGTGGAATAGAATTGGTTCTTATGCCCATCCGCCCCACGACGCCGGCCGACGTTGCATACCTCGTTCCCCTCGCCGCGGCGACCGGGGTGTTCAAGCCGCACGAAATCGAGACGCTCGGGTCGGTGTTTTCGGACTATTTTGCCACGGCCGGTGCCGAGGAAGGCCATCTGTGTTTCACGGCCGAGGTGGACGGCAGCCCGGTCGGGTTCGTCTACTTCTGCCCCATCCCCATGACCGTGGGGTCGTGGGACCTCTGGTGGATCGCGGTGGATAAAGGCCGGCACGGGACGGGGCTGGGCAGCGGGCTGCTCCGGTACGCGGAAGATTCCGTGCGGGACGCCGGGGGGCGGGTGCTGATGATCGACACGTCCTCGACCCCGGCGTATGCGGCGACGCGGGCCTTTTATCGGAAGCACGGGTACGTCGCGACGGCCACGCTGCCGGACTTCTACTGCGACGGCGACGACAAGGTCATTTTCTGGAAACGGCTCGCCTCCCTTTGACGGATTAGTCGAGCATCCGGTCCGAGCTTTCCGCGACACTTCCACACGCCATTTGCCGGCGAGTCTACAATGCGTCCGACGAGCCGGGGCCGCACAACCGGCCCGACCGGCCCGCACGGCACGGTCACGGCGCGCGTGGCGCGGGTGGCACCGTCTGTCGGTCAAGAACCGGGTTTAGGGCGGGCGATGAAAGGATTGAAAATCGCGGACGGCTCGGGGTTGCCGATGGTCGGCTCCCGAACGGCGGCCGTCCCGACCCGGTGATATCGGCCTACTCGCCCCGGTTAGCAGATTCCGCGTATTCGACTCAGTTTGCGGGGCTGGTCCGGCCGATGTAGTCACCGTCGGAATCCGTGGTTGCCGACCGCGCGTCGTTTCCCCAATCGGTCGAAACGCCGAGCGGACCGTAAACCCCGGGCCCCCGCCGAGACCCCTGCCCCGGTTCGGTCGGCCAAGACGGCCGTCAGAACCCCCGGCTTACCCATTCCCCCAATGGGAAGTCGGCCGGCTGCCCGCCCCCGGCCCCGCCGGATCGGCGCACCCGGGGCCCGTGCGCGACCAAACGGAGTGCCCCCATGAAGAAGGTGTTCACGACCGGTCAGGTGGCGAAGATCTGCAAGGTCGCCCCCCGAACGGTCTCCAAATGGTTCGATTCCGGCCGGCTGAAAGGTTACCGCATTCCCGGAAGCCAGGACCGACGCATCCCCCGCGAACAGCTCATCCGGTTCCTCAAGGAACACGGCATGCCGCTCGGGGAATTGGAAGAAGAAGAATGGCACAAGGTGCTGCTCATCGGCACCGAAAAGCTGTTCAACGACCGGGTCAAGGAAAGCCTGCCCGAAAGCGAAGACTTCAAGTTCGAGCTGGCCCAGAGCGGGTTCGAGGCCGGGACGCTCGCCCAGAGCTTCCACCCGGACACGATCGTGATCGACCTGGCCCTCGGCCGGAGCGAGTCGGTTCAGATCGCCACCAACCTGCGGCGGAACGAGTCGTACGGGTCCACCTTGATCGTCGGCCTGGCCGGCGAAGACGAAGCGGAACCGGAAAAGCTCACCGAGTACGGCTTCAACGAAGTGTTCAAGAAGCCGTTCGACGTCGCCCTCCTGGCCGAACGCGTCCGCACCCTCGCGGAACAGAAACGGGAAGCGTAAGCCCCCGTGACGGTCGCACACACCGGCCCCGCGGCCCTGGGACATGACGTCCCGGACCGCGGGGCCGGTTGGCGTTCACGGGCAAGAAACCCACAGCTTATTTCCGCATACGGGTGACCGGTGCCAAAGTGAAATAACGTGCCGCCTCACTCCAATAAACCAACCTTGGGATGGCCCAGCCCACGGAGAGACGATTCATGCGTACCGACACAAAGGCCTTGATGTGGGTGGTTGGTTCCAGTGCGTTCGTCGCAGTTCTCGTAATATGCATTCTCTTCGCCGCGGCGTTGAAGTGGATCACTATTGAAGTGGCAGCTCCCCTCGCCTTGGTTTGTCTCGTCGTCGGCGGCATTATGATCGGTCGCACCTTCTCGCGGGGGCTGATGACACGCGGCGAGGACAAAACGGTGTCAAAGAACTAATCCCCTATCAGAAGAGAACCCCGGTAATGGCCGGGCTAAGTGCGGATCGGACCGGATTCGTCTTCCGCCAACCGACGCCTCGACGCTGGAGAGCCGGTTCGGCAAAGCCGCCGCCACGTATCATGTCTTCATGGCTTCTCCCCGCATTTCCCTCGATCTCTGGCACGAACGGTTCGCCGCCCCGTTTGCCCCGACCACGCCCGCCGAGGTGAAGGAACGGGGCTGGGACGCGGTGGACGTCGTGTTCGTCACGGGCGACGCCTACGTCGACCACCCCAGCTTCGCGATGGCAATCCTGCACCGGGTGCTGGAGAAGGCGGGGTACCGGGTTGCCATCTTGAGCCAGCCCGACTGGACGACGTGCGAGCCGTGGCGGCAGTTCGGCCGGCCGCGGCTCTTCTTCGCCGTCAGCGCGGGGAACATGGACTCGCTCATCAACGCCTACACAGCCAACAAGAAGGTCCGCAACGACGACGCCTACTCCCCCGGCGGCAAGATCGGCCGCCGGCCCGACCGGGCCACCCTCGCCTACTGCCAGCGGGCACGGGAAGCCTTTCCGGGCGTGCCGGTGATCGCCGGCGGCGTCGAGGCTTCACTGCGAAGGCTCGCCCATTACGACTACTGGAGCGACACGGTCAAGCGGTCGATCCTTTTGGATTCCAAGGCCGATCTCGTCGTCTACGGCATGGGGGAGAAGACGATCGTCGAAATTGCCCGGCGATTCGAGGCGGGGCAGACGGTGAAAGATATGCGCGAGCTGCGGGGAGTGGCGTACGCGTTGGGCGCAAAGGAATCCGCGGAAGTGCGGAGTTCGGAATTCGGAGCGCGGAATCAAGACAACTCTTCCACTCCGCACTCCGCACTCCGCACTCCGCACTCGAATGCAGTGACAATCCCTTCGTTCGAAGACGTGAAGTCGGACAAACTCGCCTTTGCCGAGGCCACCCGCCTCATCCACATCAACACGAACCCGTTCAACGCCGCGACGCTCCTGCAGTTCCACGACCGCCAGGCGGTGGTGCAGAACCCGCCGGCGTTTCCACTGTCCGAACAGGAAATGGACGAAGTGTACGACTTGCCGTACACCCGCCGTGCGCATCCGAGTTACACCGAGCCGGTCCCTGCATTCGAGATGATCAAGGATTCCGTCACCATCCTCCGCGGCTGCTTCGGCGGCTGTACGTTCTGTTCCATTACCGCCCATCAGGGGCGGATCATTCAGAGCCGGTCCGGGGAATCGATCCGGAAGGAAACGGAGAAGATCGCGGCCGATCCGGAGTTCAAAGGGGTTATCAGCGACGTCGGCGGGGCGACGGCGAACATGTACCGCATGCGGTGTACGAGGCCGGAAGTGGAAGCGAAGTGCAAGCGGCTCTCCTGCGTGCATCCCACCATCTGCAAGCTGCTCGGCACCGACCACGACCCACTCGTGAAGCTGCTCCGCGAGGTGCGCTCGGTCGACGGCATCCGCAAAGTCTTCGTCGCGTCCGGCATCCGCATGGACCTCGCCCAGCTCTCGCCCGAGTACGTGCGGGAACTGGCCGAGCACCACACCGGCGGCCGGCTCAAGGTCGCCCCGGAACACACCAGCCCCGCAGTGCTCGAACGGATGAAGAAGCCGCCGATCGACAACTTCGACCGGTTCGCCCAGGATTTCAAGGATGCCTCGGCCGCGGCCGGCAAACCGAAACAGGGCATCGTCCCCTACTTCATCGCCAGCCACCCGGGGTCGGACCTCGCCGAGATGATCGACCTTGCCCTCTACCTCAAACGCACCGGCTACCGCCCCGACCAGGTGCAGGACTTCATCCCCGCCCCGTTCGACATCGCCACATGTCTTTACTACACGGGAATCGACCCGTTTACCAAAAAAGAGGTCAAAGTCGCGAAGGGGATGCGGGACCGCAAAATGCAGCGTGCCTTGATGCAGTTTTTCAAGCCGGCGAACTATTTCACGGTGCGGGAAGCGCTGCTTGAAGCCGGCCGAGCTGACCTCATCGGAAACGCCTGCGACTGCCTGATTCCCGCTCAACCCCCGAAAGAAGCAATCGAGGCCCGACGCCGGCAGGCGAACCGCGCTGTTGGGGGCGATGGGGATGACGACCACTACCACACCGTTGCCAACCCTGCGAAGGGTGAGAAGCCCGGGGAACGAGGTGCGGGTCCACCGAAACGGACCGGATATCGGCCTGATCGGAAGTCGGCGAAGCGGAGGTAGGGAAAAAAGAGGGGTGGGCGAATTGCCCCGCCTCAGTGAGTTGTCCAGGGGCAGGACAGACTGGGAGAAGTTGGAATGGAACGCAGCGGATTCCATCTGCCGTACCGATCTGTCATTTCCATTACCTATACTTTTAAGCAGTTGTAGATAGCGTAGTCCAGTGGGTTCGATAAGGCGCTGATGCCCCGGTCGATGCCCGAGGATTGGGGATGCCCGAATCGCCACTCGATCCGGAACTCACCGGCGAGTACGTCTCGTCGCCTGCCGAGCGGTTCGCCCCGGGAGTGCTCCTTGCCGGTCGTTACCGCGTCGTCGCCCCACTCGGCAAGGGCGGGATGGGCGAAGTCTACCGGGCAGACGACCTCACGCTCGCCCAACCCGTTGCACTCAAGTTCCTCCCGCAGCACATCGCCTCCGATACCGACCGACTCTCGCGATTCCGCATGGAGGTCGCTACGGCCCGGAAGGTGTCGCATCCAAACGTCTGCCGGGTCTACGACATTTCCGAGCAGGGCGGTCTGTCATTCCTGACGATGGAGTACATCGACGGTGAGGACCTGGCATCGGTACTGAAGCGACTCGGCCGGGTTCCCGAGGAGAAGGGCGTCGCGGTCGCCCGACAACTCTGCTCCGCGGTGGCGGCGGTTCATGACCAAGGATTGCTTCATCGCGACCTGAAGCCCGCCAACGTGATGCTCGACGGGCGGGGGAACGTCCGGCTCACTGACTTCGGGCTCGCGGCTGCGGCCGAAGACTTGAGCGTGAGCCAGGTGCGCAGTGGGACGCCGCTGTATCAGGCTCCGGAGCAACTTGGCGGCCAGGAGGTCACCGTCCGCAGCGACCTGTACGCGCTGGGTCTAGTCCTGTACGAACTGTTCACGGGCCGGCGAGCATTCGCCGATGCCAGGCGGGACACGCCGCCGACGAAGCCGAGTTCGCACGTCTCGAACCTGAATCCGGCGGTCGAGAGAGTCATCCTCCGGTGCCTCGAACCCGACCCCGCGAACCGTCCCCGGTCAGCGAACGAGGTGCTTACCGCGTTGCCAGGCGGCGATCCGCTCGCGGCGGCGCTTGCAGCCGGGGAGACGCCGTCGCCGCAACTTGTTGCCGACGCCGGCGAAGTCGGGCTGATTCGACCGAAAATCGGATTGTTGTTGCTCGGCGGACTGGTGCTGCTGCTCGCGGCCGTGTTCGCCCTCTCTCCCGTCGCAATGCTCCTCGAAGCGCTGCCGACGATCGCGAGCCCCGCCGACCAGGAACGGACCGCGCGGGAGTTTCTGGACCGGGTCGGGGCCGCTCCGGGATATGATGAGACTTCGGGATATCGGAGCAATTTTCAAGCGATTGAGCAGGTCCGGCTCCGGGCCAAGGGGTCGGACCGCTTCCCCCACCTCGACAGCGGTCGGACGCATGTCCTCGTCTTCTTCTCCCGGCGATCGCCCATCGCGCTGGGCGACCAGGAAAACGGGGGGATCGCACAACCGGATGCCCCCGCAACCAACGTTCCTGGGATGTCCGGGGTCAATCTGGACGGATCGGGCCGACTGTTGGAGTTCTACCACACGCCGAACCCGACACTCGAACCACTCCCGGCGAACCGGCCTTCGACTGACTGGGAACCCGTGCTTGCAGCCGCCCGACTCGGGCCGGCAACGGTCAACCGGACCCCGCCGGTGTGGACTCCGCCGGTATTCGCCGACGAGCACGTCGCGTGGGATGTGACCGACGGGAATGGAGTCGCGTTCCATGCCGAGGCGGCAGGCTTGCGTGGCCGTCCTGTCTGGTTCCGACTGTCGCACGAGCAGGAGGCTCCCGCCCTGAAAGACAACCGACACTCATCCTGGTTCCGGCTCCTCCCGGTCATGCGGTTGATTGTGTTCGTCGGCGCGGGCCTGCTCGCGGTCCGGAACCTGGCTCGCGGCCGCGCCGACCTCCACGGGGCGGCTCGTGTCTTGTTGGTCTTTATGGGGGCCGGGTTGATGTGGTGGGTGAGCATCACCTCCCGGCTCCCGTTGACTATTGATGCCGGCTTGGATGCAACTGCGGGCATTCTCGGGCGGCTCACTTTATACGGGCTCTTGGTCGGCCTCTGCTATGTGGCTCTGGAGCCGGTGGCGCGGCGGTGGTGGCCGTGGCGGATGTCCGCCTGGTCGCGGCTGGTAGCCGGCCGAGTGCGGGATCCTCTGGTCGGGCGGGACGTGCTCATCGGTTTGGTGATCGGTTTCCTGTCGGTCGTCATCTCCCGAGTCAACTTCTTCCTGCTGAGCCGGCTCACGGGTGACGCGTCGCTGCTAGAACCTCCCGACATCACTTGGTTCGCTCCGGGAACCTTTTTCTCAGTGGGGTGGGCCACGGCGTACGGAATGGAATACGGATTAACGCTCTTCGCCTTCTTCCTGATCATCTTGTTTTTTGTCCGGAAGACTTGGGCGGCTTGGTTATTGTGGG
>DASXPC010000283.1:0-10222 GCA_036493815.1 Fimbriiglobus sp. | reverse complement strand
CGCGTCGCCGTCGAACTCGATGCCCCGCTCGACGCCAACCACTATGCCTTCGACTTCATCGCCCTCCGAGACCGCACCCGGGAGATCACCGACGAACTCGATCACCGCATGCTCGTCCCGGCGACGAGTCAGCTACTCGCGTGCGAGATCACGGCCGAGCGGGTGACGATCCGGTTCGGGCCCAAGGAGTGGGTCTTCCCGCGGGAGGACTGTGCGGTCCTGCCGATCCCGAACACGACGGCGGAACTGCTCGCCCGTCACATCGCCCAGCGACTGCTCGCGGTCCTGAAGGACCGCCACAATTTCGAACCCGCCGCGATCCGGGTGGAGGTGGAAGAAAATTTCGGGCAGAGTGCGACTTACGAGTCCCGCCCGTCCTGAGCCGTTACGTCCGAAGGCGTCGGTAATGGTCCAAGAGCCGCTCGCGGACCGGCTCGGCCAGGGTTCGTAACCGCTTTTGGTGTTCCACGTATTCGTCCCGGCCGTCCCGCGTTTCGATCCGGATCGGTGCGAATCCGAATCCGGTCAGGTCGTACGGGCTCGCCCGCATGTCGATTTCCCGGGCGGTGCGGGCCAACGCGAACGCGTCGGCGACCAGTTCCCCCGGCGAAAAGGGCGAGAGCGTGAACGCGAATTTGTAGAGGTCCATCACGGCGTGGATGCAGCCCGGCTGGTCCTGCCCGGTCGTCGTAGCCCGGGCGAGCGGGATGCGGTTGAGCGGGACGGCGGCGGGGGTGAAGAAGCGGAACGCGTCGTAATGCGTGCACCGCAGAGGCATAGAGTCCACGACCCGGTTGATGTCTTCGGGGGTGAGGCGGAGTGGGACCGTCCCGTGCCGCACGGCCGGGGTGCGGTAGAGCATGGCCCACTCGTGCAGGCCGAAACAGCCGAACGAGGGGTCACGGCTGCCGGTCGCTTCCAGAAACGTCACGGCCCAATCGAGAAACGGCCGCCGGCGGATGGGAAATGACGTCGCCGGCAACAACGCCCCGCCGGCAACCCGGACTAACGCCTTCCATCCAAGATCATCGGGCACCGCACCTTCCAATAGCACGTCAAACCCGGGCGACCACCGGCGGAGCAGGGCGGGGCGGTAGAAATAGTATTCGAATAGAAAGTCGTAGACGGGGTGCTTTTCCCCGGACCGGGCGGCCCGTTCCGCAATCCACGGACGGACCCGCTCCCGATGGGCGTCGGCCCGTTCTTTCCAAACGGACGCGGAAAGGATACATTCGGTTCCGGCCGGCGCGTTCAACTCTTTCCCTCGATAGAGGCGGTGCACCGTGAAGCGTTTCGTAACGGGTTCCCTCGTCGCAATAACATTAGTGCTCATTGCGGAATTCGCCCGGGGGGTGGACCCGACCACGACGATAAACCTCTGGCCCGGGAAGCCGCCGGGGGAAACGAAGGCGTTGCCGCCGGAAGCCGAGACGACCAAGCCGACGGATCAGAAGATTGCCGGGAAACCGGTCAGCCGGATCGGAAACGTCTCGATCCCAACCCTGGCGGTTTACAAGCCGAAGAAGGAACTCGACACCGGGGCGGCCGCGATCGTCTGCCCCGGAGGCGGACACTACATCCTCGCCTACGATCTCGAAGGCACGGAGGTCGCCGCGTGGCTCAATTCCATCGGCGTGACCGGAATCGTGCTAAAGTACCGCGTCCCGGCCCGGGAGCCGGAGAAGAGATATCGGGCCGCCGTCCAGGACGGGCAGCGGGCCGTGTCGCTCGTCCGGAGCAAGGCGAAGGAATGGGGGCTCGACGGGAAACGCATCGGCATGCTCGGGTTTTCCGCCGGCGGGGAAACCGCGGCCCGGACGGCTCTGACGCCGGAACGGACGTACGACGCGGTCGACGATGCGGACAAATTGTCCTCCCGCCCGGACTTCGTCGTGCTCGTATACCCCGGGGGACTGCTGGACAAGGACGGCAAGAAACTCCGCGACGACGTCAAGGTGACGCGGGCCGCTCCGCCCATGTTCCTGGCCCACGCCGGAGATGATAAAGTCAACCCCGAGAACAGCGTGCAACTGTTCCTCGCGCTGAAGCGGGTGGGAGTGCAGGCGGACTTGCACGTTTACGCGTCCGGCGGACACGGGTTCGGCCTCCGACCGACCGATAAACCCTGCACCCACTGGCCGAAACGGTGCGAGGAATGGATGGCGAGCCGTGGATTGCTATTAAAACCATAGCTCGCCCGGTGACGAGGATTAACCGCATCATCGGCAATGGTTTCGGTTGATAAACCGGTTCGAGTGGTCAATAATTGTGCGGAGCACGCATGGCCGAGAACGAGACCTCGCAAGAATTCGGCAAGAAATCTCCGAGCCTTTCGGGGTCCGGGTCCGGCCCGTCCGGTTCCGGGTCTGTGGCATCGGAAATTTCCACCGGAACGGTGGTGGCCACGGCGGAGGTCGAGGCGCTTTCCGCGAGTGCCCCGCCCATTCCGTCGGCCAGCTCGGCCAAAAACATTCCGCCGGAGTTGGCCCAATCGACCCAGTACGCCGACGTGCGGGAACTGGGCCGGGGCGGAATGGGGGTCGTTTATCTGGCCCGTAACGTGATGATGAACCGGCTGGAAGTTCTCAAGATCGTCAACAAAGCGCTCCTCGAATGGCCCGGTGCGTCCGATCGGTTCATTCGGGAAATCCGGTCCGCGGCCAAACTCCGGCACCCGA
The DNA here is from genome assembly GCA_036493815.1 of Fimbriiglobus sp. Classification (GTDB taxonomy): domain Bacteria; phylum Planctomycetota; class Planctomycetia; order Gemmatales; family Gemmataceae; genus DASXPC01. The sequence goes on along the minus strand of DASXPC010000283.1, from coordinate 7,544 downwards.
ACGTCGTCGGCGCGTTTTCCGCCCAGCAAATCGGCGATCTCCTCGTCTTCGCGATGGAATACGTCGAAGGCGTCGATCTGAGCAAGTTGCTGAAGAGCCGAGGACCGCTGCCGATCCCTAACGCCTGCTATTACGTCTACCAGGCGGCGCTCGGGTTGCAGCATGCGCACGAAAAGCAGATGGTTCACCGGGACATTAAGCCGTCGAACCTGATTCTGACCCGCGAGGGGAAGAAGCAGGTGGTGAAAATCCTGGACTTCGGCCTGGCCAAAGGGACCGGCGAACAGGGGATCGAGGAGTCGCTTTCCGGCGCGGGGAAGATGGTGCTTTGCACGCCCGACTACGTGGCCCCGGAGCAGATCAAAGACAATTCCCAGACCGACATCCGCAGCGACATCTATTCTCTCGGGTGCACGCTGTACTACCTGATTTCCGGCCAGTTGCCGTTCGCCGGGAAAGACATTTACGAAGTCCTTGCGGCCCACCGGTCGTCCAAGGCCATTCCGCTGACGGAACGCCGGCCGGAAGTGCCGGACGGCCTGTCGAGCCTGGTGGCGAAAATGATGGCTAAGAACCCCGCCCACCGATTCCAGACGCCGGCCGAGGTCGCCGTCGCATTGAAGGCCTTTTTCCGGCCGGCACTGGATGTGGAAGTGGTCCAGTCGGGAATCGTGCTGACGCCGGTCGACCGCGTCCCCGCCGCAGCCCCACCCCCGAAACCGAACCCTTTGAAAACGTCGACGAAAATCGTGCGCGCCATTCTGGACGAAGCTCCGGTGCAGGGCAAGAAGCGGTCGCGGCCGGTGGTGCGCGAAACGAAGAAGCCGTTATCACTCACCCGATTGATCGTCACCGCGATCGGGAGTTGCCTGATCCTCGCCCTCTTCATCGCCTGGTCGGCCGGGGCGTTCAAAGGCGGAAGTTCGGACAAAAGCAGCAATGCTCCGGCCTCGCCGAACGGGCGATAGCCGGTAGGGCGGACCTGTCTATTACCCACAATTCGCGGTTTTAGGTATTCGGGCGAGATTGGGCGCATCGGTCGTTAAAAAGTTGCTCAGAAACCAAATCCGGCGATTTCGACCCTGAAAGGGTCGTTCCACCAGCCCAGACCGAAGGTCTGGGTTCGCTCACGATTTGTGGGCGATAGACAGAGGGAGGATCGTGGCTAATCGTTTCGTTGCAAAAGTGTGGCGGCCATCTGGTGACCGAAAGTGCCGGCAATGGCCTCGGGCGTTAGGACGGTCAGCGGCGGGCCCTGACAGGCAATCAGACCGTTGACGAGGCAGATGACGTGCGAGGCTAACAGGTTCACGCTCGGAATGTCGTGCGAAACGAGCACGACCGTCACGCCGGTCTCGCGATTCAATTCGCCGATCAATTCGTAAAACCGCTTCTGGTCTTTGAAATCGACCCCGGACGCGGGCTCGTCGAGGAGGAGTAATTCCGGCTTCGGTTCGAGCGCCAGGGCGAGCAAGATGCGTTGGAGTTGCCCGCCGGAAAGGCCTTCGACGGGTACGTTCAGGAGTCCGCCGACGCCGACGCGGTCGAGGAGCGGCACGACGCGGTCGAGAACGCGTTTCGGGACGCCGAGGAATAGCGGCCGCTTGAGCAAGGCCAGGCCGAGCAAATCCTTGACGGTGAGCGGCGTGCGGGGGTCGAACTGGAGTCGTTGGGGAACGTAGCCGACGTGTTCGGGTCGGGGTTTGGAGTGGTCGTGGCCGCAGCGGAATTCGATGGCGCCGGTATGGGGAAATTCGCCGAGGAGGGTGCGCAGGAAGGTCGACTTGCCCGAGCCGTTCAGGCCGATGACGGCGGTAATCTGGCCGCGGGTGATTTCCGCGGAGATGCGGTCGAGAATCGGCCGGCCGCCGCGGACGACCCGGAGACTGCGCACCGCCAATAGCGGCGGCGCTGCGGGTTCGACGACCGGAAGCCCCAACAGGTGGCTCATTGATTTTTCAGTGCCTCAGCCAGGATTGCCAGGTTCGACCGCATCACCTTTTCGTATAAGTCCGCCGAAAACTCGTCCGGGGTCGCCGTTTCCAACGGGTCGATCACGACCAGAACCGGGTTCAGCCCCCGCCGTTTCAATTCCCGTTCGAGCGTTCGGGCTCCTCCTGCCGATGCGTATTGCGGTTCGAGGGCGATCACCCGAACTTTTTTCTTCGTACACGTTTCGATCAGTTTGTCGAGTTCCATTCGGCTCGGCTCCTGCCCGGGAGACAATTCGATGACCCCCTCGATGCGCAGGCCGAACGACTTGACGAAGTACCCAAGCGAATCGTGCATGGCCACGAACTTTCGATTCGCTTCGGGGATACAGGAAAGCAGTTTCCTCCCGTCCACTTTCAACTGTTCGAGCTTTGCGACGTAAGCCGCGGCGTTCCGGTCGTATTCGCCGGCACAGGACGGGTCGAACGCTTTCAACTCGTCGCGGATCGCTTCCACCATCCGTTTCGCGTTATTGATGCCGAGCCAAACGTGCGGATCGTACCCGTGCGCATCCCCCGAATTCCCGTGCGTGTCTTCATCGTCCAGTAGCGTGTTCTTGTCCAGTTTCCCGCCGAGGTCGATGAATTTCACTTTCGTATGGGGGCGGGCGTTCTGGATAGTCGAAATCAGATTCCCTTCCAGGTTCAGCCCGTTGAAAAAGAACAGGTCGGCCCCGTCGATGGTTCGGGCGTCGTCGAAGGTCGGGTGATATTCGTGCGGTCCGGTCGTCTCCAGGATCGTCTTGATGTGGCCGCGATCGCCCATCACACTTTTCACGAACGAATAAAGCGGGGCGAACGTCACCACGACCCTGGGTCCCGGCGTTTCGGGCCACGGAACTTGGGTGCCGTCCTTTGAGATGCAACCGAAACCGACGACAAAAGCTAGGGGAAGGATGACGAAGAGAGTGAAAAGCGTACGACGAAGCATCGCGTTCTCTCCGGAATTCAAAAGGGAATACTTCGTTTAACCGACTATATCGTATTATGCGTTCCGTAATATTGCAAGAGAATACCCTCGGAATGTCGTGGGGAACTACGACGGAATCTGCACGTTCAATTCCGCCGCGATTTTTGTCAGAAGCGTCCAGGTCCCGTCGGGGATGGTGATGCCGGATTGCTGCCGGGCGGCCAAGGCCGACCGTTCGGGGTCGCCGGGAAGCGTGATTCCCTTCACGCCCGGAGCGGTGGGGCAGGATCGGACGAAGCCGACCAGTTCGGACGCTTGCCGCAGAAAGTGTTCGGCACCGCCGAAGGCAGCGGGGTCGTAAAGGGTGAACAGGACGGCGTTGCCGGTGCCGTTGATGGGGGCCGTGGCGTTCGCGCACCGACCGCCGGACAGAGCCCCGGTGAACAGATCGAGCAACAGACCGAGGCCAAAACCCTTATACGCCTGCGTCCCGCCGAATGGCAGAATTGTGCCGTGGGGTTCGCGGTAAAGAACGCCGGGGTCCGTGGTCGGCTGACCCTCATGGTCGATCAGCCAGCCTTCGGGTGTCGGTTCGTTTTTCTGGTAATGAACACGGACTTTTCCCTCGGCGGCAACGCTCGTGCCGAAATCGAGTACGACGGGTGGGCCCGACGTGGGCGAGCCGAGGCAGATGGGGTTCGTGCTGATGCGGCCTTCGGTGCCACCGGGCGGGGCGACGCGCTTGCCGGCCCCGTGAGAATTCACCGTGCCGAAGAAGACGAATCCCTGCTCCGCCGCGGCCTCGGCATAGGCGCCGAGTCGGCCGACGTGCCCGCACTGCTTGATCGACCCGGCCGCCACGCCCATAGACTTCGCCTTGGGAAACAGGCGGTCCAGCAGCCGGTGCGCCTGCACCTGTCCCAGGCCCCACTCGCCGTCCACGGCAATCGCGGCGGGCGTTTCGTGCTCGATCTGAAACGACGCATTGGCTTTATAAGTTCCGTCCTTCAAGAAGCCGACGTACTGCGGCACCCGCATCACCCCGTGCGAGTCGTGCCCGCACAGGTTTGCATTGACCAAATGCCCGGCCACGGTCTTCGCGTCGGTCGGGGGTACTTGCACGGCCTCGAGCAACTCGGCTGCGAATGCGGTCAATGGGGCGGGTGCGAACGTGGGCATCGGTGTCGCCGGGGGAATGAGGGAGCGGAAATCGGCTCCTGCCAGCGTACAATCTCCCCCGTTCCCGAATAGAGGTTCGCGGATCATGACCGCCATAGCCACTCCGTTTACCGGGACGTTCGGCGAAACCACCGGTCCCGCGGTTCGGCTCGTCGTCGGCCCGGCCGAGGCCGACGTGCTGCCATTCCTTGGATTCAACTGCGTACGCTGGGACGTGGAAGGGGAATCGATTCTCTTCGCCGAACCGCCTGACACCGCGAACCCGTCACCGACTCGAAGCGGGCACCCGATCCTGTTCCCATTTCCGAACCGGATTCGTGGGGGACAGTTTGCCTTCGACGGCCGCAAGTTCGAGCTTCCCCTGAACGATTCGACAAAGGCCAACGCGATTCACGGCTTCACGCCGCGAAGAGCCTGGCGGGTGCTTCGATTCGGGACGGACACCGGCAGCGCTTTCGTCACCGGCGAGTTTCACCTCCGGACCGATGCCCCCGAATCCCTGTCGGCCTGGCCGGCCGATTTCATCCTCCGCGTGACGTATCGCCTGACGATCGATGCTTTGCGGGTCGAATCGGAAGTGATTAATCCCGATCAAACGGCCCTGCCATTCGGATTGGGGTTCCATCCGTATTTCCGCCCGCCGGGGCTCGGGACCGCAACGATTGACTCGGCCCGGCTTCGAATCGGCACGAACCGGCTCTGGGAATCGGCCGACGGCCTGCCGACCGGCCGCGTGATCGACGCCCCCGACGAGCTACGGTTCGATACCGCCCGCCCGATCGGTCCGACCCGACTCGATCACGTCTACACCGATTTGAAAGAACGATTACCGGACAACGGACGGCTCCTCGCCACTTTGGCAATGCCCGGGGCGACCCGGAGGCTCTCCATTCGTGCGGACCGTTTCTTTCGGGAACTCGTTTTATTCACGCCGGTCCACCGCCGGGCAATCGCGATCGAACCCTACACGTGTGCGACCGATGCGGCAAACTTGGAAGGCCGGGGGATTTCCTCCGGTTGGCAGGTCCTTCCGCCGGGGGGGCAATTTACTGCGGCGGTGGACTATCGGCTGGAAGACGAAACTTAACGCCGAGCTTGAAAACGTCCCTTTCTGGGCCGTATCACACCGCAGTTTGCGTCCGGGCAAAATACGACCTAACCTTGCACCATCCGGCAACCGTAGCTCGTCCGGATCCAGAGGTCGCTGTCCCATGCCGCTCCCCGGTTTGCCCGACCGATCCTCGGTCTACAACCACGGACGGCGGACCGTCACTACAACGCCGCCCCCGGCCCGCTCCGCAACGGTTGTACTTCGGAAGTACGAAGTCCTGCGATTCCTCGGCGAAGGAAGCAACGCCAAGGTCTTCCTCGCCCGGACGCTCGACCGCAACGGCGACCCCGTCGTCATCAAGCGGATTCACGATCACGTCGTCGCCAACCCCCGCTTTCGGCAGTTTTTCGAGGCCGAAGTCAAGTCGATGCGGAAGTTCGCCCACCCGTACGTGGTGAAACTGCTCGACCACTCGTTGGACGATCCGTTCGGCCCCTGCCTGGTGATGGAGTTCGTCGACGGCGTCACGCTCGAACAGGTGTTGGCGCATGACAAGAAGCTGGACCCGGAACGGGCCGGGCGATTTCTCGGATTTTTGTGCCACGCGCTGGAATCCGCCCACGCCGCCGGGATCATTCACCGGGACTTGAAGCCGGCGAATCTGATGGTCACGAAATACGGCGGGACGGGGGAATGCCTGAAGGTGATGGACTTCGGTTTCGCCGGGTTTGCGGCGAAGCCTCACATTCAGGTGGCCGAGATTACCGGGGAAGGCCCGCTGTTCGCCATGGGCACGCCGGCGTACGTCAGCCCGGAAATGCTTCGCGGGGACGCGGTCGACGGCCGGGCGGATTTGTACAGCGTCGGCGTGATGCTGTACGAAATGCTCGCCGGCCGACTGCCGTTCGATCACAGCACCGTTGAGCAGGTCCTCGCCGCCCACGTCAAGCAACAACCGCCGAAGTTTGCCAAAATTGGGGCCGGGCACATTCCGCCGGCGGTGGAAGCCGTCGTGCAAGTCAGCTTGTCGAAGTTTCCGTTCGAGCGGCACGCCACGGCCAAAACGTTCGCCGATCAGTTCGGCCATGCCCTCGGCTGGGACTTGTGGAAGGATACGACCCCGGCCGGGTTTACCCCCGAAGCGCCCAAGGCGAGCGAAGTCGTCCTATGCACCAACGCCCCGATCGGCAAAGGGGGAACCCGTCTGAACGCCCTGCCGATCGTCGAGGGAGAACAGTTCTTCGCCTACATGCCCGAGCGACTCGCGGCGGCCAAGCTACGCGGATTCGCCGACGATTATCAGGGCGTGGTCGCCGAAAGCGAGCCGGGCATGATTCGGCTCATTATCGGCCTGCCAAAAAATCACAAACCCGCGCAGTCCCGCAGTGCCATTCTCACCTGGCTCGGGGCGACGCGGGCCTTCATGCCCGAAAAGGGAGACGAACCGATCCTGGTCTCCCTGCAAATGGAAAAAGTCAGTGCGAATCAGGTCAAAGTGGACGCCAGCTACGCCCCAATGCCGGAATACCCGGTGCGGGATCGCCTCACCTGGCAGGGGCGGTGCAGCGACATTTCCCACGCGCTGAAGGCGTACCTCATGGCGACGGTCTAACAGTCTGTTGCCAAATGGGGACCACGTTTCTAACGTGTCCCACCCTTTCACGAGGATCCGCCCCGACGAGGAGCCGCGCTCGAAGTAAGCGATGTTCGTGATCGGCCGCTTACTGCGTTCGCGGCTCCGAATTAACGAACTTACTAAAGCAAATTCCTTCCGGACGACCGCGTGCTCGGATCGAACGCCGAGACTCCGACACGTAACCCCTTCGAGCGGATTCGGAATCCATATCTTTTCCGACAGTGGACTGCCTAATTGTTCCGCCGCTAACTTTGTTGAAATGACCAACATGTCGGACCCGCTCGCAACCGTGCGGCTAAAGATCGACCGCCGGTCGGGTCACCCGTGGATATTCCAGAAAATGGTGGAGCGGCCCGCCGGGCGGGTGCCGAACGGCTCGGTCGTCGATGTGGAAGACCGGTCGGGCAATTGGTGCGGCCGGGGATTTTATAACGGCCATTCCCGCATCGCCCTCCGCATCCTGACGAACGACCGCGACGAACCGGTCGACGCCGACTTCTTTGCGAAACGGATCGGGAACGCCCTCGCGTTGCGGAAAGACCTGCTGAACCTCGAAGCCGTCACGGACGCCTATCGCGTCGTCCACTCCGAAGCGGACGGGCTCAGCGGGCTGGTGGTGGATCGGTTCGGCTCGACGGTCGTGGTCGAGTACTTCGCGGCCGGCACGTTCCGGTTCCGCGAGACGATTCTCGCCGTCCTGTCCTCGCACTTTCCGGCCGCCGCGTTTTACGGGTTCGCGGAAGAACACGTACAGAAACAGGAATCGTTCGACTGCCG
>DASXPC010000282.1:0-10296 GCA_036493815.1 Fimbriiglobus sp. | reverse complement strand
TGAGGACCGCAGTCAGCACCGCCCAGAGGTACCACTGCTTCAACCCGGCGAACTTGTACACCGCCCCGAGCACGATCGCCAGGCACAGGTTCACGATCGTCCGCCAGACGAGATACGTCCGCACCGCCTCGCCCATTTCGGCGATGGCCCCGGTCACGCGGCGCTGCGCGTCACCGCCGGGGCCGAAGATGGCGCGGATTTTCCGCGCGAGCATGTCCCCTTCGAGGAGCATGAACAAAACGATGAACAGGATGAGGACCATCTGCCAGAACAACCCGGCGCCGGTTTTCGCGGTTTCAATCAACGCGTCGGTCACGCGGTTTCCTTCAGCCGTGTTCTTGATTTGTTGAAAGAAGCCCGATTTCTCGGCGTCGACTGGCAGGGCCCCGTCGTCGATGGCGAACGGGCTGATGCGGATGACCATGACCCGAATTTTGCCGTAAAGTTCCTTCTGCCGGTCGCTGTCGGAGAGCTTCAAGTCTTCGATGAGTTGCGGAATGGACGCGGCCAGACCGGTGAAGGTGGCGAGGCCGAAAGCGACCAGAAGGAGTACGCATGCCAGGCACGAGAAGAACCAGGGGACCTTGATCCGCTCGTGCATCCAGGAAGCCGCGGGCCAAAGGACTGCCGCGAGCAACGCCGAGATCGTCACCGGAATGAAGATCGACGCCCCGAGCTTGAGGGCGATGCTCGCCCCCAACAGGGCGAGGACGTTCAGCCCGTAGCGGGTCGCGGTGGTGAGGTTGAGGTTCATATTAACCGGCAATCCTATCCGCAGCGGTCAAGGTATTCACCAACAACATGGCAATCGTCATCGGCCCGACCCCTCCGGGGACGGGGGATAGGGCAGACGCGACGTCGGTCACTTTCGGGTCTACGTCGCCCACCACCTTGCCGTTCACGCTGGAGATCCCCACGTCCACGACGACGGCTCCGGGTTTTACCATCTCCGGTTTAATCAGCCCCGCCACGCCGACGGCCGGGAAGAGGATGTCGGCCCGGCGGCAGGCCGCGGCGAGGTCGGGTGTCTTCGTGTGGGCAATCGTCACGGTCGCGTCGCCGCCCATCGGATTCGCCTCGGTCGGCTTCTGGCAGAGCATGAGCGCGAGCGGCTTCCCCACAATGTTACTTCGCCCGACGATGACCACTTCTTTGCCTGCAGTCTCGATCCCGTTGCGTCGAAGCAGTTGAATGCAGCCGTGTGGCGTACAGGGGTAGAACCGGGGATGCCCTGCCGCGAGCCGGCCGACGTTCTCCGGGTGAAACGTATCGACATCCTTCTCGGGGCGGATCTTCAGGATCACTGCTTCTTCGGAAATCTGCTTTGGAAGAGGAAGTTGCACTAGGATGCCGTGCACGGCCGGGTCGGCATTCAGGTCGTCGAGGAGTTTCAACAATTCGGTTTGCGCGGTGGTCAACGGCAGCAGAATCGTCCGTCCGGTGATGCCGGCATCGTCGCACGCCTTTCGCTTGTTGCGAACGTAAACGTGGCTGGCCGGATCGTCGCCGACAAGCACGGTGACGAGCCCGGGCGGCCGTTTGCCCGCTGCGATACGCGCCCGCACCCCGGACGCCACTTCGGCCCGGATTGCCAATGCCGTTTGTTTGCCGTCCAATCGCACCGCGGGCATCCCATCAACCTTTCGAGTAGAGTGGGTCGAGCGAGTCTTCGAGCGACGACCCACCATGCGTTGCGAGAGAAACGGTGGGTCGGCGCCCGCAAAGCCGGGCTTGACCCACCCTACACGATCGCCATCAACTTCGGCAACGTTTCCCCGCTGGGCCCGTATAAGCCGACATCGGCCAGATCGCTCGCGTCGGTCCTGGTCAGGTTGCACTCGATCACCGCCGCGGGGTTACGGCGGTGCCTCGCGATGGGAATCACACCCGCCGCGGGGTAGACGACCGCACTGGTCCCGACCACGAGGAGCACGTCGCACGTCTCGGCCGCCCGCTCCGCCTTTCGCAAAATGTCGCCGGGCAACGGCTCGGTGAACCAGACGATGTCCGGCCGTAAAGTCCCGCCGCACCCCGGGCATTTCGGCGAATCGCCCAACGGCTCCAACCCGCGGTCCTTGATTTCACCGCACCCGGCGCATCGCGTCCGGTAAAGGCTGCCGTGAAGTTCGAGCACGTTCCGGTTGCCCGCCGCGTAATGCAGACCGTCCACGTTCTGCGTGATTAGCGTGAATCCGTCGCCCCACCGCTTTTCCATATCGGCAAGGGCACCGTGCCCCGGATTAGGCTGCACTTTGCCGACGTTGGCACGGCGGGCGTTGTAGAACCGCCAGACGAGCAGCGGATCGCGGCGGTACCCGGCCGGGGTGGCGACGTCCTCGATCGCGTGCCCTTCCCAGAGCCCGTCCGAGGCGCGGAATGTCGGCACACCGCTCTCGGCGGAAACCCCGGCCCCGGTGAGCACGGCCACGCGCTTGGCGGAGCGAAGGAACTCGGCGGCCCTTTCAAAGTCGTCTGCCATGAAAGGAAGATACCGCGCCGCCGGACGTTATTGAAGAAGAGAAGCCGCCGCCGCACACAACGTTTCACACCGTGCCCGGGTCGGGGCCTCGGCGATCACCCGCACCACCGGTTCGGTATTGCTCGGCCGCACGTGCAGCCACCAGTCCGGTCCGTCGAGACGCAAACCGTCCTCCTTGTTCACTGCTGCACCGGGCCAGCGGGCTTCGATTCGGGTGAGTGCCGCGGGAAGAGCCTCCTTCGCCACGGCATATTTCGTCTTCAGCATTTCGTACTTCGGCAGCCCGGCGACGAGTTTGGAGAGTGGCAGACAGTCTTCGGCCATCAGGCTCAGGATCAGCGCCATCCCGATGAACGGGTCCCGGACCCAGCCGATCCGCGGATCGATGACGCCGCCGTTGCCTTCGCCGCCGATGACCGCGTTCGTCGCACGCATCTTCTCGACCACGTTCGCTTCGCCAACCGCACTGCGATAACACGCACACCCGGCCTCTTTCGCCAGGTCTTCGTTCACCCGGCTCGTGCTCATGTTCACGACGACCGGCCCCTTCACCTTTCGCAGCCGATACTTCACCGCGAGGGCGAGAGTAAGTTCCTCACTGACACAGGTGCCGGTTTCATCGATCAGGGCCAGCCGATCCGCGTCCGGGTCGAGGACGAACCCGATTGCGGCCCCGGCTTGCTTGACGAGTGGGGCGACACCAGTGAGATGCGCCGGGATCGGCTCGGCTTCGTGAGCGAACTGGCCGTCGGATTCGCAGTGGTGGGCGACGACCTCGCAGCCGATGGCTTGCAGGAGCCGTAATGCAAGAGGTCCCCCAGCCCCGCCGTTGCCGTCGACGAACACCTTGAACCTATGCTTCATCGGTTCGTGTTCGAGTACTTTGCTGACGTGGAGGTCGAGGGCGTTGCTTCCGTATGAATCCGACCCGACGCCGTCCCACTTCGCCTGTGTGAACTTGCCCGTCGTGAACCGCTCGGCGACCCGTTTCCCGTTCGCCGCAGGGAGCACGGCCCCGTCCGGCCCGAAAAGTTTCAGACCGTTCCACGGTGCGGGGTTGTGCGAGGCAGTGATTTGGATTGCACCGGCAGCCTTCATCTCCCGCACGGCAATACCGACGGTCGGCGTCGGGGCAACGTCGAGGTAATGGATCGAACAACCTGTCGCCATAAGCCCGGCCGCGGCTGCGTGGGCTAGCATCCGGCCACTCGGCCGGCCGTCACGGCTCACCAGCACCGTCCCCCCGCCGAATTCCGTGCCGAGTGCCTGCCCGAACCGCAGTGCCGCCTCCGGCGTGAGGCTATCCCCCACGATGCCGCGGATTCCGGAGACGCTGACAATGAGTTCGCTCATGAAAAAGAACATCCTGAATACTGAGGCACAGAGAAGAAGATTATCAAAATATTCGAATCCATGACTCTGTAGTGAAATGGAATCGCTCACGGAGGACTTGTTTCGCTTCCGTTCGGCCTTGGGTTAGCGGCACGGATTGTAGTTTTTTATCGCGGAGCAGTTGGCCTGCTGTCGGGGGAAACTGCCCGATCTCGACCCAATCAACGCGATTCCGAGCAGACAGCTCGGCCGCGACTGCGATTGCGTGCAGTGCGGGGTTGGATTCTACTACGTCCCCGTGTGGATCAGATGCATTTGACGGATTCGGAGAAACACCGGGTACAGCACGTCGGGTGTGAATCGCCCGGCAAGGATCAGGACATGTCGATCTCGCCGCTTTCCATTGCCCTCACCGCCGACCTGCACTGGCGGGACGGGTACGAAACCGGTCAGCGGGCGACGCTCGACCTGGTCGCCCACCTGGCTGCGAACCCGCCGGACGTCTTGATCATTACCGGCGACATCGGGGCGGGGGACGATTTCGCCCGCTGTCTCGATTTGTTCGACAAACTCTCCTGCACCAAGGCCCTTGTTCCCGGCAATCACGACCTCTGGGTGAATCAGTTCGACCCCCGCGGCGACTCGCTCAAACTGTTCCGCGAAATCCTGCCGCGGATCAGCCGCGATCACGGGTTCGCCTACCTCGACAACGGGCCGCTCCCGCTCGTGGAATCCGACCTGGCCGTCGTCGGCACGGTGAACTGGTACGACTATTCCTGGTCGATCGCGGAGTTGCCGGCATTGGCGGAGGACTGGGAGCGGCGGCTGAAGACGAAGCGGTTCTTCCGCGGTCGGCACAACGACGCGAACTTCATCCGCTGGGCCACCGACGACGCCGGGTTCACCCGCGAAGTAGTGGCCGGGTTCGAACGGAACTTGAAAGACGCACTGGGCCAAGTCGGCAACGCGATCGCGGTCGCGCACCACCCACCCATCCGTGGGTTGAACTTCCCACGAACCGGGCCGCCGACGTTCGACGGGGCACTCTGGACCGCATTCTCCGGCAACACGGCCCTGGAAGCGGTCATCGAAGCGAACGCTGACCGCATCCCCTTCACTTTCTGCGGCCACACCCACCGGGCCGTGCAATGCACCCTCGGCCCCACCCGCGGCTACAACATCGGCGGGGATTACCCGTGGAAACGGCTTCTCAAACTCGCCTGGCCCTCCGGCACCATTGAGGCCGTCACTTTTCTCGGCGACGGTTCCGCCACGAGCGAAAACTTGAACTAGACTTGGGACGCCCGGCGGGGCATCATCCGTCGGTCGAACTGTTCCCTCCCCCTTTGTGGGGGAGGGTTAGGGTGGGGGGGTGGTAGGATGTCTTCCAAGCGGTTCACTGCTGGGATTTTGTTCCTGGTCGTCCTGGTCGCCCCTCTGGTTGCGGCAAAGAATTCCGACGGGCCGATCCTGCTCAAGACCGGGAAGACGGCTTGGGAACGGATGCGGAACTCGCTGCCCGAGAAGGCCCGGCTCAGCGGCCCGCTCGCGGCCTTGCGCGCCGGCGACGCGCTGCCGCCCGACGAACGGGTTCGGGTCCGGTTGCAGACCGATACGATTCTTTGCGGCATGGACGTGCAAGTCATCCCCGGTGCGGACGGACAGATTACCCTCCGCGGCGTGATGCCGAGCACGGGTCACCGCACCCGCGCCGCCGACATCGCCAAAAGCACGACCGGCATCACGGGCGTGGTGGACGAGATGGCGGTGCCGGAGGGAAAGTAGCTTGCAGCTTGCAGTGGATAAAAGCAAAAAGCCCGTCGGGGGTAACACTCCCGGCGGGCTTTTCTTGTCTGTTAGCTGTCGGCATTTAGTACATATCGTCGTACCCGCCGCCACCCGCTCCGCCGCCGCCCTTCTTTTCATCCTTCGGGGCGTCGGCCACCAGGGCGTCGCTGGTGAGGAGCAGTGTGCTCACGCTCGCCGCGTTTTGCAGGGCACTTCGCACCACCTTCGTCGGGTCGATGATGCCGCTCTTCACCATGTCGCAGTACTCGCCCTTCCGGGCGTCGTAACCGTGGTTCTGTTCCTTCGTGCGGAGGACTTCGTTCGAGACCACGTTGCCGTCGTCGCCGGCGTTGTCCGCGATCTGCTTGATCGGGGCCTTGCACGAGCGAACCACGATGTTGAAGCCGATCTCTTCGTCGTGCGTGAGGTCCTTGGGCTTCAGGCCTTCGCTCGCCCGCAGCAGGGCAACGCCGCCGCCGGGGAGGATGCCTTCCTGGTGGGCGGCCCGGGTCGCGTGCATCGCGTCCTCGACCCGCATCTTCTTTTCCTTCACTTCGCTCTCGGTGGCCCCGCCGACGTTGATCTTGGCCACGCCGCCGGAGAGCTTGGCGATCCGTTCGGAGAGCTTTTCCTTGTCGTAGTCGCTCGTGCTCTTTTCCAGTTCCCGTTGGATCTGGGCGACGCGGGCCTTGATCGCGTCCTTCTTGCCGGCACCTTCAATGACGACCGTGTTGTCCTTGTCGATCTTGATCTTCTTCGCCCGGCCCAGGTCGGCCAGCGTGACGTTTTCGAGCTGGATGCCGAGGTCTTCGAAGATGGCCTTGCCGCCCGTCAGGATGGCGATGTCTTCGAGCATGGCCTTGCGGCGGTCGCCGTAGCCGGGGGCCTTCACCGCGGCGGCCTTGAACGCGCCGGGGTTCCGCATCTTGTTCACCACGAGCGTGGCCAGGGCTTCGCCTTCCACTTCCTCGGCGATGATCAGGATCGGCTTGCCCTGCTGCAGCACCTTCTCCAGAATCGGCACCATGTCGCGGTTGGCCGAAACCTTCTTCTCGTAGATCAGGATGTACGGATCGTCGAGTTCCGCTTCCATCGTCTCGACGTTTGTCACAAAGTACGGCGACAGGTACCCGCGGTCGAACTGCATCCCTTCGACGAACTCGTGGTTCGTGTCGATGGTCTTGCCTTCCTCGACGGTGATGACGCCGTCCTTGCCGACCTTGTCCATCGCCTCGGCGATGATGCCGCCGATCTTCGAGTCGCCGTTGGCGGCCACGGTGGCCACGTTCTCCAGGTCTTTCTTGTTCTTGACCGGGATAGACATGCCCTTGAGCTTGGCGACGATGGCCTCGACCGCGGCTTCCATTCCCCGCTTCATCAGCATCGGGTTCGTCCCGGCGACGACGGCCTTCAGGCCTTCGTTGAAGATCGCCTCGGCGAGAACGGTCGCGGTCGTGGTCCCGTCGCCGGCCACGTCGGACGTCTTCGACGCCACTTCCTTCACCATCCGGGCGCCCATGTTCTCGTACGCGTCGGGCAGGTCGATTTCCTTGGCGACGGTCACGCCGTCCTTGGTCACCGTCGGGCTGCCGAACGACTTCTGAATGATGACGTTCCGGCCCTTCGGCCCGAGCGTGACCTTCACGGCCTTCGCCAGCTTGGCGATGCCCTTTTTCATCGACTCGCGGGCTTCCTGGTCGAACGCGATCTGCTTGGCGGACATTTCGAATCCTCAGTTGAGTAGGTTTTGATTGAATCGGGTATGTCGGGAATCGGGTGCCGGATATCGAGAGACGGGTTGGGTTCGGCGATACCTGCCACCCGATCCCCGTCATACCCGCTATCCAATCACCGCCAGCACGTCCCCTTCGTGCATGACGAGAAATTCGTCGGTGGTCTTGCGGTCCTTGTATTCGTCGCCGGCCCAGGTGGTGAACAGCACCTTGTCGCCGACCTTGAGCGTCATCGGCACTTTGCCGCCATCCTTCTTTGCCTTCCCCGGGCCGACCGCCAGCACCTTGCCCATCTGCGGCTTATTCTTGGCGGTATCGGGCAGGAAAATCCCACCCGCCGTCTTCCCCTCGGCCGCCTCCCGCTTCACAATCACCCGGTCGCCGATCGGTTTTAAGTTCATCGCGGCCGTCTCCGGAAAGGGTGCGTATGCACGTGGGGCACCCCAGAGCAACTGTTGTGCCCTCGCCAAGTCTCCGCCGGAAGTGGCGTACTACAAGAGAGTTGTGGAGAACGGCCGAAAGAAAGTGGGCTGCCAACTCGGCGCGTCGGAAGGGATGAGGTGTCGGATTGGCAGGGGTGATGGCTTTGCCCGCAGACTATCCCGGGAACCTTAGTATAGAGGCAACCTCTTGAGTTTGTGGGCATCGTGTTAGGTCGGCCCCGAACGACGGGTCGATTCCGAGTTCGTACATTTCGTGAATCAGACAGGTGATATTGAAGCAAACGATCTTCGCCAGCACTTCGTTTTTCATCGCGGTATCCGTCTTAGATCGAACAGCTTCGCCGAACTTCCTTTTGACGGCCGAGAAGGTGCTTTCGACATTGCTTCTTTTGTGGTAATGGCTCTGGTACTCTTCTTCGTTCAACTTGAACTGGTGGAAGGCTTTCGAGAAGAGATTGTTCACCGTAAGGGCCTTTGTGTTGCCCCGGAATGCCGGGTAGAATACCCCGCCCGCGTCGTCCACGGCTTTGAAATTGGACGATGCGGCATAGGCGGCATCCCCGCTCACTTCCCGGATCGTGAACCGCTTGGCGGTCGATTCCACCAGTCCGGGAAGTTGCGTACTGTCGTGGGTGTGTTCGCCAACAATTGTGACCGATGTAATGACATTGGTTTTCACCCCTACCATCGCGTGAGTCTTGACCCAATGGGCTTCCTTGCACGGCTTGCCGTACTTGTGATCGAACCATCTTGAATACCGCGTGCTGGAAAAGCCGGTGCTATCGACTGCGAAATCCTTTTCCAGAACCTTGAGCGGGGCTGCACTCTGTTCGATGAATCCAGTGAGAACCGTCGTCATCCACTCCGAATCGAACGATTTGATAACCGAGTTGTAGTGCGGAATCGTGCTGACGTACCCCTTGTCATAGGCTTCCTCTAAATCACCCGTGGCCCGCCGTGCGGACATGAGGCCATAGACCTTCAACACGCAAGCGTAGGCCGCGTCATCGGGGCGAAGGGGCGGACGGCCGGGCTTGGGGGCAGGAATCGGCAACGTGCGACAAAGGTCAGCCAGCATGGCAAGGAAGTGCCGCCGTTCGTTCTTTTGGGCCGCGTGGTACTGCGGCCATTTCTGCGGGTAACTTTTTTTCTTCAATTTCGTTACCGTCGCGATGTCCACCTTCTCGGGCACCCCGCTCTGATTCGGAAGCCGCTCCGAATTGGCGATACTGAACAGGACCGCGTGTTGGTGCTTGCATTCGACGCCCGTTTCGGTGTGATCCGGGCAGGTGCAGAACTTCCGGTCGATGCTGACGAGATACCGCTTATCGGTGCCCGTCTGCGAAGGCACTTCCCACACATTCCCCTTCCGCGTGATCGTGAAGTTGTCCGCGATCAATCGGCCACGTTCGCGTCGGGGATTCATAAACGGCTCCATAAAGGACACCGCTAATGTAGCATGTCTGTAGCAACAATACAAGTGGCAAAATAGCTTGCTTGTCGCAGTTTTGTTGCTACAATCTTTTCATGGTCGGAAAACGCAAAAATCCCGATTTGGTCAAGACGTATATGCTTCGCGTCCGCATGACGACAGCGGAACGGGAGCTATTGGAGCAAGCGGCACAATCGCGCAGTCTTGGGCTATCCTCATGGGCACGTTCCGAACTCGTCGCCTTGGCCAAGAAGACCATCAAGAAGGACTAGAAGCACAGAATCCGCCCGGGCCAAAACACCGGGATTTTTGCTACTTTAGTCAGTTTTCGCAGGCGATTCCCCATCGTCATTCCCGGGATTCGTTGGCTCGTCTTGAAATAGAAGTCGTTGATCGGGATGCGGTGGTTTTACGTAGACCGTGACACTCACCTTTTGGCGTCCGCCCGCTTCTGCTTTCTTCTCCCGCAATTCTTCCATCGTCTTGCACGCCCGGGCCATCCCGATCAGCATCCAAATGTGTTCGACGAGTTTCTTTAGGCCATATTGGTCTGTAAGCCACTGGTGATAGTTCTGGCCGCGCCGTGGCGACGGGGCGTTTTCACGCAACCATTTCGATACGTCCGGGTCTAAGTAGTCGTAGATCAACTCCATGACCAATTTGCCCCAATATCGCGGCCGGAGCGTGAGAGAGCCTTTCCAGTTGGTGAGCCGGCCGAATTCTTGCCAGAGTTCGTCGGGAAATGTCTTCTCCCACTTTCTCATTTCCTCGCTTATGTACGCCTTTAGCTTGACCCGAAGGGCATCTTCAGCCCGGGCGTATTGGTAGCCAGTGGCCTCATCGATCAACGCAACTAAGCCCACCTTGGCACACGCAGCCAGGAACGCTGTCGCCTTGTGCGCCATTTGGACTTGAGCATCGTTATTGAGCTTGTCGTCCAACAGAGCCCGCACGTATCCACGGCAGATATCGAGGAAAGTTTCTGCCTCCATCCCGCGAACGGTCTTGTTCACAACTTCCGGCATCGTAAAGTCAATCATCTGGTCGCTAAGGTCCGGTGGCATGTAGTTTGGCAGATTGCCAGAAGAG
>DASXPC010000281.1:0-5233 GCA_036493815.1 Fimbriiglobus sp. | reverse complement strand
ATATTGGCCGTCGATGCAGCGGAAAAACACCCCGCTATTGAGGGCTTTGCCGTTGGTTTTGCAGTCGAGCTGCAGGCAGAAGTTGGCATACTTCTCGATCGTTTGCAGATCGCCCGGGCCGTTATTTAGGGCGATTTCCCGCGTCGGTGTCACGGTGAAGACGGACTTGTATTTCGGCCCGGGGAAAACCTTCCAGCCCGAAAGATCCTTGCCGTTGAAGATCGGGTGAAGTTTCGTCGGTCGGATTTTGACGTTGCGGAGTTCGATGCGGCCGCCCAGCCGGACTTCGACCGCGAGTCTACTGGTAAAAGAGATCGGGTTGCCGGGGACCGGCGAGACCGGGAACGGCCGTTTGTTGGCAAATGCGACGGTGTGGACGCCGGATTCGGACGTGGTCCCTTTGAGCGTGAGCGGCGTCCAGGCATTGACGGTCGGGCAGAGGGCGTCGGCGCCGAACCAAAGCGTTGATCCCCCTACATCGGATACGGTCAAACCGAGTGACGCGTTCGATACACCGGACCGCCGGGCTTCGAAGCTCATTTCGTAATTGGCGAACCCGACGGACGGGTAGGCGTTTAGTGTCTCTGCCTTGGTTGAGTTAAATATAAGACCACCTTCTTTTACCACCGGTTCGGGCTGGATTTTCTCGTTCGTCGGTCTCCCCCGGCCGCCCACCCAACCGAAAGCCGTTTCCCCGTCGAACAGCAGAATCCACCCCTCGGCGATTTCCTTCGGCGTCAGGGTATTCGGCTTTTCTTCGGCCCGTGTCGTTGGGGCGAGCAAAAGGGGAATGACGACGGCGGCAATAATCCGGTGGAGTCGCATGGGAGGTCTCGCATCCTCGTTGAACGGGCTCGTATCCGGAATGATATGCGGGACATTGCCCTCCCGCCCCCCAACTTTGGTTCCACCGACCCTTCCCCTTGCATCCGATCATGGCAGCCTGTTTTGGAGAAGAGTCGGATGCCGAACTTTCGAAGTAGTCGAGTTGGAGCGGGCGAAACTGCCGCGGAATCAATCATCGACGGAGTAGCAGACGGCGGGAGGCGAAATGGCGGGTATCTGCGTGAGGCGTTTCAGGGCGGCCCGGAATCGGCCGGTCTCGGCGTAATGCGTCATGATGACGAGCGGGACGGCTTGCTCCGGGTGGCCTTCGATTGCTTCGTGCTGGATGACGGAGGAAATGCTGATCGCTTCATCGGCGAGCGCCCGGCAGACGTCGGCCAGCGTGCCGGACTGGTCTTTCACCCGGAGCCTCAGGTAGAACCGGCTCCGCACTTTTTCAGACGGCTCGACGACGAACCCCCGCCCGGCCGGCGACCAGAGCTTGGCGGCCGCGAACGTCGCCTGGGCCCGACCCACGGCCAGATCGATCAGGTCCGATACCACCGCACTCGCCGTCGGCATCCGGCCCGCCCCCGCACCCTGGTAAAGCGTTTCGCCGACCACGTCCCCCACGACTTGCACGGCATTGAACGCCCCGCGGACCTGGGCGAGCATGTCGGTATGCCGCAAGAGCACCGGGGCGACGTGCAGCGCCACCGTGCCCTTGGCGGTAGGCGTCGGTAGGGCGGAAACCCACGCCTCGGCCAAGAGCTTGATCGTATACCCGAGTTCCGCGGCGAACCGAACGTCGAGCGGGTCGATTCCGTCGATGCCGATCCGTTCGATTTCGTGCGGTTTCGCGGTAACGCCGAAGGCGATCTGGGCCAGCACCGCCAGCTTGTGGGCCGCATCCGACCCGTCCACGTCGAGCGTCGGGTCGGCCTCGGCGTAACCGAGCCGCTGGGCCTCGGCGAGGGCGACGGCATAGTTCGTGCCCCGGTCCGCCATTGCCGTCAGGATGAAGTTCGACGTGCCGTTCAGAATGCCCTGAATGGCCGTGACCTGATTGGCGGCCAGACTTTCGGCCAGGGCCCGCACGATCGGCACGCCGCCGGCGACCGCAGCCTCGAACCCGACCGCCCGCCCGGCCGCCCGGGCCGCGGCGAAGATTTCCGTCCCGTGCTCGGCGAGCAGTGCTTTGTTCGCGGTGACGACGTGTTTGCCCGCGGCCAGGGCGTCGAGCACGATTTGCCGCGCCGCCGTCGTACCGCCGATCAGTTCACACACCACGTGCGTGTCGGGGTCGCGCAGGGCGACGGCGGCGTCTGTCGCGAGAAGGCCCGGCGGGATCGCCTTTGTGTGGTGCGTGTCGGTGTTGCGGACGACGACGTGACGCAGGACGAGGGGCCGCCCCGCCCGTTGGGCATTCCGGCCGGCCTGTTCGAGCAGGAGTTGAGCGACCCCGCCGCCGACGGTGCCGCAACCGATCAGAGAAACGCCGAGGGAATCCGACATGCCGTCCGCGGGGTTGGGGGGCCGAACGATGCGGAGAGGTTCTTACCGGCGGGAGTTCACCGGGGCAAGTCTTCCCTTTTCCAGGTGGAATCGAACGTCGGCCAAGGCTTCGGCCTCGGCCCGGTTGTGCGTAATGTGCAGGACCGAAGTCTGCCGCGCGTTGCGGAGTTGAAGGAGGATTTCCGTCAACCCCGCCCGGGTCTCGTCGTCCTGGGCGGACAGGGGTTCGTCCAGGAGAAGGACATTGGGCTTGGCAGCCAGCGCCCGCCCGAGGGCGACGCGCTGGGTTTCGCCGCCGGAAAGGCCGGCCGGCCGCCGATTGAGCAAGTGGGCGATCCCCAGCCACTCGGCCAGTTCGCCAACCCGAACCGCAACGTCCCGGGTGGGCACCTTTCGGACGGTCAGGGCGAAGGCGAGTTGTTCTTGCACGGTCATCGTGCGGAACAGTGCGCCGTCCTGCGGCACGTATCCGACGCCGCGAGCGCGGGGCGGGAAATGCGTCGCGTCCGTGCCGTTGAGCCGCACGATTCCGCGCGAGGGGCGGCGCAGTCCGGCGACGACTTCGAGCAAGGTCGTCTTCCCCGCCCCGGTCTGACCCGTCAGGACGGCATATTGCCCGGATTCAATTTGGAAGGAAATGCCATCGAGGGCGAACGCCCCTTGCCGGACGGCCAGGTCGGTCAGTTCGATCACGCCCGGCCCCCCGCCCCGGCTCCGGCCAAGCGCACGACGAGCAATACGGCCCCGGCCACCGCCACCATCACGAGTGACACCGCGATCGCCGTTTCCAGATTTCCCACACTCATTTCCAGGTAAACCGTCGTCGGCAGCACTTCCGTCTTCATCCGCGTCGCCCCGGCGAAAACGAGCACGGGGCCGAACTCCCCGAGGGCCCGGGCCCACGCCATCGTCGCCGCGGCGAGAACGCCCCGCCGGGCTTCGGGCAGCGCCACCCGCCAGAACGCCCCGGCTCGCGAACAGCCGAGCGTCAAAGCCACCGCTTCGGCCCGCGGGTTGATCTGCTCGAACGCGACCCGCATCGTGCGGGCGGCAAATGCGGCCGCAACCGTAAACTGGGCGAGGATGACGCCCGGCACGGCATAGGTAAAAGGAAGAAATCCTTCCACCCACCGGCCGGCTGCGGTGCGGAACAGAATGAGCAAGCTGACACCGACGACGAGCGGGGGAAGGACAATCGGGATATCGATCAGGGCGTCGGCGAGGATTTTGCCAGGGAATTGGAAACGAGCCAGCACGTAGCCGAGCGGCACCGCAACCCAAATCGCCAAAACCGCGGTTGCAGTGGAGGAGAGCAGACTGAGACGGATCGCGAATCGGACGTTCGGGTCTTCGAGGGCCCGACCGACGGCGGAAGAAGACGTGTAAGCGGCATCGGCGAAAACGAGGGCGGCGATGAGGCCGACGTACAGTCCCCCGAGGAGTGCGACGGCAAGGACGAACAGGCGGTCGCGGGCATGGCCGGGTGGCATAATGGTGACTTATCGCGCCGTGGCCGGACCGGCGATGGCGTAGCCCGCGGTTCGGAAGGCCGCCCCGCCCCGGGTCGGGTCGGCCAGGTAGCGGACGAACCGCTCGGTGGCGTGTGGGTTAGGCCCTTTGACCGCCACGGCGGCCTCCACCCGGGCGGTGACGCCGGCCAGTTGGGGCAGGTGAACCGCGAGCAGGTCGGGATGCGGAAGAACGATGGCGTCCCAAACGACCCCCGCGTCCACGCCGCCGAGCCGGACTGCGTTCAGCACGTCGGAAACGGTCGGTTTATAGACGGTGGTGGCGGCGTTCAGGGCCCGCCAGTCGGCCGGGGCGAGGGCTTCCTGCGTCCGACGACCGACGGCCGCGACAGACGGGTCCGCCTGCGCAACTCGCAACCTACCCGAAGTGAGATCCGCCCAGGTCGGCGGGGACGCGGGTTTCCGAACGATGACAACGGCTTGCATGCTGACGAGGGCCGTGCCGCCGCCGACCAGGGCTTTTTCGCGGGCAATCCGGATGTAGCTTTCGTCGGCCGGCAGGAAGACGTCCGCCGGTCGGTGGGGGTCGGACAATCGGGCGAAGAGGGTTTGGGAACCCCCGAAATCCAGCTCGACCGCGATCCCGGTATCGGACTCGAACGACCGGGCGATCGACTCCAGCGGCCCTTTCAGCCCGGCCGCACAGAGGACGACGATGCGGGGTTTCGACGAATCGCCCGGGCCGAGGCCGGGGTCGGATTGAAGGAAGAAGAAGCAGCCCGCGAGCACGGCCGCCGTCCCGAGGAACCAGTGTAACGCTCGCATGGGTTACTTCGCGTTAAACGGCAGCCCGCCCGACCTGAACCCGGAATGCAGAATTTTGGGAAGGTATTCGTACACGTTGAACCGCGGGTCGTTGTCGTGATCGTGGCACTGCTGGCAAAATTTGCTTACACCGTTGACGGCCGTGCGTTGGGAGTCGGTGAGTTTCGCCTCAAGTGGTCCGCGGTCGAGGGCCGGCACGGCGGCGATCGCTTTGATCGTTTCGAGCTTCGGCAGCCGGTCGGTCAATTTCGTTTTCCACGGACTCAGGGCGAGAAGGAGATCCTTGTCCCCCGGATTCGCTGCGTGCCCGCTCCCGGGGCCGTGGCAGCTTTCGCAGCCGACGTTGGCGAGTTGCGGCGTCTTCGCGACCGAAACGAACCCCGACTGAGTTCTCAGCCCGACGACGTGGCAGACCACGCATTCGGGGTCAAAGTTCCGCAACGTGGGCTTTGTGGCAACGTTCACCAGGGCGTTGAGTGCATGACTGTGCGGCGTGCCTTTCCAGATTTTATCCTCGCTCTTGTGACACTTCTCACACTGGGCCGCACCGATATAGGTCAACTTGGCATTCGGGAACTTGATCTGGTTCGCGTGCGGGT
>DASXPC010000280.1:0-22643 GCA_036493815.1 Fimbriiglobus sp. | reverse complement strand
CCAGCCCGAGGGCTCGCCGGGCGGCGGAACGGACGGAGGCGGGCCGGACGGAGGCGGGAAACAGGGGCCGGGAGACGGTCCGCAAACCCCCGACACCTTCCTCCGACGCCTGATCCGCCGGCTCCGCGCCAAGTGCGTCTCGCCCGGGGTGGAATACGGGTGGGTGGCGTGGTGCCCCGTCGCCGCGTGACGGAGCGAATAATAGGGGTTGATCAACAGGCTGCTAACTCCGATCGGGGCGTTTGTTTCACAACATAGAATTCGGAAAGTGGCCTGTAGGTCTAGGCGATTCGCGGGCCGCCGTTTACCCAGTACTGCCGTTCTGTGACAAACCCTTCGATCTGCAAAACTCCGTGCCGTTGATATGGTGCAATGACCGGTCGTTCCTGGCCGAACTGAATACTGACTCAGCCTGTTCCGGCTCGTTTTCAAACAGTTCGGTAGTTGCGGGCAACCGCCTGGTGCACCCGTCCGAACGATTGACCGGTTCTCCTCCGGATCCCTCGTCGGGAATTCTTGGGTCCGGAAAACTCGTGCCGCTCAAGAAACACCTGTCAGGTTCACTTCCAACAGGCATTTGAACTCGCGGGGAAAATCCACAGACACTCGGGCATGCACCGCCCCCTGTTCGTCCGAAAACCGTTGCGCACCGGAAATCGGGAACACGCCTTCGTGCCAGATTTCGGGGTGGATGTAGAGTCCGTTGTGGCCGTCGACAAGGAAGCACACGAATTGGTCCGGTCGGACGTCGTCGCCGGGCCGGGCGAGGGGAACGAGAAACGGGCGACGATCGAGCGGGAAGAAGAGTTGTCCGCCGTCGGGGTGGTAATTGGCGTGCCAAAGCAGCAACCGTTCCGGCCGGCGTGAATGGTCGTCGCGGGCCTCCGGCGGGTCGACGCCGTAGCCGAGAATGTAATGGCCGCCGACGGCGTTATTTCGTCCGTAAAGAATGTCGCCACGCCACTCGCTTTCGAACACCCCCTTGACCGTTCCGGCTTCGTTCCCGGTGTCGGCATCGACGGGCCGCCACCCTTTCGCCGGCCAGCGAACGATTTCAATTTCGACCTCGTCGGGCGATTCGACGAGCCGGCCGTAACCGGCGATCGTTTCCGCTGTCGCCGCGACAACGGGGATGGCGACCCGTTTCATTTGTGCGGGAATATCTGGCGAAAGATAATTCGGGGCCGTCATGTCGAGATACCGTGTGGGTGTTATGGCGGGAGGAATTCGGATTGCACCTGGGGCGCGATTCGGGCCGCGTTCAAGAGCCTGGTTACTGCCGAGAGGGAAAAGGCGGATTCGAGCCACTTCATTCCCTTGTGAATCTCCGCGGCGTGCAGCGCTTCGCCTTGTTGAAGGAGTCGCTCGCGGAGGTCGGCATCGTATTTTTGTGTGGGAGCCTTGGCGTATTGCCCCAGGAGCGGTCCGGAACAGATCTTTTGCACTTCGGTGGCAGCGGCATCCACGTTCAGGTGTTGAAAAGCCTCGGCCAAACCGGACACAGGATTCTGAAGGAATCGATCAAAATTCACCCACAGACAGCGGTCGGGAAAGCGGGCAGCCGCGGCCGATAGGGCCAACATTTCACAGAGCCAGGTCATCGCCACCGCTTCCCCCGGGGAGAGGTCGGAGAGTTTCCATCGGGGGCATTCGAGCCTACGGTTTAACCGGAACAGTCGCTTTCCGACCGCACGCGTGATGTCGGTCATGGCTCCGCCGAGCAAGGCCCTCAGAAACGTCCTGGGGGGAACGAACATGAGCACGGCCCGCGCGGTCGGAATGCGGTTTAAGAACATCTCTGACAGCTCGCCAACATAACTCGTGGCTTTGATGACGGCGGTCTGGTCGGGGACGAATGTTCGGGAATAGAGCGACAGAAAGACGCCCGTCCGCCGGACGAACTCGGCGGGTGTCCACGGGCAACGCGGGTGGTTGAGGGCGAGGTGTGCGTCCGCAAGCGTTCGAAATACTGCGGGTTCGCGGAGGGCAAACACGTCCCTGTGTTGGCCGAGGAGCCGGGACAGCAGAGTGGAACCGACGTGAGAAATATGAAAAATAAAATGGCATCGCTCGGGCAGTCCCTCCGTCGCCCGCTCGACCTCGCCCCACGGGTACCGTGCCGGGGGGGGCGGTGATCCGAACATTCGCGCGTCGAGAAAGCTCGCCTCGTCGTATTCGGTGCGAGTCAAGCGCACGAAAACGACCGAATCCGCCCGAAGGTCGAATTCAATCGGAAACCAATTCGGGGATTCACTGAGGACGTTACGGAGTTGTCCAATTTCGGGCGGGCCGGAAGGTGCGTCGGTGCTCATTTGACGGCGCGGTCCGTGACCTCTTTACTCTGGTGATAACTAAAGTTCGGATACGTCCGAAGGGATAGTCGTCGGACGATCCCTTCATTCCAAACGCCACAGTAGACACGAGTTTGTTCCCCGTCTCAAGTGTTTTCTTGGCGAAGAAAAATTTGTTTGATTTTCATCGTTACTCCGTTGATCTTAGCGGGGCTGCTTACTTATCTTCCCTAGTCTCGCGTTCTACGACCGCGAAACTTTGTACTCGTACTTCCAAGTCCATTCACCTGGGAAAGGTTTACGATGAAAAAGAGGAACAAGAAAAGGCCTGCCAACCGGGACGTGAGACGCCGAGGCCTGTTCGTGAAATTTCCCGCGTTGAACGAATTCATGCTCGAGGACCGCACCGTTCCGACCGACTTCAGCAACACCACCTCGATAGTTATTCCAACCACCGGATCTGCGAACCCGTACCCGTCTTCGATTTCCGTTTCCGGCCTGACGGGTCAGCAGATCACCAAACTTCAAGTCGTTTTGAACGGGCTGACGCACGGCTCGCCCTCCGATATCGACGCGATGCTGGTCGCCCCCGACGGTACTCACATCTTTTTGATGTCCGACGTGGGCGGCGATGTTCTTACCCCGGTTTCCGGCGTGACGTTGACGATCGCAGACAGCGGCGTGGCATTCACCACCGGACAAATCACGACCGGCACTTACAAACCGACAAACCTTGACGGAGGGGACCCGGACACGACCCCGGGCGCGCCGGCGTCACCCCCGGTCACGACGATGGCGGACTTCATCGGGCTTGATCCGAACGGGACATGGGATCTTCGCATTAACGACAACGCAGACCCCTTCGATGGCGGGACATTGAGCGGAGGGTGGACCCTACGAGTCGATTCGCGGTCGAATACGCCCCCGGTCGCGAACGACGACGCATACACGATTAACGAAGATAACACTCTCACCACGACGGCGGGGGCTTCGCCGTTCGGGGTGCTCCATAACGACACCGACGCGGACTCCGACCCGTTGACGGCCCAACTGATCTCGCCAACGGCCCACGGGGCGTTGACCTTTAACGCGGACGGGTCGTTCACCTACGTCCCCAAGGCGAACTACCACGGCACCGACTCTTTCACCTACAAGGCGTCCGACGGGACTACGACCAGTAACGTGGCCACCGCCACGATTACGATCACGTCCGTCAACGACGTCCCGATCGCGAACGACGACACGCTGACCGTCCAGAACGGCGGTCCTCAAACGATTCCTAAAGCAGTGATCGTCGGTAACGACATCGACCCGGACTTGACCTACCGGACGAACATCTACTTCAACGATTTCGAGGGATTGGCGACGAATCCGTTCAGCCCCGGAGTCGCACCCGCGACCGGAGCAGACGGGACCGACTGGGGCAATCTTCCGACCGGCTGGGCCCTTGACAATACGACCACGCCGACCGCCGGCCCGCCCGAGTACACGGGCTGGCACGCTTTGGATGTCGATTCGTGGATTGCCCAACAGGGCGACCAGGACCGGAGCAAATTTACTAACGGCGGACCGGGGACTCATGGCACGGTCCTTGTCGCCGACGGTGATACTTTGGCCGACTTCGTGGGAATTGACCCGAACCTGTACACAACGTTTATGACGACGCCGGCGATCCCGCTCGACGGTATTAACACCGATTCCCTGCGGTTGGAGTTCGATTCCAGCTATCGTCCGGAGGACCCGGGAACCGAACTGGCTCGGGTGTATGTCAGCTTCGATGGCGGGGCTTATACCCAACTTTCGGAATTCAACACCACTAACACTCCAGGCGGGGCCGGCTCCGAATTCCACATCAACGATCACCTCGTTTACGACCTGCCAAACGTGACGACAGCAAAAACTGTTCAGTTCCGCTGGGGGTACGAGCAGGCCGGAAACGACTGGTGGTGGGCAATCGACAACGTTAAGGTTTCGGGCGACAAGACCGACCCGGCTCAGGAAACGATTCAGATCGTATCCCAGCCGGGCCAGGGCACCGTATCGGTCGACACAAACGGGGACGTCATTTACACCCCACCTACGCCTTCGTTCACGGGGACGACCAGTTTCACCTATCAACTTTTCGACGGCCAGGCGACGAGTAACGTTGCGACGGTTAACTTGACGGTTGTCAATAACACCGCGGCCCCGGTAGCCGTCAACGATTCGTTTGCCATACTTCAAGGGACCACTCTGTCAACGCAATACGACCGGACCGTGCTCGCCAACGATTCCGACCCGGATCTGTCGGGCGGCAACGTCGGCCTTAAGGCGATACTCGTGAGCGGTCCGACCGCGGCCCAGGGGACGCTCGCCTTCCATCAGGACGGGACGTTCAAGTTCACCCCGGCAGCCGCATTCTTTGGTGACGCAACTTTTACTTACAAAGTCAACGACGGAACGTCGGACAGCAACACGGCGACGGTCACGATCACCGTGACGCAAAACAATTTCAGTGCTCCAATTGCCGTCGACGACAACTATGCCGTGAACAACAACGGGACGCTGACGGTCGCGGCAGCGTCCGGCGTACTCGCGAACGACACCGACGCCGACAACAATCCTTTGACCGCGATCGGGACGAAGGGGCCGAATGGGCTCCTGATCGGGCCGGACCACGGAACGCTGACCTTCAACGCCGACGGTTCATTCACCTACACGCCGATCGCGTTCTTTAACGGCACGGATAAATTCACGTATAAGGCGTTCGACGGGGCATTCCTGAGTAATCTCGCCACGGTCACGATTACCGTCAACGCAGTCAACGTGGCTCCGGTGGCAAATCCCGACACCTATTTCAGTGCCACGGCGAGTGCGCCTGGGGTGCTCGCAAACGACCGCGACGACGGCCCGAATACGCAACTTTACCTCGAAACGTTCGACTCCCTCACCCTCCAGGCGTGGAATTCAGGAACGACGGGTACCGGGGATGGGACCGACTGGACCGATTCTCTCCCGACTGGTTGGGTGCGGGACAACACCACCACCCCAGCTCCATCGTCCGGGACCGCGGCCGGGGCCGAGTTCTTCGGCTGGCACGCCATGGATGCCGATTCCTGGGCCGCCGAGCAAGGCGATCAACAACGCTCGGACTTCACCCGCGGCGGAGCCGGATTCCACGGAACGGTACTGGTCGGAGACGGGGACGCCTACGACGACTTTGTTAGTATTAGCGGCGGGCAGATGAACACCCTGCTGACGACCCCGTCCATCGCACTGGGGAGTATTCAGCCCAATAGTTTGGAACTCGAATTCGATTCGAGTTTCCGGCCTGAGGACCCGCCGCCGAATAATCAGCACGGACGTATCGAAGTCAGTTACGACGACGGGACGACTTGGAGTCAGCTCCTGGATTTGAATCCGGCGAATAGCGGCGGCCCGGGGTCACGGATTCGGACGAACGAGCACCTGACCTTGGACGCGAATAATCCGGCCGGGGCGACCACGGCGAAGTTCCGGTTCAGTTACCTCGAAGCCGGGAACGACTGGTGGTGGGCGATCGATAACGTAAAAGCAGTCGGAAGTACCCCGAATGCCGGGGCGAACCTGACGGCTCAGCTCGTTACCGCCCCACCGGCAGCCGACGGGACGTTGGTACTCAATCCAAACGGGTCGTTCACGTTTACCCCGGCCGTCGGGTTCACTGGTGTGACGTCATTCACCTATCAAGCCAATGACGGGGTGAACAGCAGCGCCCCGGCCACGGTGATGATCGTGGCGCCGGCCGTCGGCACGCTTCAGATAAACGGCGGGGTCGCACAACGATCCCGGATCACGACCATTTCCGTCCCGTTCAACACCGCCGTCGACATCCAACCCGGGGCATTCACCCTCACACGGACGTCACTACCCGGTGGCACTCCTGACAGCACCGCGATCACGAGTGCAGCCGGGGGACAGATCACCGTGACCACCGCACTCGTCAACGGCAAGACGGTCGCCACCCTCACCTTCACCGGGGCCGGGGGAGTCGACTCGGGCAGCCTGGACGACGGCGTTTGGCAGCTCAAAGTCGACGCCACAAAAGTGGCCGCCGTCAACGGCGGGTTGAATATGGTCGGTGATTTCCTGTCGCCGACCACGCCCGGCGACTTCACCACCCGCATCTACCGCCTGTTTGGCGACTTCAACCAGGACGGGTCTGTCGACGTGTTGGACAAGGTCCCGTTCGACCAAACCCTCAACCTCACCACCAGCGACGCGGGTTTCCTCGCGGCTGCGGACAAAAATAACGACGGATCGATCGACGTTATCGACAAGGTCGCGTTCGACTTCAACTTGAACAAAACGATTGACTAGCCGTTCCACCCAGGGCCCCGGGCTAGCCCGGGGCCTTCCGACCAGTTCCCGCACACCCCGAACTACTTACCTGAGGTCACAAATTCCTATGCCAATCCGATTCGCCGTCGCCGCGGTTGCCGCGCTTGCACTGTTGATGCCAACAACTGCACTCGGCCAGGCGCCGACTGTGGGTACCTACACTTATTTTTGGACCAACGCCAACGACGCGACCAACACGCCGATTACGACTATTAACGCGTCCCCCGGAACGAGCGTGTCCGTCCGGTTCTGGCTGCACGAGTCCGGCGGAGGCACTGTGTTATCGGCCGCGAATACCTTTGGGTTAGGTGGATACGACGCCTCGTACACGTGGGCCGTGGGGGGCACCGCCGGTGACGTGAATGCCCAAGGCATTTACATCACGAAAGCGGACGGTACGAACGCCGCCACGACGGCAACCACGGACGTCCAGGTCAATCCGTTCACCTACGGATCGCGGGGATTTAACAACACGAATAACGGATTGATTTCCAACACGACCGCCGCGGCCATCAACACGGCCAAAAGCATCCAAATCGGAAAACTGATTGGCGACACGACGAACCCGGCCAACTACGTCAAAATTACGGACGGTCCGAACAGTACCGGGAACGTCCTGCTCACGGAAATGACCTTCACCACATCAGCCGGCTTCACCGGCGACACCCTGACCGGTGCCCAACGAGGGGGTACCAATTACCTTTACTTCGTGAATGGATCGACGCCACTCACACTGGATTCAACGATTAGTTCTACAAGTGCCGTCCTACAATTTTTACCGGTACCGGAACCGTTCACCGGGTTCGGTCTTTGTTTCGGGACGGCTGGGTTAGTCACGTGGTATCGCCGACGTCGGGCAGAGACCGGTGGGCCGGACCGGCCGGTTAGTTGAGGACGAACGGATGACGCTTCCTCCCGGGCTGTCGGCCAAGACACTCTGGCCGACCACCTTTTATACACGCCCGTGGGAGGAGCACGACGCCGAAGCAGGCGGCATTATCGAGCACCTTTATCGGTTGAAGGCCGCGACACCGGCGCGAATCGCCAGTGGCATCGCGCCGGGTGCAAAGGCAGGTGGGTTGTACGAGAGTGGGTTTGATTTGTTCGCCGAAGATCACGCGGGTCTGTCAAAATTCAAGGCATTCGCCGGCCAAACCCTCCGGGCCGTCGCGTGCCACGTCAACGGGAATCGCACGGACCCGACCCGACTGCGGGTTACCGTCCCCGACAGTTGGTTCCACATCACCAACGACGGCGGGTTTCACGACGCCCACCACCACGGCGGGTGCTCGTGGTGCGGGATTTATTACCTCCAGATCGGCGATTCCGGTCTTCGCGCGGACGGCGGTGCTCCCAACGGGGGGAATCGGTTCTATTCCCCGCTCCGGGCCGGCGGGAGCTATAACGACTTCGGCAACCGGTACCTCGAATTCAATACCGTCGACCCACCGCCGCAGGACGGCCTTCTTCTGTTATTCCCTTCGTACCTCATGCACAGCGGCCTTCCCTACCGGGGGGAGAAGGATCGTATCGTCATCTCGTTCAACGCCCAAATCACGGCGTCATGACCGGATTCGGTACGGCCCCCCCACGTTCCCCGGGCGGCACCCAGCGGACGTTGAACGCCACGCTAATCCGTTGCCCCTCCCCATAGAAAGGATTGACGAAGTGGTAGAGCCACCCCGGGAACAGGATCATGCTTCCGGCTTCGGCGCGGAAGATGGCACGTTGGCCGAACGGGTTCCCGGGGGTCGGAATCATTTCCGTGAAGGGGCGGGGGTCGCATAGTTCGAGCACGCCGCTGAGCGGGTGGGCCGAGGCGTCGCCGCCCGCGTCGACGTAGTAGACACCTGACCAATTACTGGACGGGTGATTATGTACGCGGTGGTAATTCCCCTTACGGGAGACGTTCGCCCAGGCCGTCAGCCGGATCATCCCGGCCGGCCCCTTGCCTCCCGTCGTTACGGCGGTAACATGGGCAACGGCCTCGAGGATCCAAGCCTTCAACGTCGCAACCGCCGGGTCGGGCCACTCCAACAGGTCCCCGTTCGAGTGCCAACCCCCCACGTTCGCGTAGTCGTTGCTGGCGTGAATTGTTTCGTGCGAAAGGATCAGGTTTCGCAGCGTATGATTGACGGCTTCGGCGTCGGGTATCAGGAACTTTCCGATCGGCGTGGGGTAGGACATGGCGATCTGTTTTTCCATCGTCATCCTCCGGGCCGAGGCCCCCACTTCCGAAATCACCAGCTTGGGATTCGCAAACGGGTCCGAACCCCGTAATTTCAATGCCAGATGAATGGCAAGGAAATAGCAGAAACGGGTATCTCGAAATATTCACTCGACATACTCCAATTCTCCTTTGATCGGGCATAACTTTTCGATTATGTTCTGTAGACTGGTCTTTCCGGCCGTACCATGAGCCAAATCCGATTTTGTGTCGATTCCAAAACGGAGCCAGTTGACTGTGAGATACTACCGTAGGATACGACCGACGTGGCCGGTGTTGATCGTCCTCGCGGTCGGATGTTCCCGGGGAACGTCCGACTACGTTTCGGTGACCGGTACGGTCACGATTGACGGCAAACCGGCCGACGGCGTCCGGGTCGACTTCTTGCCGGCGAACGAATCGGACAGCAGTGTCCGGGACCGGTATGCGTCCGGGTATACGGACAAGGCCGGTCGGTTCGAGGTGCGGTCGGTGTCGGGCCAGGGAATTCCCCCGGGTGAGTATAAGGTCACATTTTCCCGAATGCTCGCGCACGGGAAGGGTGTCGATCCAAAGAAAAAAACCTCCAACACCCGCGAGTCGCTCCCCGACAAGTACCTTACGAAGGAAAAAACCGACCAAACGGCCCAGGTGACCAAGGATAAGACGGATTTCGTTTTTGATCTTTCATCCCGTTTGAAGTGACCGATTACTCACAGGAGGGGACCATGTCCCGATCGCGCCAACTCGCATTTACGTTGATCGAACTGTTGGTCGTCATCGCCATTATTGCCGTTCTCATCGGCCTACTTCTGCCGGCCGTGCAGAAAGTTCGGGAGGCGGCCGCCCGGATCAAGTGCCAGAACAATCTAAAACAGATCGGCCTGGCCATCCACAACTTCCATTCCACCTACGACGCATTTCCGCTGGGCGCGGAACGGACGGCCGGCACGTACTGGTCGGCGCTCATCCTGCCACACGTGGAACAGGAAGCCGGATATCGGGCGCTCACATCTTCGGAGGACTCCGGCAACGCCCAGTTTGCCGCCCCGTGGCCGGGGTTGCCGGCCAGTCAGGTGAGCTTTACCTCCACCGACCCTTCTTCCCGCAACATCGCACTGTTGGAAACGGTCTTTGGAATCTTCCGCTGCCCGTCGGCAAACCTTCCGGAGCACGTCCTCGACGTGTCGGGGTATGAAGGAGGCGGGTGGGTCGTCCAGCGGCGGGTGCCGTGTACGTACCTGGGGAACGCGTCCGGGTCGGCCGTGAACGACTTCCGTCCTCCCCCGCCGGAATCGAACGGGGGCCCCGCATCGTCCCCGTACGGCAAGGCGCTGTGGAAGGAGAACGGTATTTTCTTGGCCCGGGAATCCCGACCGACGATTCGGGAAGGAGGCCCCGGCCACATTCACATTTCGGAAATTACGGACGGGACATCGAACACGATCGCCGTCGGGGAAGCCGTGCCGTATCTCGACGACCCGGATTTCTTACTTCCCCACCCGCCTGCAGAGAATTACGGTCACGGCGGCCGAAAAGACCACTGGGCGTTCGGCGGCGACGACATGGATAATTACGAAGGGTGCGACTGGTCCGAAGCCCTCGGGTCGACCGGCGTTCCGATCAACATCGGCGGCGGGAAGGCGCCGGCCAAAACCGACCCCCTCTACGACGCCTGGGAAATCGGGTACGGAAGCAAGCACTCCGGCGGCGCCAATTTCATGTTTGCCGACGGCTCGATCCGCTTCATCCGCGACACCATCGATCTGCCGACCTTCCGTGCCCTTGGCACCCGCAACAAGGGTGAAGTCATCACCGGCGACTACTAACCGACTCGACCGACCCGGCCGGTAACACGATGGAATTTATCCAATGCGATGACCTGGTGGATACCGGCCGGGCCGAAGAGATCGAAAGGCTGTTCCTGTCGTCCGGCTTTCCGTGGTTTTACTACTCGAACGTCAACAGTACCGTTCGTCCGGAAGACCGGCCGGGCCACACCACGGTCATTTTCGACGACGCCCGGTTCGACGAGTCGTACGGTTTCTCGCACTTACTGTTCCCGGCTGCCGAACCGACAGCCCCGTGGCTCGCGCACCCGAAAACCCTGCTCGAACTCTTTCTCAACCGCTACCGCATCCTCCCGACGAAGTTATTACGGGTGAAGGCGAACTTGCTCGTCCGGACGGCCGACCCGAAGCCGTTCTCCCCGCACGTCGACATGCCCGTGCCGCACTGGGTCATGATCTACTACGTGAACGATTCCGACGGCGACACCATCATCTGGGACAAAACGTACCCCGACCGCGAAAACCCCCGCGTCTTGCAGGCCGTGAGTCCCAAGCGCGGTCGGGCCATCCTGTTCGATGGTCGTCATTACCACTGCGGAACCTGCCCGGCCCGCCACGATACCCGGGTCGTCCTCAACTACGATTTCGTGTAACGACCCGGCACCGTTTGTTTCCTTCATCGATTCTTTACCAAGTAATCGTTCCTGCCACCGACCGACCTGGCTATACTTGCTCCTTTGCATGGGGTTTTCGAATCGGACGTATGTCGCTGCCACGAACCGGAAGGGAGTTTTCCATGGCCCGTCGGGCGTTGAGGGTGGCCGGTGCGTTGGCCTGTTTTCTGTTCCTGGTCGTACTGGTTACGCGTCAGGAAGGTCGGTCCGACTTAAATGCCGCGAACGATCCGATCGTCCAGTGGGTTTTCGATCCGGCCGCTCGGCCGGAAGCGGGCGGAAGAATCAACAGCCGGGTCGGCGCATTACCGTTGCGATTAACCGGGACACCGACGCTATCGACCGACGGGCCGACGCCGGCCCTCGTGTTTTCCGGAGAATCCGACGGAGCGTTTGCAGACGCGGCCGCCGCGGCCAAGGCCAAACTCCTTCCCACAAAAGAAATCGGGCTTGCAGCCTGGGTCCGGGTGGACCGGTCCGAACCGCCCGGGAGTACGGGCGGCCTGGTCGGGCTGTTCCAGAATCACTTCGATGCCGAACTCGGTTTCCTGCTCGGTTTCGAAGGGGACCATTTTTCATTCGGGTTGTCGGCCGAGTCGACCGTCGGCCTCGGCAGCCCGATGACGGTCGTTCGCGACCCGGTCAAGTTCGTGCCCGGGAAGTGGTATCACGTCGCGGCCGGTTACGACGGGAAGCGGATGTCCCTCTGGGTGAACGGCCGCCTGGCCGGGGAGTCGACCGAACAGGTCGGCCCGATTCGTTACCCGGGCGGCCGGGTGCCCCTGACCATGGGTCGGTACCACAACGGCCAGGACCCGCAGAAAGGCTACAACAACAACGAAGATGACGTGCCGTTCCTCGGAGCGATTCGCGAGGTGGCGATTTACGCCCGACCGCTTTCGCCGGAAGCCGTATCAGCGGCGTTTGAAGCCCATAAGGATCTCACCACCGCCCCGCCGGCCGTGGCGGCGCCGCACTTCGTCGTCCCCCCTTACCTGCAATACCCGACGACCGATTCGATCCGGATCATGTGGGAAACGAGTGAGCCGGGACCGTCCATTGTCGAATACGGGCTCGGGAGGAGATTGGACAAGAAAGTCGAAGACGCGACGCCGAAAACACTGCACGAGGTGACGTTGACCGGGCTCGCGGCCGAGACGCGATACCTTTATCGGGTCTCGACGCCGTTGGCGAACGGCCGCACCCTCGCCGCGGAACCGCTGACGTTTGAGACGGCGGTCAAACCGACGTCGGCGTTTACGTTCGCGGTGCTCGGCGACACGCAGAAAAACCCGCGGATGACCGGCGCGATCGCCCGGCAGATCTGGTCCCGTCGGCCGAACTTCGTCATCCACTGCGGCGACGTGGTGAACAACGGGCCGGACAAGGCCGAGTGGGTCGACGAACTGTTCCGCCCCTGCCGGTCCCTCGTCGGCCGGGTCGCGGTGTTCCCCTGCATCGGCAACCACGAACAGAACCACCCGAACTACTACCGGTACTTCTCCCTCCCGGCCCCGGAATACTACTACAGCTACCGCTACGGCAACGCCGAGTTCTTCGTCCTCGACAGCAACAAGTCATTGAAGCCGGGCAGCGAGCAGTACGAGTGGCTCGACCGAACACTCGGCCGGTCCACCGCCACGTGGAAGATCGCCTACCACCACCACCCGGTCCGGTCGTCCGACGATAACGACTTCGGCAACACCTGGCGGGGGGAGTCGTCGAAGTACGGCGACGTCAACGCCCAGAACCTCATCGCGCTGTACGAGAAGCACGGCTTGGACCTCAACTTCAACGGCCACATCCACGTCTACGAGCGGTCTTGGCCGGTCCGCGGGGGCAAGGTCGACCACGACCACGGGGTGGTGTACGTCACCTCGGGCGGGGGCGGTGCGACTTTGGAAAACTTTGCCCCCACGCCGGCGTGGTTCAAGGCCCAGTGCCGGGTTGACTACCACTACTGCGTGCTGACCGTCCACGGCAAACGGCTCGAGTTCAAGGCGTTCGACCACAAGGGTCGACTCTTCGACTCGTTCGAACTGTCCAAGTAACCCGGGAGCGATCATGACCGCCGTCGCGGCCCGCTCCGGGCCGTCCCTTCGCGGGTTGTCGGTATCGAGCTGGAGCGTTGTGGCGGCTTTCGGCTGTTACTTCTGCATGTATTTGTTCCGCAAACCGTTCACCGCGGCCCGGTTCGAAGACGGAACGCTGTGGGGGGTGGGGCTCAAAACCATCTTCGTCATTGCGCAGGTCGCCGGATACACCACGTCAAAGTTCATCGGGATTCGCGTGGTCGCCCAGGTCCGCCCCCACCGACGCGTGTTTATGCTCCTCGGTCTGGTCGGTCTGGCGGAACTGGCTCTCGTCCTGTTTGCCGTAACGCCCCCGCCGTACAACGCCGTCTGGCTGATTGGCAACGGCCTGTCGCTGGGGATGGTGTACGGCATGGTGCTCGGATTTTTGGAGGGCCGGCGCCACACCGAAGCCCTGACGGCCGGGTTATGCACCAGTTTCATCGTGGCCGGAGGAGTCGCGAAATCTGTCGGGACCGAGCTGCTGGAAAAGGGCGTTTCCGAATACCTGATGCCAGCAGCAGCCGGGCTGCTGTTCGCCGCCCCGTTCCTTTTTTTCGTCTGGATGTTGTCGCGCATCCCGCCGCCGTCCGCAGCGGACGTAGCGGCCCGGACCGAGCGGGTGCCGATGTCGGCGACAGACCGCTGGGCGTTTTTCTGCCGGTACGCCATCGGCCTGACCCTGCTGGTCCTCATGTTCCTCCTGATAACTATTTTGCGGAGCGTGCGGGACGA
This sequence comes from Fimbriiglobus sp., assembly GCA_036493815.1. Classification (GTDB taxonomy): domain Bacteria; phylum Planctomycetota; class Planctomycetia; order Gemmatales; family Gemmataceae; genus DASXPC01. The sequence goes on along the minus strand of DASXPC010000280.1, from coordinate 8,516 downwards.
TTTCGCGCCCGAAATCTGGTCCGGACTCCATGAAAAAATATCGCCAGGGTTGTATGCCCGTTCCGAAACATTGGTGGCAGTCTTCGTGCTCCTCCTCAACGGTTCGGTGGTTTTCGTCCGCAACAACCGGAATGCGTTTTTCTTCGCCATGGCCGTTGCGATCGGTGGGGTATTACTGATTGCCGCGGCGCTGCTAGCTCTGCGGGCGGGAGTATTGAGCCCGTTTGCGTTCATGGTCCTGCACGGCCTCGGAGTGTACCTCCCATATATTGCGGTGCATACGACGATCTTCGAGCGGCTCATTGCCATGACCCGCGACCGCGGGACCATCGGTTACCTGATGTATCTGGCCGATTCGTTCGGCTACCTGGGGTATGTCGTGGTCCTACTCACCCGGAACCTGACCGGGTTTGGTACGGGGGACAACTTCCTCGGATTTTTCGTCGGGCTCAGTTGGGGGATTGTCGGTTTGTGTCTGGTTTCTCTCATCCCGTGCTGGTGGTACTTCGCGGTCCATCCGGCGGCGCGGCCGACCGCGGTCGCCGAACCGGTTTTGCTCGAGGTTCAACCTTAATGGCAAGGGCCGCGGTTTTTGCCGGGCCCGGACGCCCGATGGAGATCGTAACGTTTAATCCCCCCGAACCGGGGCCGGGCGAGATTCTAGTCCGGGTCGCGTGCTGTACCTTGTGTCGGAGCGATTTGCATACTCACGCCGGCCGACGAACCGAACCGACGCCGACCGTTTTAGGCCATGAGGTTGTCGGCCGAATTGAAGCATTCGGCCAACCCGGAGTACGTTCAGATGCGGACGGTCGCCCGGCCCAGGTCGGCGATCGGGTAACGTGGTCCGTGACGACCGGGTGCGGCACCTGCTTTTTCTGCTCGGCGGACCTGCCTCAGAAGTGTGAGCGATTGATCAAATTCGGTCACCGGCCGATACCCGACGGCATGCCCGTCACGGGCGGTTTGTCGGACTACGTCCTGCTCATTCCCGGTACGGTCTGGTTTCGGGTACCCGATACGATCCCGGACGAGGTCGCGGCGCCTGCGAACTGCGCGACCGCAACCGCCGCTGCGCTCCTCCGCCACGCCGGCGACGTGGCGGGCAGGGCTGTCCTGGTGTTGGGGGCCGGCGTGTTGGGTGTCACGGTCGCCGCGATGGCCCGCGCGGCCGGCGCGTCGACAGTGTTGGTCGCCGATCCCGTTCCCGCGCTCCGCGAGCGAAGCCGGCTCTTCGAGGCGACGCATCCGATCTCTTCCGACCCGACCGTGGTGGCCGAGACAGTTACCGCCGCAACCGGCGGTCGCGGCGCCGACGTGATCGTGGAACTCGCCGGCACGGCGGCCGCGGTGCAAACGGCCTTCGATTCCGCGCGGATCGGTGGGACGATTCTTCTCGCCGGGACCGTCGCCCCAACCCGCGCCGTGCCGCTCGACCCTGAAATGGTCGTCCGCCGATTGCTGACGATCCGGGGAGTTCACAACTACCATCCCCGAGACCTAGCCGCCGCGATATCTTTCCTGGCCGGCCCCGGGCGTGACCTTCCGTTCGACCGCCTCGTAGTCGCGCGATACCCGCTCGACGACGCGGAGAAGGCTTTTGCTCACGCCCACACCACTCCGGGTTTCCGGATCGCAGTCGTGCCCTGACCGTTTGGGATCAGAATCGAACGGGGGTTGAGGAGACGGGTGACTTTCCGGCCCGGAGTTGGGATTCAATTTCCCGCAGAACGGGGACGAGGTCCGCAACCGACTCAACGACGAAATGGGTACCGGCGGCACGGAGGGATTCTTCGGCCGCGGTGCACAACCGGCGAATCTCCTCTGCAGGCGACGCGTCCAGGTCACGTAACGACAGGCCGACGCCGTTCCCGGTCCGCGTGACGCCGACGGTCCAGCACCCCGCATTCCGTCCCGCTCGAATTCCGACCGGAGTGTCGTCAACGGCGACGACCGTCCACATCGGATACACCCCGAGCCGTTTCGCGGCTTCGAATAAAAGATAGGGGGCGGGTCTGCCATGCGGGGCGTCTTCGGAACACAAGACGCAGTCGGGTTCGTACCCCTGTGTCGCGGCCGTCGCGGTCACGACCGCCATCAATTCCCGGGTGTACCCGGTCGTCGACCCGATGCGAAGGCCCATGTGTCGGCAGTCCGCGACCGCCTCGGGAACGCCGGCGATGACGTCTGAATGGGACGTCAGGACGTTTTTCTGAAGGGGCAGGAATTCGTCGTACATTCGGTCGATGTCGTCCGGTCCGCACGGCCGACCGTAGACCGCCACCCATGCGGCTGCGACGTCCGGCACCGCCGCAATCGCCGCGATGTGGTCCCGCTTGGCCATGCCCATCGGTCCCCGCGCCTGGGCCGGCGTCACCGTCACTCCCCGCCGCCGGAAGACCTCCTGGAACACGATGGCGGGGGCGCAACTTCCGTGATCGACGGTGGTACCCGCCCAGTCCAGCACGACCGCGGTCAGGCATTCGAATGATCCCGTCATGCGGTCGGTCCTTCCCACCGATTCCAGCACTGGTCGGCGAGGCCGAACGCCATCGTCATCCCGGCGCCGCCCATCCCAGCAAAGACGTGGACACCCGGTTCGGGTTCGACCTCGAACACCGGCCGGGACGGGTGCTTCGTATAGATGCCGTTCCACCGCTGGGTCACGCGTTCGGGGGTGATTCGGAATACCCGCCCGGCTTCCCGCAGGATCAGGTCGTCGATCTCGGACTTGTCGAATGGAGTGATGGCGTCGCCGTACTCGTGGGAGTCTCCCAGCGTCACGTCGCCGTTGGGGAAGGCGGACGCCATCGCGTGAATGCCGTATCGGTCCAATTCGGGCGTTTCGGCCGCGACCCGCGCCTGCAGCGCAGCCAGTGACGGGCAGTCGCGGAACGCGGCGTAATGCCGCAACGTCAGCCCACTCGCCAAGTGAGGTGCGGGTTCGGTCGGGGGGGGCGGCTCGGCCGACCGCAGCATTTGCAGCTTACAAGCGATCAGCCCCGATCGGGCCAAAACGTCCGGGTAAAGTGTCTGCAGGTCGCTGCCACTGCAGATCACCACACGCTCGGCCGACCATGCCCGGCCGTCGGACGCACGGACGGTCCGTTCGGCGACGTCAGCGACGGTCGTCTGGAAACAAACCTCGGTGGCATACTTTTCGACGAGCCAGGCGGCGATCCGGGCGCTGGCGGTACGCGGATCGACCCGGAGTTCCGTCGGACTGGCCATTCCCCCGAGCAGGCCGTTCGGATTGGCAAGAGGAGTGCGGTCCGTCACATCAGTGGGTCGGAGCATTCGGGTGTCGTACGTGCCCCGGGCACAAAACTCTTCCAGAACGGCCATTTCGTCCGGCCGGTGGGCGAGATGAATCGAGCCGCACGTTTCGGCCGACAATACGCCGAGGGCATGAAGGTCCAGCCACAATTCCCGCGACCGCAGGGCCGAGCCGTAAAGCTCACCGGCCGGTTGACCGATCGGCCAGATCATTCCGAAATTGCGGATGGACGCTCCCTCGGCCACGGCTGTCCGCTCGCACAGTACGACTCTGAGACCTCGCCGCGCAGCCATCCATGCGTGGGCCAACCCCCCTATACCGGCTCCGATCACGGCGACGTCGACGCGACGCATCATGAATTCGACCCGGACAGGGTCACTTTAATCAGGTATTCGGCGAAGTGAGTCAGCGGCGGGGTTCGCAGCCCGGCGACTTTGGCGGTATCGTCCCAACGCCTCAACCGGACCGCGTCGGAAAAGTACGGTTGGGCTTCAAAATCCGCCACTTCCGCGGGAGTCATGCGGCCGCCCTGAAGGGACAGGCTGACCACCGATGGCGGGCTTAAATGGTCGAAATAGGCGGGCTCGACCGTACACAAATACCGCTTCGCCGCCACGTGCAGCCGGATCGGTTCGTAGACTGCGGCGGGAAATGACCGTTTAAGAAAGTTGACAGACGAGGTTTCGTGGTGATCGTCCACCCCGTCGTCGGGGGCATCGATGGGCAGGTCGTGCAGCAGGTGGCCGACGTCGTGCAGTAGCGCCGCGGCAATCAATGCCGGTGCCGCACCTTCGCCCTCGGCGAGTGCGGCGGCCTGCAACGCATGCTCGAGTTGGCTCACCGCTTCCCGGCCGTACTGGGAGTCACCCTTGGATTCCAAAAGCTCGACGACGTTGCGAACTGTGGCCATCGGCATGCCCTTACGAAACGAAAACGAGCGGATACCGTTGTCGGTGCAATTTGTTCTATGCCCGACCAGACGGGAGAAGAATGTCTGCGCGATTAAGTTCGGATGAATTCATTTTGCACTCGACCAGTTCAGGAAAAAAATATCGCTCAAATTCCTTCTTGAGGGGTTGGTTGCCATAACCCTCTTGGGCAAAACAAGCCCGCCGAGGGCACGTGGTAACCTTCGCAAAGCCATGCCGGGTTGACGCCGGCATTTCAGCCACGGCGAAATAGGCGGCGCGCGATCTTGATGGCGAAGTTCCTCGCCCGGGAAATATGGTAAAAAGTCCGGAATCCGATGACTTGTTCGAGGCGTACGGCCCACGGCGGAGAGACGGTGCCGGCAAATTCGGTCTTGTCCAGATACTTGAAGAAGAAGGAACCGCGGGGCGCCGTGAAGTCGGGCTTCCAGGGCTTGTTCGGCCCGTCGAAATGGACGACGTAGGGGTCGGCGAAGGCCCGCTTCCATTCCGCACGGGTATATGCCGGGGCCTTCCAGAGCTTGGGATAAAGGACGGTCGCAACCTGATTCCAGCGCTGGTCGAGTCGCTGCCACTGGTCGTGGAGGACGGCATTGAAAACGCCTTGATCGTGGAAAATGACCTCCGTGTGGTGGAGGGAGAGATAGTCCAGTAGCTTGGCCGGCACACCGCGGGCTCTCCAAAGCGGCATGTTCAGGACGAGTACGCCACATTGGAAGTACCGCGACTGCGGCGGGATGCCCAACTCGGCGTAGTTGAAGACGACCGGTCGGCCGTTCCACATCGTTGACACGTACGGAATCCAGATGTTGGAAATCGCACCCAGAACCTTGTCCTCGTTCAGTGCGTCGGAAAGGTCCGAGATATCCCTACACACGACCAGATCACAGTCGAGGTAAACGACTTTGCCGCAGTCGGCCGGAAGGTATTCGTCGCAGACCATGCGCGAATAGGAATCCGCGGATAGATGGCGGACCTCGGCCTTGTGGAAATATGAGGCGAAGCGGTCGGCGTCGAAAATGTGCCAGGTGAAGGTGACCGTGCCGCCGGGCCGTACGTTGCGCATCACCGACCGCTCGACCTTCTCTTTGAGGTCGCTGTCGAACTCGGTCACGAGAAGGTGAATATGGAGGGGGCGGCCCGATCTCAGATTCGCCACCACTGAGGTAAGCATCACCGCGAGCGGCATGGCGTATGCCGAGTTTGCCGCGCAGAGAAGGTAGACGTCGGATTTTCCGGGCATGGGCGATCCGTCAGGCCGATCGTGGGTACTCCGTCCATACACCCGGAATATGGGCAATTCAAGCGCCGAATCCCCACCGTCGCCATAACGGCAGGAAACTACCCGAAAACATTATCGCCGGGGCAAATTGAGAAAAACTGGACTGACGGAATCGATTGTGACGAATATTCTGCAGCCCGCTTGACGCGGCGATCACTCTTACCGTCATTGGAGCCATGATGTCCCGGATCACGCGAATGCGATTGTCATCGCGTGCGACGGCCGTCGTCCTGGCCGCCGTACTCGCCAATGGATGCGCCACGCCCGCACCCGTCCCGACAATGGACCTGCCACGCGAACTCGTAAAAACGGGTCAGCCGGCCTACGTGATCGAACCGCCCGACCTGCTGGAGATCGACCTTCTCGCGGCCATTCCCAAGGCGCCGTACCACATTCGCACGCTCGACGTGCTCGGGATTGTGGTGCCCGAAGCCCTTCCGAACTATCCGATCGCGGGGCCGTTTAGCGTCGATCCGTCCGGGTCGATTTTCCTGGGCGTACCGTACGGTTCCGTGAAGGTGGCCGGCAAGACCCTCGAGGAAGCCCGGGACGCCATTCAAAAGCAACTCGTGGCCAAAAAGCTGAATAACCCGGTCGTCACCGTGTCGCTGGACCAGACCCGGGCCGGCCAACTGGTCCGCGGGCAGCATCTCGTGCGCGGGGACGGCACGGTCGGTCTCGGCGCTTACGGGTCCGTGTCGGTGCTCGGGTTGACGCTGCCGCAAGCCAAATTGGCGATCGAGAAACACCTGCAGCAATACTTCCAGGCACCCGAAATATCCCTGGACATCGTCGGGTACAACTCGAAGCTGTACTACATCATTTACGATTACGGCACGGCCGGGCAGCAGATCATCCGGGTGCCGCTGACCGGTTCGGACACAGTGCTGGACGGCATCGGCCAGACGCAGGGGCTGCCGACGGTCGCCGACGCCCGGAAAATCTGGGTGGCCCGGCCGCAGCCCGAAGACTGCCCGCCGCAGGTGCTGCCGGTCGACTGGAAAGCCATTACCGAAATGGGGGACACCCGCACGAACTACCAGTTGTTCGCCGGGGACCGCGTAATCGTCAAGGCTTACTCGCTGGTCGAGTGCGACAACAAGCTGGCCCGAATCTTCTCGCCGATCGAACGCTTCTTCGGCGTGGTGCTGCTCGGCAGCTCGACGGTTAACAGCATTCGGACAGACCCGAATCTGGTGAATGCGACTGTGGTACGATAGACGAGTTGGCCTAACGTACGAACGGGGAGGGGTATGATGGTTCGGATGCTCCTGATCGGCTGGGCAGTAGTGGTGGCCGGTTCGACATTGGCCGTCGGCCGCTCGTCCGCCCAGCCCCCTTCCCAGGGGCCGGTCGGGCCGGTGATCCAGCCGACCTTCAGTCCGTACCTGAACCTGCTCCGCCAGAACGGCAACCCGGCCGTTAGCTACTACGGCATCGTCCGCCCGCAGCTCCAACTCGCCACCCAGGTCCAGGCCTTGCAGAATCAGGCCAACCCCTTCGCATCCGGGGCGACCGGAGGGACCGAGCAGCCGTTGGTCACGGGAAATCCGTTCGGGTTCCAGAATTACCGGCTTTACTTCCAGAACCAGTTTTCCGCCGGCGGGTTCTCGGCCGGCGCGCCGGGTTCGGGCCTCGCCGCCGGCACGCAATTCACACCGCAGCCGTGGACCACGGCCGCCCCTCCGCCACGTCGGCGGTAATTGAGAGAACGAAAGCTAGGGTTTGTCGGGAATCGGGTATCGAAATCCGGGCTCGACGATTCCCGACACCCGATCCCGGGAATCTCTTGCGGCGGCAGCGCCGACTCAAGAAATCGATATTTCCCGCGATCCATCGGGCAGGCCGCACGTCGCGATTACTTAATTCTCACCAATTGGCCGTTTTGGCCTCCGACGAGAATGCCCCCATCCGGTGCGACGGCGAGACAGTAGGCGATACCGTCGATTCCGTCCCGGGTTTCGGTCACCGCCATCGTATCGGGATCGAGAATTCTCACTCGGCCGTCTTTGCAGGCGGCGACGATGGCGGTGCTGTTCCATGCTACGGCCTGAGGACCGGCGTCGAGCCGGGCAAAGCGGACCATCCGGCCAAGGGTCGGCTGCCAGAGCCGCACCGTGCGGTCTTCGCTCGCGGTCACCACGCTCGGCGGAGCCATTGCGGGTCCGCCGGGCCGCACCGCCAGGTCGAGCACGGGCTTCGTGTGGTTGGCGAACGAGCGGACGACCTCGCCCGTTTTCGCGTCCCAGAGGCGGACACTTTCGTCGAGGCCGGCGGAGAGGAATTGCACATCGCCGGGCAGAAACGCGACGGCGAGCACGCCTTTGGAATGACCTTCGTATTTGCGCAGGGTCTTGCCGGTAGTCAAATCGACGAGGCAGACGGCCGCGTCTCCGCCGGCCGTGAGAATCGCGGTCGAATCGGCCCGCCAGGCGACTTTGGAAACGGAATCGTGGTGCGGGGCGGCCGAGCGGAGCCGCGCTCCTGCCGGCCAGGAGAAGAATTCCACGAAACCACGTTTGCCAGGTAAGCCGCCGGCGACGGCGAGAGTTTTCCCGTCGGGAGAAAAGGCGAGGTCGAGCAGGTTCGGGATCTTCGTTTCGAGTGTGCGGATGGCTTCGAGAGAGGGGTAAGTGCGAACGTCGAGGCCGGCTTGCGAACCGACGACGACCGATTTGCCGTCCGGGGCGATGGCGAGAGCGGTGACGGGCGGGGCGGCCAAGGCGACGGCGAGGATCGAAAGGGCGGCGGTCACGCAAATAGTTCCTTCACGATTTCGCCGTCCCGGTTAACCGGCACGGGTCGGCCGTCGGCGGTGTGCAGTTCGCGCGTCGGGTCGATGCCGAGCAACGTATAGATCGTGCGGGCGAGGTCGGCCGGAGTCACGGGCCGGTCCTTCGGGCTTTCGCCGACGCGGTCGCTGGCTCCGATAACCTGCCCACCCTTAACGCCACCGCCGGCCAGGGCGACGCTGAACGCCCGCGGCCAGTGGTCGCGGCCGCCGGCGGGGTTCAACTTCGGCGTCCGT
>DASXPC010000279.1:0-1539 GCA_036493815.1 Fimbriiglobus sp. | reverse complement strand
CAGAGGTGAAGCCGAAGCCGGCCGCATCGGCCCGCGCCGCGGTCGAGCGGAGCCTGCCGCTCCTGCAACGGGCCGATGTCGCGTTCCTCCGGAAGGCGGGCTGCGTCTCCTGTCACCATAACTCGCTGACCGCCATGACCGTCTCCGCGGCCCGAAAGGTCGGCATCCCCGTGGATGAACGGGCCGCCCGGAACCAGCGGAAGGAGATCGGGGCGTATATCGAAGTCTGGCGGGAACGGGCCCTCCAGGGCCAGGGGATTCCGGGGGATTCCAACACGATCAGCTACCTCCTGACGGGGCTGGCGGCCGAGGAATACCCTCCGGACCTGGCGACGGACGCCCTGGCCCGGTATCTGAAGAACGATCAGTTGCCGGACGGGCGGTGGCGGCTCACCGCGAATCGGCCGCCGGTGGGATCGAGCGCGATCGAGTTTACGGCCGTGGCGATGCGGGCTCTCCAGGCCTATGCCCCGAAGGCCCAGCGGAGCGAGTATGAGAAGGCGGTGTGGCGGGCGGCGGACTGGCTGAGGACGGCGCGGCCCAGAACGACCACCGACCGGGCCTTCCAACTCCTCGGCCTCATCTGGGCGGGAGACAACAAGGATACCCTCCAGAAAGCCGCACGCGAGTTGCTGGCCGAACAGCGAGCCGACGGAGGGTGGGGTCAGTTGTCGTCCATGCCGAGCGACGCCTACGCCACCGGGCAGGCGCTGGTGGCACTGCGCGAAGTAGGGGCGGTCGCCGTCACCGACCCGGCCTACCGACGCGGGGTTCGGTATCTGCTCTCCACCCAACTCGAAGACGGTTCGTGGTGCGTAAGGAGCCGGGCCATACCGTTCCAACCCTACTTCGAGAGTGGTTTCCCGCATGGACGGGATCAGTGGATTTCCGCGGCGGCGACCAACTGGGCGACTCAAGCCCTGCTCCCTGCGGCGAAGTGACTGTTTACGTCGTGCTCACCGCCAACCGGAAGTGACGGAGGCGGCTCGGTACATGGACGCCGGGCACCCAGGAGAAACGACGCCTTCGCTTTCTAAGCCGGAGGTCGCGGCAACCGAATCCGGAACCGGCTGCCTTCTCCTGACCGGCTCGCGACCTCAATCGTTCCCCCGTGGGCCGTCGCGATCCGGGCCGCGACCGCAAGACCCAATCCGCTACCGACGATTCCCTGTTTGCGCGCGAATTCAGCCCGGAAAAACGGCCGAAAGAGGTGGGGCATATCCTCGTCGGCAATCCCGCACCCCCGATCCTCGATCTCGATCCAGATGCCGCTCGGTTCTTCTCCAGTTCGAACTGTCACTTCCGTTCCTGGGCGGCTGTACTTCAGGGCATTGTCGAGCAGCGCGTCGAAGAGTTCACCAAAGAGATCCGGTTGGAGTGCGGCGTGAATGTGCTGGCCGGTCGGTTCGAACCGGAGATCGGCCGCGCGTGGATGGCGGCCCCACTCGAGGAGCCGATTCGCGGTCCACTGCGTCAGTTCGATCGACTCGCAAGCGATGCTTCCCGCCTCGCCTTCCGACCGAGCCAGGTAGAGCAGTG